>CAWBFL010000034.1:0-5823 GCA_963787905.1 uncultured Acidobacteriaceae bacterium | reverse complement strand
GGGATTGGCGGAGTAACGTGAATATTCAACGTCCTCATCCCACGTGTAGTACTCGGTCTTCACCTGGTCCTGCTCAAAGGCGCGCAGAAGATCGTGAAACAGGCCGCGCGGCAGATCGCAGGCGACAATGGTCTCGCGCAATGCAACGAAGACGGGATGGCGCGAGCGCTGGGGCGCATCGTAGCACTCGTCCAGCATCGTTCCCCAGGTCTCCAGCAGGCGCAGCGCGGTAGTGGTGTCGGCTACCTCATCGCCCAGGTCGTCCGAGACGCGGCAGAAGGCATAAACGCTCTCGAAGTGTGGGCGCACCCGCTTGGGCAGGAAAAATGTGGCGACGTGGAAGTTCTCGTAGTGCGTGGTGGCGAGGGCGTGGCACCACGCGCGCGCTTCGTCCAGCGTGGGCCGTTCGTCCGGAGTTTGATACTCGGGCGGCCCTCCGGCCAGTACATCGGTCGCGGCGGCTTCGCGGGGTGCGAGCTCGACCGGGCCGGTCATGCTTCGCTCTCCTGCGACCTGCTTTGCGAACCCGCGATCGCGAGAGGCCGGTAGCCGTTGGGCAGAACCGCGGTCTTGATGTCGGCGATGTTGTCTGCGCTGCGAGTCATCATGCGGGCGAAGACCGCGGGGATGTCGTTCAGGCCGGCTGTGCGGGTAATGAAATCCGCGCATCGGAACTTGCCGCTGCAGACCAGGGCAAAAGCGGCTGCACAGGCCGCCGGGGTGTGGTGGAAGCTGGCCTTCAGCGTAATGTCGCCGTAGTGGAGGCGATTGGTGTCAAGGCCGACGATGGTGCCCTTGGGCGGCCCGCCAAAGAAGTTGACCACTCCGCCCTTGCGCACCATGGCCACTGCCGCCTCCCAGGTGGAAGGGGAAGCGACCGCCTCAACCACGGCGTCGGCGCCGCGGCCGTCTCCGGTCAGCGCCCGCACCGCTTTCACGGTGTCAACTCCCGGAGTGATCTGCACCACTTCAGATGCGCCGAAGCGCCGCGCAGCCGCTACCTGGTCGTCGCGTTTGACCACCGCAATCACCCGCAGTCCGCGCAAGTGCGCCACATGGATAAACATCAGGCCAATCGGACCGGCGCCGATGACGATCATAGTGTCGCCCGGCTGCCCGCCGGTTTCGTTCGACCCCTGCACCACACAGGCAAGCGGTTCGGTCAGCGCGGCGTGCTCCAGCGGCACCGAATCCGGCACCAGCAGCGTGTTATTTTCCACGATGCGTGCCGGAATGCGCATGTACTCCGCGTAGGCTCCGTTGTTGAACAGCAGATGTTCGCAAAGGTTCTGCTGGCCGTGCTGGCAAAAAAAGCAAGTTTCGCACGGGGCAGAGTTCATTGGGACCACACGGTCTCCAATGGAAAATCGGGTGACGCCCGGCCCCGCTTCGACCACCGTCCCGGCCAGCTCATGGCCGAAGACGATCGGGCGGCTTCAGCATCAGCGCGTGATATCCGCGGCGGAAGACCTTGAGGTCGGTTCCGCAGGTGAGCGCCGCGCCCACGCGTAACAACAGTTCTCCAGGGCCCGCATGCGGAATGGGTATCCGCTGCATACGCAGGTCTTCCTTGCCGTGTAAGACGGCGGCCAACATGGTCTCCGCCGGTGGTTCCGCAATCATGCTTACTATCTTCTCACTTTCGCGTCGCTGCCATCCACGGAAGCTCGGACCCAGCCGTTCCGGCTGTCGAAGCGACTCGTCCCCGCAGGTCAATTTAACCCGCACTCGCCGGGCCGGAGCGTGCATCTGATAACCTGAGCCTCAGAAGCCATGGCCTTTCCGTCCCCAGAAGCCTTCCTCAAGCAGAAGATACTGGCAGTGCAGGATTACTCCGTTCTGTGCGCCACGGCTATCTCGGCGATCTTTACGCGGCCGCGCTACTGGGCGGACATCGTTACCCAGATGGACTCGATCGGGGTCGGCTCCCTGCCCATTATCGTCCTGACCGGATTCTTCACCGGCTGCGTGCTGGCGTTGCAATCGGCCACCGCGCTCACCGAGTTTGGCGCCGTTTCCATGACCGGCTCGCTGGTTTCGCTGTCCATGGTGAAGGAACTCGGTCCGGTCCTGACCGGGCTGATGGTTTCCGGGCCGCAACGCCGCCGGCATGGCGTCAGAGATCGGCTCCATGAAGGTCACCGAGCAACTGGACGCGATGCGCGCCCTGGGCACGGATCCGATCCGCAAGCTGGTCGCTCCGCGCCTGGTAGCTACGGTGTTTATGCTCTTTTTCCTCACCATCATCGCCGACGCCTTCGGCATTGGCGGAGGGGCGCTGATGTCGGTCACCATCCTGGGGTTGAACGCCAGCACCTACCTGCACGATTCCTACCGTGGCCTGGTCCACGGGGACATCATTCAGGGACTCACCAAGCCGCTCTTCTCCGCATTCATCATCGCCACAGTCGGTTGCTACTGCGGCATGAAGACCACCGGCGAACCCAGGGCGTCGGTCGCGCGACCACCCAGGCCGTGGTCATCTCTTCGGTTTTCATCATCATTGTCGATCTGCTGGTCACCCGCGCCATGATTGGCATCTTCGGCAGTTGAGGGCGTCCATGAGCGAAGCCATCCCCAGCCCCGGCGCCGCAACCCTCGACCCGCAGGACGATGCGGCTCCGGTCGTCGAATTCCGCAACGTCTCCATCCGGTTCGAGACCAAACCGGTGCTCAGGGACATCTCCTTTTCCGTGCAGCGCGGGCAGACGCTCATCCTGCTCGGCCCCGCCGGCTGCGGCAAGTCGGTGTTGCTGAAGCTCGCCAACGGCCTGCTGATTCCCGACTCCGGATCGATCCGCATCTTCGGGCAGGAGATGACCGCCATGCCCCAGCGCGACCTGTTCGCCCTGCGCGCAAACATTGGCATGGTCTTCCAGGAGTCCGCCCTCTTCGATTCGCTCGACGTCGAAGACAACGTCGCCTACCGGCTGCACGAAGAACATGTCCCCGAAGCCGAGGCGCACGCGCGCGTCGTGGAAGCGTTGAAGTTCGTCGAACTGGAGCAGGCAATCAAAAAGTTCCCGCCGGAGCTCTCGGGAGGCATGCGCCGCCGTGTCTCAATCGCGCGGGCAATCATCAACAACCCCGATCTCATCCTCTACGATTCGCCCACCGGCGGCCTCGACCCCATCACCTCCACCACCATCATCGAGCTGGTGATGAAGCAGCGCGACGTCTCGCATACCACGTCGCTGATGGTGACGCACCGTCTGCAGGACGCCTTCACCCTGGCCACTCACCGCTACGATCCCGAACACGGCATGAAGCCGATCTCGAAGGACGGTCCCGAACGCGGCATCGACCCGGGCACCAAGTTCCTGATGCTGAATGAGTGTCACGTCGTCTTCCAGGGGACCACCGAAGAACTCGTCCACTCCCGCGACCCGTGGATCCGCGAGTATTTGAATTAGCGCGGCCGCCTACCGTTTTCCGTTCCGCCACTCTTCATACGAGATGCGCGGCACCGTGACCATGGCGTCGCGGGTGCGCGCGTAGTTGCCCAGGCCGTTCATGCGTCCTACCGCGTGCAGTTCATCGGCTTTGATATACGGCCCTGCGGGGTCGACAAAGCGGTCCTCGACATACATCGCAACCACGCGGCCCAGGATGATGCGCGAGCGGCCAATCTCCATGCTGGTAAACTCGCGGCATTCGAGCGCCGCGTGCGCCTCCGCAATGCGCGGAACCTTAACCACCGACGACGGCGCCGTACTTAGCCCGGCCATCTCCAGCTCGTTCACGCCGGCAGGGAAGTCCGTAGCCGTGATGTTCATCTTCTCCAGCAGATCGTCCGTCACCACGTTGATCACAAACTCACCCGTCCGGCGAATATTGCGCGCCGTGTCCTTCGGTGTATAGCCGGCGTCGGGCCGGTTGGTGACACCCATGCCAACAATCGGGGGATCGGTGCAGAGGTAGTTGTATGCGCTGAACGGCGCGGCATTCAGGTTGCCCTCTTCATCCATGCTGGTGACCCAGGCTATAGGCCGTGGTGCAACCAGGCCGATGAGCAGGTTGTAGACCTGCCTGTGCGGCGTCTTATCCATCTCGAACTGCATGCGTTCTCCTTGTCGTCCAAGCCTACCGCATCGGGGTATGTTGATCCCCCGAATGACGTAGCGGATATTGCCTGCGTCGATGGCTGATCCGGTGCGTGCGTAGGGTAAACTTACTAAGTGAAGCCACTTCTTTCCGTTAGGCTCGTTGTGGCCACGGTCGCTCTGTTTGCCGCGTCGTTTTCCTCCCGCGTTTCCGCGCAGACGCAGCCCCCGCAGCTCACCCCTCAGGCAGCCGTAGAGAACGCGGCCTTGCTGCTTCCAGACGCCCCTGTGCCGCAAAACGGCGATCAGAACGATCGTCCCGCACCCGGTGCAACATCCGCTCCCGCAAATCCTGCCCCATCGTCCTCGCAGCCGGCAGTTCCCCCGGCACAAGCTGGCGCCGCCGCGGATCCTCCTGCCGCCGATTCCTCGCCTGCCGACGCCAAGAAGCTGCAGCATGATCAGGCCGAGCGAGACCTGAAGGTGCAGGAGAAACAGCGTCTGCTGGGTGTGATGCCGCAATTTCAGGTGGTGATGAACGGCCAGGCCGTGCCTCTGTCCGGCGGCCAGAAGTGGAAGCTGGCGCTGCACAGCGCCGTCGATCCGTTTTATATCGGCTGGGCCTTCGTGATTGGCGGAGGCTACGGCGAACTGGTCGGCAATAACAACGGTTACGGCTGGGGCGCGGATGGATACATCAAGCGCGTCGGCGCCAATTATGCGGACAACGTCAACGGCGCATTAATCGGCAACGCTCTGCTTCCTCAGCTGCTGCACCAGGACCCGCGTTATTTCCGCAAGGGCAAGGGCACGATCTTCAGGCGATTCCTCTATGCCGCCTCGACGACCGTCATCTGTAAAGGCGATAACGGGCACTGGCAGCCCAATGTTTCGAATGTGCTGGGTAATTACATCTCCGGCGCGATTTCGAACTCGTACTACCCCGCGAATGAGCGCGGCGTCGCGTTGACCCTGGAAAACGGGACCTCGGTCACACTGTTTGGCGCGCTCGGCGGGCAGATTCTGGAGTTCGGTCCCGACCTGGCGCGGCTGGTCCACCGCCACCCGAAGATCGCTGCCCCTGCGCCGTCGGCCGTTCCCGCTCCGGATGCGCCCAGCCCCGCGTCGGCTGCCCCACTCCCGCCTGCCACTCACTGAAAATCAATGCAGAATCAGTAGCTTAGCGGAAATCTCTCCCGCTGTCCCGCATCTCGCGTGGCAACCCTATTTTGCCCGCGAGGGCGGGCCGATTAGCGGCCATAAGTGGTAAACTTGAGGGTAATGACCACGCCGCTCAAGACGCTGTTCCTGAATCCCCCCTCCTTTGAGAAGTTTGACGGTGGCGCCAGCAGCCGCTGGCCTGCAACCCGCGAAATCGAGTCCTACTGGTACCCGGTCTGGCTCACCTACCCCGCCGGAATGCTGGAAGGGTCGCGCCTGGTCGACGCTCCACCCCACCACCTGAACTGGCAGGATGTCGTCGGAATTCTGAAGGACTACGAATTCCTGGTTCTGTTTACCAGCACCATGGGCTGGGACGGCGACCAGCGGATGGCCGAGGTCATCAAGCAGACCTACCCCAACATCAAGATCGCGTTCGTCGGCCCGCCGGTCACCACGTCGACCGATAAGGCGCTCAACGAGTGTGCCGCTATCGATTTCGTCTGCCGCCGTGAGTTCGATTTTTCCGTGGTGGAATTCGCCCAGGGCAAGCCGCTGAACGAAATCCTCGGCATCAGCTACAAGGACGAGAACGGTGTCATCCAGCACAATCCCGACC
>CAWBFL010000033.1:0-36597 GCA_963787905.1 uncultured Acidobacteriaceae bacterium | reverse complement strand
GCCCTCGGCGGCTCCGAAACCACCCCCAGCTTCGTCATCAAGCAGCTCGGCCGCGGCTTCGTCAAAGTCGGCGGCGCTGAGACCGACCCCGAAGACATCCGCCTGGTCGAAGCCGCCTGGGCCGAGTCCGCCGCCGCCATCCTCTCCGGCGACTGGGACCTCGTCGTCCTCGACGAGATCAACTACGCCATCGGCTACAAGATGCTCGACCCCGCGTCCGTCGCCGAAGTCCTCCGCCGCAAGCCCGAGATGACCCACGTCATCCTCACCGGCCGCAACGCCCACCCCCTCCTGGTCGAACTCGCCGACACCGTCACCGAGATGCGCGAAGTCAAGCACGCCTATCAAAATGGCATCCTCGCCCAGCGCGGCATCGAGTTCTAACCTCCCATGCGACACTAGTTCTCAAAGCTCCAACGAATGCCTGACCTCACCTCCCTGCTCCAAACCACCTTCGGCTTCCCTTCCTTCCGCGCCAACCAGGAGGCCGTCTGCCGCGCCGCCACCGACGGCCGCGACGTCCTGCTCGTGATGCCCACCGGAGCCGGCAAATCCCTCTGCTACCAGCTCCCCGCCATCGCCCGCGGCGGCACCGCGCTGGTTGTCAGCCCCCTCATCGCGCTGATGGACGACCAGGCCGCCAAGCTCTCCGCCCACGGCCTGCGCGTAGCCCGCATCCACTCCGGCCTCTCCCGCGACGACGCCCGCCAGTCCTGCCGCGACTACCTCGACGGCGCCCTCAACTTCCTCTTCATCGCCCCCGAGCGCCTCCGCGTCCCCGGCTTCCCCGAGATGCTCGCCCGCCGCAAACCCTCCCTCATCGCCATCGACGAGGCCCACTGCATCAGCGCCTGGGGACACGACTTCCGCCCCGACTATCGCACCCTCGGCGAACACCTCCCCGCCTTGCGCCCCGCGCCCATCCTCGCCCTCACCGCTACCGCCACCCCCACCGTGCAGCAGGACATCGTCGCCCAGCTTCAGCTGCAGAACCCCGCGCTCTTCATTCACGGCTTCCGCCGCTCCAACCTGGCCATCGAAGTCGTCGAGATGTCCAAGCCCCGTCGCCACGCGTTCACCACCAGCCTCCTGCGCGATCCTGCCGCCCGCCCCGCCATCGTCTACGCGCCCTCGCGCAAAGCCTCTGAAGAACTCGCCGCCGAGCTGAATCGGACCATCAGGCCGGGTGCCCCATTCGTCGCGTCCTCTGCGACGAGTGGGGGCGATTTACCGGTCGCCGCGGCCTATCACGCCGGCCTCGAGCCCTCCGTCCGCGAGCGCGTTCAGCACGCCTTCCAGTCCGGCAAGCTCGAAGTCGTCGTCGCCACCATCGCCTTCGGCATGGGCATCGACAAAGCCGATGTCCGCACCGTCGTCCACACCGCCCTGCCCGCCTCCGTCGAGGCCTATTACCAGGAGATCGGCCGCGCCGGACGCGACGGAAAACCATCGCGCACCGTCCTCCTCCACAGCTACGCCGATCGCAAGATGCACGAGTTTTTCCTCGAGCGCGACTATCCGCCCGCCTCCGACCTCGCCCGCGTCGCGCAGGTCCTCACCGCCGAGTCCGATCCCGAAGCCTTCCTCATGCCCGAGCCCCTCGCCCAGCGCCTCAAAATGGACCTCGACAGCTTCAACAAGGCCGCCGAAAAGCTCATCGCCCAGGGCGTCGCCACCATCGACCTGGCCGGCAACATTCGCCTTTCCCACGCAGCCCGCCGCACCGGCAGCGGAGCATCGCCCCAGTCCTGGCGCGCCGGCTACGAAGCCCAGATCGCCTTCCGCCGCGCCCAGCTCGACCGCATGGCCGCCTTCGCCGAAACCCAGCAGTGCCGCATGACCGCCATCATTCGCCACTTCGGCGATACCACCGACGCTCATCGTCCCTGCGGTGCATGCGACTTCTGTTCTCCCCACTCCACCACCGCGCAGACCTTCGCCCCGCCCTCCACCGCGCAGGCCCGCGACCTCCGCGCCATCCTCGCCGCCCTCGCCCACGCGCCCTCGCGCGCCACCGGCAAGCTCCACACCGACCTCGCGCTCGGCATCGACCGCAAAGCCTTCGACATCCTCCTCGACGCCCTCGCCCGCGCCGGCCTCATCACCCTCGCCACCGACTCCTTCACCAGCAAAGACGACGGCCGCACCATCCCCTACAAGAAAGCCGCCCTCACCCACGAAGGCCGCGACTCCGACGCCTCCGAACTCGCCGGCGTCTCGTCCTCCCGTCCACCCCCGACGAAGACACCCCACGCTCTCCGCGCAAACGCCTGTCAAAGTCATCGAACCGCAAGTCGACCCGGACGGAAGCACCTAGCCGCACCTCACGCCCGAAAAGCAGCCGTCCTCTCGACCGTCCTCGAACGTCTCCGCCGCAAACGGCCGTCCGCTGGCCCGAAGGCGCTTCAGCGCCGAAGCGGAAAGCCCCCCGCATTTTTCCTTGAGCGCCACGAGCTCCGGCGAAGGTCCCGCCACCTTCCATCGCACCCGCGCCGTCGCTCCGATCCCACCGCCACGCTCACCCCCGCCCAGCAGCTTCTTGACGCAGCAGTTGCGTGCCTGGCGCAAGGCCGAATCCGAGCGCATCGGCCTGCCGCAATTCTTTGTTCTCGGTTCCTCCACGCTGCGCAGCATCGTGCTTCAGCGTCCGCGCACCATCGCCCAGCTTCGAGCCATCTCCGGCATCGGCCCCGAATAAACCGAACGATTCGGCGCCGCCATCGTCAAACTCTGCAACGCCTGACCCAGCCGCACCACCGCCAGCTAGCGCTCAACCGCAGCCGTCTCCGCCAATACTCCCCGCGTCTCCAACTCTCGCCGCGCATACTCCCACACATAAAACCCAGCCAGCGCCAGCAGCAGCAGCGGCACGGGATAAATCTCCAGGCCAGTAGCCATCCTGCCTGCAAAATCCGCAGTTGCTGGATGAAGACTCTTTACCGCGGCGCCAAACATCGCCCACTCGAACTCTCCCGTCAACACCACTCCCGCGGCGGTCAGCGTCAGCGCAATCCGCCCGACCGCGCGTCCCTCCCGCCACAGCAGGGCGCACGCCGGGACCGCCAGCAGCAACAGCTTCGCATCGTACAAGCGATGGTAGACAGGCAACAGCGATAACGCCGCAACCGCCGCGAGCGCGATCCAGCTCGTCTCCGGCGTCGTCCGCGATCTCAGCGTCACCGCCGACCACACCAGCAGCAGCGCCCCGCAAATCGCGTAGCTCGCCGGATTGTAGAAACTCGGCTCGTCGCGAACCTCGCTGATCACCGATTGCAGGCTCAGATTCATGCCGATGCCGTGGACCGACATCGTCGCCGGCCCGGGATCGTCCGGCATGCCCGCGCGCGGACAAGGCCGCCAGGTTCCCGCGCAGCTCACCGCTCCAGCCCGGTGCCACCTGCGAGACCCACGCAACGGCCGGCAGGCTCAAGACAATCGCCACCATCAGCGTTCCCAGTGCGCGCTTCCGGTAGACCCCGCCCGCCAGCAGAAAATACAGCCACACCAAACCCGCGTCATGCGGCTTCAAGATCAACGCCAGCGCAAGGCAAATCACACCCACTCGCACCAACCGCCCCTCCACCAAGCACCACACCGCAATCAGGCACAGGCTCACTACCATTCCCGCCAGGTTGCCATGCACCAGCAGCATCTCGCTGCTCGCCAGCACCGCCCCCACCAGGGCTCCCGAGACCACCGGCGAATACCTCGCGCCCAGCTTCCACATCAGCACCGACGCCAGCACAAAGCCCGTCGCCGTCAGCGTCAACCACACCAGCTCGGCCAGTCGCGGTGGCAGCAACGCGAATGGAACCAGCAGAAAAGTCGTCGGCGGGTAGGGATACTGCATCAACTCCCGAAACTCCGGCCGGCCCACATCGTGCTTGCCGGCACGCCCCCGTCCGCGATCAGGACGCCCAGGTACGCATTTTCGTTGTACGGATCGGCATGTTGCAGCAGGCATCGGCTGCCGTTGTACACCAGCCTGAAGTCCGAAACCGCCAGCGCCGAACTTCGCCTGGACGCAGCTCCCAGCAGCACAAAAATCGCCGCGCCCAGCAGCAACAGGATCAGGCCGTCCCGGTACTCCCTCGTCATGGTCGCGCCCTTTGCCGGAATCGGTGTCCAGCATAGCATTCGCGCGTCCCGCACCCTCGCGGTCGCAACCCTCCCGCAAAGCTTCCGCGGCCGTTCGCTCCCACCCGCGCCCAAACCGCGCATCTGCACCGCAGGTCAAAGCTGCTAAACTGAACATTGGCAGCCGCCTTCCCAGGCAGCGTTTCCAAGCGCCGGCGGCACGCGCAGCCAAAAGGACAAGGACATGGCAGACCCCTCCCACAACGGCAATCAGACCGGCAACTTCAGCTCTCCCACCCTGCGTCTCAAGCTCGGCCTCGCCGAGATGCTCAAGGGCGGCGTCATCATGGATGTCATGAACGTCGAGCAGGCGCGCATCGCCGAACAGGCCGGCGCCATCTCCGTCATGGCGCTCGAACGCGTCCCCGCCATGATCCGCGCCGAGGGCGGCGTCGCCCGCATGGCCAATCCCAAGTTGATCAAGCAGATCATGGGCGCCGTCACCATCCCGGTCATGGCCAAGGCCCGCATCGGCCACTTCGCCGAGGCCCAGGTGCTCCAGGACATCGGCGTCGACTTCATCGACGAGTCCGAAGTCCTCACCCCCGCCGACGAAACCTACCACATCGACAAGCACGCCTTCACCACCCCCTTCGTCTGCGGTGCGCGCAACCTCGGCGAAGCCCTCCGCCGCATCGTCGAAGGCGCCGCCATGATCCGCACCAAGGGCGAGCCCGGCACCGGCGACGTCGTCCACGCCGTCCAGCACATGCGCACCATCATCCGCGAGATCAAAGCCCTCACCGTCCTCGACGACGACGAGCTCTACAACTCCGCCAAGCTCCACGGCGCGCCCTACGAGCTCATCCGCATGGTCGCCCGAGCCGGCAAGCTCCCCGTGCCCAACTTCTCCGCCGGCGGCATCGCCACCCCCGCCGACGCCGCGCTGATGATGCAGCTCGGCGCCGAAACCATCTTCGTCGGCTCCGGCATCTTCATGAAGGAGCGCGCCACCCCGCTCGACGTCGAGAACAATCCCCTCGAACGTGAAGAAGCCGTCTCCCGCGCCCGCGCCATCGTCCTCGCCACCACCCACTTCAACGACCCCAAAATCGTCGCCGAAGCCAGCGAAGCCGTCACCGGAACCATGAAAGGCCTCGCCGCCGCCGCCATCGAGGAACAAGACCTCATGCAAACCCGCGGCTGGTAGCCTCACTCCAACCAAAGAACGCCCGGCGTATCCTTCGCCGGGCATTTTCTTTTAAGCCCGCTTCCGCTGCTTTTGCAAATCCTCCAGCATCACCTTGCGCAGCGTCGCATTCAGTCGCGACTGATACCCCTCACTTCCCTCCCGCCGCAGCCACGCCAGTATGTCCGCATCGATCCGCACCGTCACCTGCTTCTTCACCGGCTTATAAAACGGATTCCGCACCGCATTTTGCCAAAACTTCTCGGTCGCCTCCGGAATATCCGAAAAGTCGATCTCGCTGTCCGGCCTCTTCGCGAGCTGATCGAGCTCCCGCTTCCGTTCCTCGCTGATTCTTGATTCGCCCCACGCCCTTCTAACAATTTTGCCCATGCCGCATTCGCTCCCTTCTATCGGCACGCCGCGCCGAAATGATTCGAATCACTCCGTCCTGGCCCTCGTTATCTACCGCATGGGCAACATACAGGACCGCAATCCTTGCAACTCTCCCCATCGCCTGCCACCGCAGTTCGCCGTCCACATCTCGATTCATGCTCAAACACTGCGTACGGATCCTAAAACACTTCAATGGCATCGTCGAAGCTGATCCCGTGCTTCCGCAAATTGCTCGCTGCCTTCGCCTCGTCCCACTCAAATAAGGTCATGCCGGGCCCGCCATAATTGTATGCAGTTTTGTAACTACACAAACGACACTACCCGCTCAACCCAGCCTCCTGCATCTCCCAAACCCGATAGAATTGATCCCAACTATGCCCATCGCCGCTCGCATCTCTCGTCTTGCCCTGCTCCTCGCCCTCACTGCCTCCCTTCCCCTCGTCGCCCGCGCCGACGATGCCTCGCACCGCGCCAAAGCGCAGGAGATGATGGCCCTGCTGCATACCGAAAAAATGGTCCAGCAGGTCTCCGACAACATCACCCGGCAGATCTCCGAGGCCGCCGACAAAGCCATCGGCCCCGACGCCTCGCCCGACAAAAAGGCCAAGCTCGCTGACTTCGAAAAGCAGGCGCACCAGATCATCGACTCGCAGTTGAGCTGGAACTCCATGCAGGCTGGATTTACTGACATCTACGCCAAGGCCTTCACCGACGAGCAGATGGACGCCATCATCGCCTTCTACAAGACGCCCGCCGGCGCCGCCCTGCTCGCCACCATGCCCGACGTCAACTCCCAGATCGGCCAGCTCGGGCAGACCCGCATTGTCGCGGTACAGCCCGCCTTGCAGCAGTTGTACTCGGACTTCAAGAAGAGCGTCACCGCGCCCACGCCCAGCCTCGGTCCCGCCGCTTCGCCGGCTCCGGCTGCGTCGCCCGCCCCCCCCACCGCAACCACCCCGAAATAAATCCTCTTTGCCGGAATGCCGTCGCACGTAAGCTGCCAGTTGCGCATCCGCCCCCGTGCGCCTCGTAACAATTAACCCTCCCCCATCGCAACCGGAGGTATCCTGATCGCACTCTCTTTACCCCAGGTGCAATCCATGAAGCGACTCGCCTTCGTCCTCGTTCTGTTGTTCTGCCTCCCCGTCTCCCTGCGTGCCGACGACGCCAGCAAGCGCGCCAAGGTGCAGGAGATGCTCGACCTCCTCCACATCGACCGCACCATGGACCAGCTCATGACTCTGCTCCAGAAGCAGGCCACCGCCGCCACCAACGCCCAAATGTCGAGCAGTGGCGCCAGCGCCGACCAGAAGGCGCGCGTGGACGCGTTCCAGAAGCAGCTGTTCGACTACATCGACTCCCAACTCAGCTGGAAATCCATGCAGGCCGACTACGTCGATATGTACGCCCAGACCTTCACCGAAGATGAAATCGACGGCATGCTCGCTTTTTACAAGAGCCCCGCCGGCACCGCCATGATCGCCAAGACTCCCGAACTGACCCAGAAATCCAGCGCCATGGCCCAGAAGAAACTCCTCGCCGTCGCGCCCCAGATCCAGAAGATGATCCAGGACTTCGCCAGCACCGCCGGCAAGCGCAGCGGCACTTCGGTCAACTCCAACTAGCACGCCCCACCCGCCGGTTGCAGCCCGCTCCATCGCCCGCCCGCCGGTTGCAGCGTGCGCCCAGCGGTAGACTGGTATCAGCCGCGCATCGCCCACTGGTTCCGCATGACCGCCAAAACCCCACCTCAATCCCCGCTCACCATCGGCGTCCTCGCCCTGCAGGGCGCCTACGACGCCCACGCGCGCACCCTCACCGCGCTCGGCGCCATCCCCCGCCTCGTCCGTACTCCCGCCGAGCTCGACGACCTCGACGGTCTCATCATGCCCGGCGGCGAATCCACCACCATGCTCAAATTCCTCGAGCGCAACGGCTTCTTCGACATCCTCCAAACCTACGTCAAAACCACCCCCACCTTCGGCACCTGCGCCGGCGCCATCCTGCTCGCCAACCACGTCGAGCACCCGCCCCAGCGCTCGCTCGCCGCGCTCGACATCACCGTCGAACGCAACGCCTACGGCCGCCAGATCGACTCCACCATCGTGACCGCCTCCACCGCGCTCCCCGGCGGCCCGCTGGAGATGGTCTTCATCCGCGCCCCGCGCATTCGCTCCACCGGCCCCTCCGTCGAAACCCTCGCCGCCCGCGACGGCTTCCCCACCCTCGTCCGCGCCGGCCACCTGCTCGCCGCCACCTTCCACCCCGAACTCACCGCCGACTCCCGCGTCCACCAACTCTTCCTCTCGCTCGTCCGCGAACACCAATCAAAATGACCAGCCAGCCCCAGTCCCGCGCAACCGGCCCCGCCGAACATCTCCGCGCGCTCGAAGAGCAGCTTCTGCAACCCGCCACGCGCAAATCGCCGGCAGCCATTGCCTCCTTGCTTGCGGATGACTTTTGCGAATTCGGCTCCTCCGGCCGCATCTACACCATGCCCGAAATCATCACCGAGTTGGCCGCCGAATCTCCATGCAGCTTTTCCCTGGTCGATTTCGCATGCCGCTTGCTCGCGCCGGAGATCGCTCTCGTCACCTACCGCACCACGCGCACCCAGCAATCAAACTCCAAAGAAATCTCCAGCAGCTCCCTGCGCAGTTCCATATGGATTCACCGCGATGGCCGCTGGCAACTCCTCTTCCACCAGGGAACCCGGACATAACTCCGCCACCCGCACCAAAGTACCGTAGCCCCTGCTCCTTTCTCCTCAAGTTCCCCCGCGCGCGATCTACACTGGCCCCAGTCCCGAGCGCAGCCCATGCAAGAGAATCCTGACCCGCCCTTCAACCCGCAGTCCCGGCCTCGCCGCTTCGTCTATCGCTCGGTCAACCCGGACCAGCAATTGCCCCATCCCCTGCGCCGCAGCACCGACTTCCCCCACCCCTTCCAGGGAATCCCCGGCCAGCTGTGTCCCCGCCCGCTCCTGCTCCGCTTCCGCGTTTACCTCAAAGTCAACTAGCTCCACCCCGGCTTCCACACGCCGCTCAGCCAGCCAGCCAGCCCAGCCAGCTCCGCACACAACACCCACTCCAGAGCCACTCCCAACACCGAGTGCCCCGTAGTTCGCATGGCCATCGCCACCAGCGCGACCAGCAGCACCGCCACGCCAATCCGCGCCGCCAGCATCCCATAGCGCGGGACCCGTACCGCAACCGAAGCCCGTGCCGGAACCTGCGCCGCCACCCGCGCCGCAAACTCCGCCGGCACAGCGACCGCAGGCTTCCGCTCCAGCGCGCGCGTCAGCCGCGCATCCATCGAATCCAGCTCATTCATAGGCTCGCTTTGCATTCAGCCCCCTTGGCGGCTGGCAGCCCGGCTGCTCTTGCCGCCTCAATCCCTTCGCGCAGCTTCTTCCGCCCGCGATGCAGATGCGTCCGCACCGTCCCAATCGGCAGCCCCAGCGCCAAAGCGATCTGCTCATACGTCCGCTCTTCCTGATGATAAAGCACCAGCACCGCCCGCTCCACCTGGCTCAACCGCTCCAACTGCCCCTCCACCATCCCTTGAAACTCGCTCTCCTCCATCAACTCTTCCGCATTGCGCCCCGGATGCGGCAGCCGGTCTTCCCATCCGCTCGTCTCATCCGAAATCGACACCAGCGACTGCTGGTCCCGCCGCCGTCTCTTCCACTCATCCTGCGCCACGTTCACGGCAATCCGGTACAGATACGTCGTCACCAGCGCCTCTCCGCGAAAGCTCGGCAGCGCCCGGTACAGCCGCAGAAAAACATCTTGTGCCAGGTCCTCCAGGTGTTCCCGACTGCCCGTCAGTCGCAACAGCGTCCGAAACACCATCGCCTGATGCTCGCGCACAACCTCCTCGAAGCTGAGTTCGTTCGCCAAGCAGGGTTAGACCTCAGGCCCATTCCAAAGTTTCACGCACTCTGCTGAAACTCTGCGCAACCCCGCCAGTCTAACGCGGGCAGGAAAGGGAGGGAATCATGGGAGGGTATCAGTTCGTGCTATTGGAGAAGGTCCTATCGGGTCCGTTCATCGTGCCGCTCGGAGCGTTCCTGGTGGCAATCGTCGCCATCGTCTCTTCAGCCGTATCCAAGGCCCACGCCCGCCACACGCGAGCCGCGCAGCGCATGGCCATGCTCCAGCGGGGCATGACAATCGAGCAAATAGATCAAGTCCTGCAGCCTGAATCGGCGGAAGAAGCCGAAGATTCCCGCGCACCAGGGACCCCCTGCGCAGCCTCGGCAATGCGCGCCGGGCTGGGATCGTTCTCGCCTCGGTCGGCGTCGGCGTCGTCCTGTTTGGCATCCTGCTGGCTCTCATCGTCCGCGAACGCGAACTCCTCGCCGTAGCCGCCTGCGGCCTCATTCCCCTCGCCATCGGCATCGGCTTCTTCGTCGACTATCACCTGCAGAAGCGCGAACTCGCCCGCTTCGGCCTCGAAGTCGCCGCCGACCTTCCCCCCAATACCCGCCCCTAGCCAGAGCAACCCCAGGTAGGTTCTCTCCATCGCCTGAACTGATAGCTTATGGCTGCCTTAAGCCTGTGCGCTCTCTGTTTCGCTTTCTCAGCCCATCTCCGACTTCACAAAACTCCGCACCACCACCCCGCTCGTCTCATAATGCGTCACCCGGTGCCCCGATCCATGCCCCATTTGGATCGCCTTCTTCAGCATCCGAATCAGCGCCCGCGATTCTTCCTCGAACCAACGGCTCGTCGCCCGCTCCCAATCCACCACCAGGTTGTAGCTCACATCGCACTTCGGGCAGCCCAGCGGCGTCTCCAGCGTCCGATGAAACGCCGCCTCCGGCAGCTTGCCCACCGGATCGGTCCCGCTCCGGATCGCCGCAATCGTCAAGCTCCTCAACTTCCGCTAGGCCTCGCGCCGCCGCTTCGGCGTAAGAAACCCGAACAGCATATGCAGCACCGCCAGCGCCAGCGCGCCCACAAACGCCGCCCCAAACGTCTCAACCCTGAACCCCGGCACAAATTCGCTCGAAAACTTCAGGATCACCGCGTTAATCACCAGGAAGAATATCCCGAACGTCAAGATCCCCAGCGGCAGCGTAATCACCTTCAGCAGCAGCCCCACCGTCGCGTTGAACAGCCCGATCACCACCACCGCAATCAGCGCGGGCTTCCAGCCATCCACCACAAATCCGCTCACCAGGTGAGCCACAATCAGCAGCGCCACCGCATTCAAAAACCATTGCAACAGCATTCGCAACATCGTCTGCCTCCTTGTTCGTTCCCCCAGCATATCCTGAACGCCATCAGCCCTGCGCCTGCATCGTCGTGATCAATTCATCATCCTTCGGTTCCACCTCAATCCTCAGGTCCTTGTACTCATCGAACAGCCCCGCGTTGTGCATCTGCAGTGCGATCGGCCCCGCCCTGCCCGCGCTCGCGTCCTTGAAGTCCAGCACCTCGACTGCCTTGCTCCCAATCGGTTGCGCCACTGCCATCCGCGCCGTTCCCTTGGCCGCGTCCACCAGAATCTCCACCTGGCTCCACGCGCTGCCATCCAGCTTGGTCTTGTTCATCGCCGTAAAATACGGATCGCCCAGATTATTCATCCCCGTCCGGTAGTCCCAGTGGTTCCCGTTCGGCAGTCCGAACTGAATCCCTCCCAGCGCATCCAACGGCACCTCATCCCCCTGCGGCCGCTGGCAAAATACCAGCACGCACGCATAGTGGTCCGGACTGCCCTTAACATGCCGGAACTGGAACGTCAGCCGGTAACGCCCATAATCCCTCGCCGTATACAACACGCCGCGCCCCACTCCCGTGCTTGCAATCGCACCATCCTTCACCACCCATCCTGTCAGCTCGCCCTTCGCCAGTTCCTGCGGATACGCATCTTCCAGCAGCAATTTATTCAGCCGCGCCAGCCGAACCCCGCGGGGATTCGCCTTCAGCAACTCCACCGTCCCCGGCCTCAGCGCCACTCCGCTGAACCGCGCGGCATCGTAGATCGACGGCCCTGCCAGCACCTGGTTGATGTCCTTCACCATCGCCGACAGCAGCGCCTTCGCGTTCGCGTTGGTCGCCGCGTAGCTCGCCAGATCCACCCTCACCAGCGGCTCCAGCTTCCCCCGCAGCATCGCCGACACGCCATCCGTCCCACTCGCCAGCCTGCCCGCAAACGCGCCCGCATCGGCGATCCCATCCACCCCGAGCAACGTCGCATTGTTCTCAATGTCGATCCAACCATCCAGCGTCTTCCCATCGAACAGCGGCACCGCCCGCCCGCTCCCGCTGCCCTGCGCCATCGCCGTGCCCGACAGCCAGCATCCCGCCGCGGTCATTCCAGCCAGCCGCCCGAACTCCCTCCGATTCACGTCTCTCATAGCACCGTTCCTTTCCACCCTGAGCAAACTACCATATTCCGCGAGTCCCAAATCCGGGTGCCCATCATCGCCGGCCCAAGCCTGTCGAAGGGTTACTCTCTTCGTTCCCAGGAGTATCATCCTCCCAGCCGACCTTCCGCCTGACGGAGCCGCCATGTCGCCTCTTCGCATCGCCCTTCTGCTCTCGTTTCTTCCCGCGGCTGCGCTCCTGCCCGCCGAGCAGCCGCCCACACCCGCAATCGACGCCATCCAGCCCCAGCCCGATATCTCCCAATCCATCCCCACCATCCACATCACCTCCCGTCTGGTCGTCCTGGACGTCACCGTCACCAACGGCTACGGCAAGGTCATCAAGGGTCTCAAACCCTCCGACTTCACCATCCTCGAAGACGGCGTCCCGCAAAAGCTCGCCAGCTTCACCGAGCACAGCACCGCCGCCGACGCCACGCCCGCCGAAACCACGCCCTCGACACTCCCGCCCAACACCTTCGCCGTCCGCCCCGCCCTGTCCGCGGACCGCACCCGCACCGCCCTCATCCTCGCCGCCAACACCGAATTCGTCCGCAATCAGGTTCGGGAGTATATGAAGACCGTTCCGCCCGGCGCCGCCATCGCCATCTTCAAAATCGACGCCCTCGGAACCCACCTCGTGCAGGGCTTCACCACCGACCCCAAAGTCCTCCAGGAAGCCGCCACCAGTCAGCGCATGCTGCCTCCGTTCGGCTTTATCCCGCCCTCCCAGGTCAAGCTCCCCAACGTCCGCGGCCTCGCGCACTATCTCGCCACCGTCCCCGGAAAAATCAACGTCGTCTGGTTCTCCGGCGGGGACGTCCCCATCGAGCAGTTGGAAACCGAGTTCTCTGACCTGTCCAGCTTCGTCCGCAACGTCGACGGGGCCACCAACGTCCTCCATCTCAGCCGCGTCGCCGTCTTTCCCGTCGACGCCGGCGGCGTCATCGTTCCCGGTCTCGACCGCGCCGACTTCGACCTGGATCCTCTGTTTCGCAACCCGCTCACCGCGCCCCTGGTCACCACCCCTTTTGAAATGTCGTCTCCAGCCCTTCAAGGCACTGGCATGTTCGACAGCCATGGCTACAGTCCCACGCAGGATACTGGCCACAACTCGGCCTGCGCCAAGGTCGCAGACCTTGCCGCAACCACCGGAGGCCACGGCTTCTGCAACAACAACGACTTCAAGGGCGCCATCCAGGAAGTCGTCGACTCCGGCGCCGACTACTACACCCTCTCCTACACCCCCACCAACCCCAACTGGAACGGAGCCATCCGGCGAATCAAGATCGAACTCCCGCAGGACCTTCAGCTCGCCCACGAATCCGTCTCGGAAAAGCTTCAGGATGTCTTCGGCGAGCAGCCCGCCCGCCTCCGCTATCGCAACTTCTACTACGCCCGCACCACCCCGCCTCCCGCGCAGGACACTTCCTTCGCCTCCGCCGATCCCGACGGCCAGCGCGCGCTCATCTCCTACTCGCCCAAAGGCGATCCGAACCCGTCCGGCCGCACTACTCCGCTCCAGCAGGCCATGGGCTTCGCCGCCGCCGCACCCGACCAGGTCAGCTTCACCATCGCGGTCACCCCTTCCGCCGAGATCGAGAAGCCCGCGACCGGCGCAGTTCCCGCCAAGGGCAACTTCCTCGCCGCCTCGTTCAGCAGCAACCCGTATCGCAACTACCGCGTCCACTATTGGATCGACCCGAAAGACCTCCAGTTCTCCCGCGCCGCCAACGGCGCTTTCCGCGACGACCTCCGCTTCATCGCCATCGTCTACGCCGACGACGGCACCGTGGCCAACTCCGTCTCCACCGCCGCCCACATCCAGGTCTCCGCCGATAGCCTCCAAAGCATCCTGACTCAAGGCGTCACCTTCGACGAAAACATCGCCATCCCCATCCGCAGCGACGCCAACGCGCCCCACTTCTACCTTCGTGTCGCCGTCACCGAATCCTCCAACAGCCACATTGGCGTCATCGAAATCCCCGTCGAATCCATCCAGCTTCCCTCCGCCCAAATCCTCGCCGCCCAATCGCCGGGAGCCCCATAGCCTGCGCCCTCGAACCGCGCACCTCGGCCCCATCTGCTATCTTGGCCGAGCCATGAAAATCACGCGCCGCGCCGCTCTCAAATCCTCCGCCCTCGCTGCCACGGCTCTCGCCCTTCGCGGCTCCAGCCTCTTCTCGCAGGCCTCCACCGCCGTCGACGCCCACATCGATATCCTCCCCGCCGAGCCCATCGCCACCATCTCCCCCGAGATCTATGGCCATTTCATCGAGCACCTCGGCGGCGTCATCTACGACGGCGTCTGGGTCGGCCCCGACTCCAAAATCCCCAACACCGGCGGCATCCGCCAATCCTTCATCGACACCATGCGCGCCGTCCAGGCGCCGCTGCTCCGCTGGCCCGGCGGCTGCTTCGCCGACTCCTACGACTGGCGCGACGGCATCGGTCCCGCCGCCTCCCGGCCCGACCGCACCGCCTTCTGGGGACAGCAGGACCCCAACCGCTACGGCCTCCACGAGTTCATGCACACCTGCCGAGCCATCGGAGCCAAACCCTACCTCGCCTCCGACATGCGCTCCCTCCCCGCCCGCGACTTCTACCAGGAAATCGAATACTGCAACGCGCCCTCGGGTCCCATCCCCTCGCACTCGGCCGCCCCCGACGCGCCCGACTCGCTCGCCGCCCAGCGCGCAGCCAACGGCGACCCCGACCCCTTCAACGTCGACCTCTGGGGCGTCGGCAACGAGAGTTGGGGCTGCGGCGGCAACCTCGTCCCCGAGGAGTACGCCGCCATGTTCCGCCGCTTCACCGCCTGGACTCCCAGCTACTCCCGCGATCCGCTCCGCTTCGTCGCCGTCGGCCCCAACGGCGACGACGTCGACTGGACCCGCCGTCTCTTCAAGTCCCTCTACGCCAACTCCGAGCGCCGTCACCTCTTCGGCCTCAGCGTCCACTACTACACCTCCGGCAGTCCCTCCGCCTTCGCCGAAGGCGACGCCCTCGCCTTCAATACCGACGACTACTACGACCTCCTCACCCGCGCCAGCATCATGGAAAAAATCGTCACCGACCACTGGGCCGCCATGGCGCAAACCGCCGAGCCCGGTCAGCCCAACGTCAAGCTCGTCGTCGACGAATGGGGCGCCTGGTACGGCAAAGGAACCTCGCTCGGCCCCGGCTACAACCTCTCCCAGCAGTCCACCATGCGCGACGCCCTGCTCACCGGCATCACCCTCGACATCTTCCAGCGCCACGCCGACAAGGTCGCCGTCGCCGCCGTCGCCCAGTCCATCAACTGCATCCACTCCCTCATGCTCGCCCAGGGAGACAAGTTCACCGTCACCCCCACCTTCCACGTCTTCCAGATGTACCTGCCCCATCGCGGCGGCCAGGCCATCCGCGCCGAGTTCTCCGCGCCCGCCATCCGCAACCCCCTCGCCAACGCGCCCATCCCGGTCGGCGGCAACAGCTACACTGGCTCACTCGAAGCCGTAAAGCTCCTCGCCGGTCTCTCCGGCTCCGCATCCATCTCGCCCACCAACCCCAAACTCCTCACCCTCACCGTCGTCAACCCCCACATCGACCGCCCCGTCACCACCGAGATCGCCGTCGCCGGAGCCGCCATCGCCAGCTCCACAGGCACCGTTCTCGCCGAATCCGACGTCCACGCCCACAACGACTTCGCCCACCCCAACGCCGTCCATCCGAATGCCATCCCCAATCTCGCCAGCCCCGCCGCCGGTCGCCTCACCCACACCTTCCCGCCCGCCAGCGTCACCACCCTGCAACTCACCCTCGCCTGAACCATCGACGACTCCGCGCTGAAGGCGCGAGCTATCTTCGCTTGGGGCAACGCCCCAGGCCGCGGATCACCGCGGAAGCCCCGGGCTGAAGGCCCGGCATATCGTCTCGTTGGTGGGGCATTTGCTTTCCCGCACGTCCTCGCGCCCCCCACCTGCATCCAATCCTTCAAATCGAGCGGCTTTTCCGTTCTCTTCGTGATCTTCGGTGGTCACCGGACCGTATTCCTAGTAAGCTCGACCCATCGCGTGCGCCATGAGGTGAGTTTCTTGCCTGCCATCATCACGCCTCCCGATCTCGAACGCCGTCCCCGCCGGATTGAAGAGAACGATGGCGGCCATGGCCGGCGCCCGCCCAATGGCCGCGACCTCAAGCGCACCGGCGGCGGCGGCGATAACGACAATGGCAATGAATCTCCCGGCCGCCCGCGCCGCCCCGGCGAGCGTCTCACCACCTACCGCCTTGGCCTCCTCTTCGCCCTCGGAGCCGTCGTCATGTTCTTCGTCGGCATCGTCAGCGTCTTCGTCCACGCCGAAACCGCCGGCCACATCGACGCCTACAACCGCTACGTCAATCCCTGGCTGCCCACCACCGTCCCGCCCATCCTCTGGCTCAACACCGCCATCCTGCTGCTCAGCACCGTCACCGTGGAGATCGCGCGCCGCCACATGTTCCACCAGATCGACGCCATGGAAGAGTGGTTCGGCCTCGGCCGGCCTACCTCGCGTCGCGCCCTGCCCTGGCTGCTCGCAACCCTCACCCTCGGCCTGCTCTTCCTCGCCGGCCAGGTCCTCGCCTGGCATCAACTGGCTGCGCAGCGCGTCACCTTCAACTCCAGCGGCAGCAGCGCCCACGCCTTCTACATCATCACCTACGCCCACGCTTTCCATCTCACCGCCGGAATCGCCGGCCTCATCGCCGCCATCGCCGGCCTCTTCGCCTTCCGCAGCATCGAGAACCGCCAGATCATGGTGGACTGCACCGCCTGGTACTGGCACTCCATGGGCGTCCTCTGGCTTTGCCTCTTCGCCCTCCTCGTTCTCTGCCAGTAAAGCTGCTCGCGTTCCCCCAGCCGTTGCTCTTGCCGGCTTTCAACCGGCAACTGGGACCGCACCCCTCACAACGCCCTCAATACGGCACGCCCTTCGCCCGCTCCGCCTTCATCGCCCGCATAAACCACTCGAACTCGTCGAAGAAACTCCCTGACCGCTCCGCCAGCGACTGCGTCAGCGCTACTCCATCCTTCGTCAGCGCCGTTTCAATCGCGGGAATTGCCTGCACCGACGGGATCGATGGCATACCCACCTCCGGCAGCAGTGCCCGCAGTTGCATCGCCGCCCGCATCCCGCCAATCCCCTTCACCGAATAGCAAACAATCGCCGACGGCTTCCAGAAATACTCCTCCAGAAAATAGTCGATCAAGTTCGTCAGTCCCGGCGGCACGCTGTGGTTGTACTCCGCGCTCACAATGCAGAACCCGTCCGCTCGTTCATACAACTCCGCCAGCGGTGCCAGCTTCGCATGCAACCCCTGGTATTGCGGAGGCGGATCCTGCTTGATCTCCTTCCACATCTTGTCCAGCAGCGGCAGATCCAGCGTCTTCGCGTCCACCAGCACCGCCTCGTGTCCCCGCTTCGCCAGTTGCGCCACCGCCCACTTCGCCGCCCGGTCACCCAGCCGCTCGCTCCGCACCGACCCCAGCAACACCGGTACCACCATCGCATCCCTCCACCAGCCGCCATTCGGACCGGCGCGCTGCTATTTTGACCACCCTCCGCAGAATCATCAGATGCGCCCGGCACCCTCGCATTCGCTTTCGCCCCGTGAATCCACCAACAACAATGCCCACATCTCTCGTTGAAATGTGGGCCCCATCATTCTCGGTTGCCTCAACCTCTCGCCCTTGGCGAAACGGCCGGTCGGCGCGCGCAGCTCAATACTCAGGCTTCGCGTTCTCTATCGCTTCTTCTTGGCCGCGTCTTTTCCCGCCTTTTTTCCAGATGCCTTCACAGCCTTCTTCGCGGCAGGCTTGGCCTTTGGCTTGGAGACCACCTTCGCGTGCCCCTTGGGCGCCACCTTCTTCGCGGCCGCTTTCACCGGGGCCTTCTTCGCCACCACCTTCTTCGCCGCCGGTTTCGCCTGGGCCTTGGACTTCGCAGCCGCAGCCTTTGCCGCAGGCTTCGTCACCGGAGCCTTCTTGCCCGCCGCCTTGTCGGCAACCGCCTTCTTCGTCGCGACCGGCTTGGCCGCAGCCGGCTTGACCGCAGCCTTCGCTGGAGCCACAGCCTTCGCCGATGCAGCCGGCTTCACCGGCGCCTCATCCGGCTTCACTCCCGCGGCTTTCGTCTTCTCGACCGCTGGCTTCGCCGCACCGGCGCCAGCCAACGCCTCAACCGCCGCTTCAGCAACTGCGGCCTCATCCGATACATCGCCACCGTCCGGCGCGCCCTCGGCCGTTCCCGCCTTCTTGCGCGCCTTTGGTACCTTCGCATCCTTCTTCGTCGCGCGCGCCCGCCGCAAATGCACCGGTGGCGGCGGCGCCGGAGGCGAGTACGGCTCCAGGTACGCCTTCATCTCCTCCACCGTTCCCAGCTTCCCATCCATCAGCTCGAAGAACACCTTCTCCACCAGCTCATCGAACCCAGGCAAGCCCGGAACAATCCGCATCTCCTGCATCAGCGTGTAGGGAACCTTCTGCCGCGCCTGCGGCCACTCGTTATAGAAATTCTTGAACTTCGCCTGCAGCGCCGCGTTCTTCGTCGAATACGCAACCCACAGCACCACCTCCGGATGCGCGCTCATCAGCAGCTTCCACGCCGCCGAAGGCGTCGCCGCGTGTTTCCCGCCCAGCTCCGCCGCGAACTTCTTGGCCTCGCCTTCCAGCGCGTCCATCTCCTTCACAAAGCCCTGCCGCGCAAAGCTCTTCTTCAGGGCCTTCACGTCCTTGGCCTGCATCTTCGCCGTCAGCAGCGGAAAGTGCACCGCCGCGGCGTCCGCGATGATCCCCCGCAGTTGCAACTGCATCTGCGCCTCGCGCAGCTTATCCAGCTCCGCCGCATTCGCCTTCGCCGCGGTCCACCCCGGCGCCAGTTGCTTCATCCAGCCTTCATGTTCCAGCCCGCGCATCACCCGCAGCGGGTCTTCCTCGTGCGCAATCTCTTCCACTTCGTAGCCGCGCTGCCACGCCGACATCGCCGCAATGTACCCTTCCGCCTTGCCCGTCTCGTAGCGCGCCTTGGTCTTCTCTTCCATCTGCCAGCCCAGCCGTGCCGACAGCCGCGCCGCCCGGATCATCCGCACCGGGTCTTCAATGAATCCGTAGTTGCTCACCAGCCGCAGCTCGCGGTTCTCGATGTCCGCCACCCCGTTCAGCGGGTCCATCAGCAACCCGTACGACCCCTCGTTCAGCGACAGCGCCATCGCGTTCGCCGTGAAGTCCCGCCGCCGCAGGTCGTCCAGAATGTTGGCCGCCTTCACCACCGGCTTGCCCGGCTTCGGGAAGGTCACCGTCAGCGTGCTGCCCACTTCCATCCGCACGCGGCCTGGAAAACGCACATACAGCGCCTGCATCGCCTCCGACTCGCCGACGATGGTCGCTCCAGCCTTCTCCAGAGTTTTGTTCAGCTTGAGGGCGTTTCCCTGAACCGCTACATCCAGATCGCGCACCGGCGAACCGCTGGTCAGGTCGCGGACCGCACCACCCACCAGAAATATCGTGAGCCCCTTGCTGCGGGCAATCTCCCGGACTGCCTGTAGTGCCCTCTGCTGTGCCTGGGAAAGACGGCTTTCGAGCAGATAGATATAATCAGCCATACGCTAAGCGTTTTCTCCATCCGGTCTCGACCGGATCTCTCCAGGCGCCCCGAACTCTAAACAAATCAATCGTTTACATGGTCCGCGACAACACGGCACAAGCGTCCATTCTAGCACTATGTGGTTGACTTTGCTAGCGAAATTGCGCCTTTTTCGTGACGCGCCCCGCCCGCCATGCGACAATCGCCCCAGCGGCCCGCATTCATGTCAAATTCCCGCAAAAAAGTCATCGTCAGGCGCTTCTCCGGAGATACCCTCCCCGGATACCTGCCCCACGCCGATTTCGTCCGCAACCACGCCATCGAGCTCCTCGACCTCAGCGGCCGCATCCTCCCCCTGCCCCTCAACGACATCAAAACCATCTGCTACGTCCGCGACTTCAACCTCGCCGACACCCAGAACCCCGAACGCCTCACCCGCCGCGCCTTTCTCGCCCGTCCCCGCTCCGAAGGCCTCTGGCTCCGCCTCACCTTCCGCTCCGGCGATCTCCTCGAAGGCCTCGCCCCCACCGACCAGACCCTCCTCGACGCCCTCACCGGCGACGCCGGCCTCTTCCTCACCCCGCCCGACACCCGCTCCAACACCCAGCGCCTCTACGTCCCCCGCACCGCCATCGCCGAGCTCCAGCTCCTCGCCGTCATCACCGCCCCCTCCCGCCGCCCCGCCGCCGACCGCCCCGCCAAAGAGAATCTTCAGGACGAGCTCTTCCATCTCCCCCTCGACCCCGACTCCCGCCCCAATTAGTAACCCGCAAGAAGTGCCGACCGCTGATCTCCAGCGCATGCTTCAGTATGGCCGATTCACTCGGCGCCCCTCAACCGCCCTACCCCCTCTCGGTTTGCTCCTGATCGGGGACCGTCGGTGCAAATCGGTGTTAAGCCTTTCGTCTGCAAGTACAATCTCAGACCATGAAGCTCTCCACCCTCGCCGCCACGCTCGGCGCAACCCTCCACGGCGATCCCGACCTCGAAATCACCTCCGCCGCCGGCCTCGAGTCCGCCGGCCCCGGCCAGATCACGTTCGTCGCCAACCCCAAATACACTCCGCTCGCCCGCACCACCCAGGCCTCCGCCGTCCTCGTCGACCCCGCATTCGAATCCATCGCCGCCGCCACCCTGCGCATCCCCAACCCTTACCTCGCCTTCGCCCGCGCCCTCGAGCTCCTCTACGACGCGCCCTCCTACCCTCCCGGAATCCATCCCACCGCCGTCATCGCACCCACCGCCGAGATCGGCCCCGAAGCCCACATCGGCGCCTACGCCGTCATCGGCGACCACGTCGTCATCGGCCCCCACGCCACCCTGCTCCCCCACGTCGTCATCTACCCCCACGCCCACATCGGCAGCCATTTCTTCGCCCACGCCCACGCCGTCGTCCGCGAGCGCTGCCAGCTCGGCGACCACGTCATCCTCCAGAACGGCGTCATCATTGGCGCCGACGGCTTCGGCTTCGCCCGCCACGCTGCCCCCGAACCCGCCTCGCCCACCGAGCCCGCCGTCATCCCGACCGAAGCGCGTAGCGCGGAGCGGAGGGACCCCCGCATTTCGTCCTTCTCCCCCGCCTGGCACAAAATCCTCCAGACCGGCCGCACCGTCCTCGGCGACCACGTCGAAGTCCAGGCCAACTCCACCATCGACCGCGCCTCTATCGGCGAAACCCACGTCCGCGCCGGCGCCAAAATCGATAACCTGGTGATGGTTGGCCACGGCAGCTCCGTCGGCGAAGACACCCTGCTCTGCTCCCAGGTCGGCCTCGCCGGCTCCACCCACGTCGGCAAAAACGTCATCCTCGCCGGCCAGGTCGGCGTCGCCGGTCATTGCACCATCGGCGACGGCGCCATCGCCACCGCCCAGTCCGGCATCCCCTCCGACGTCCCCCCCGGCGCCACCGTCAGCGGCTACCCCGCCATCGATAACCGCAAATGGCTCCGCGCGGTAGCCGTCTTCAACCGCCTTCCCGAACTCCTCCGCGATCTGCGAAAAAAGGAGCCTGCGAAACCTCGCGAGGAGTAATATGGCCCGTCGCGCCTTCGGTGCATCTAATATGCCAGTGCAGACCGAGCCACCCACCTCGACCGGCCTCGAACTCGTCCGCTCTCCGAGCGTGACCGTGCTCCTGCTCGACGACGACCCCGTCAATCTGCACCTGCGCGGAGCCATCCTGCGCCAGAACGGCTACGCCTCCCTCACCGCAACCACCACCGAAGAGGCCGCCCAGCTCCTCGATCGCATCGACATCGCCGTCCTTGACTACCACCTCGGCGCCGGAAAATTCGGTACCGAAGTCGCCGCCAAGCTGCGCAAGCGCCGCCCCGAAGTTCCCATCATCATCATGTCCGCAACCCTCGAACGCCGCTTCGGCGGAGTCGAAGACATGCATCTGCTCAAGGGCCACAGCTCCGTCGACGACCTGCTCTCCGCCCTGCGTTCCTTCGAGGCCCGCCGCCGTGGCTCGCCCGTCGTCGTCGATGCCCGCGACTTCTTCTACTCCCGCATCTCCCTCGCCGTAGGCTCCGACGTCCTGCTTCAGATCTTCGACGCCGCCGGCAACTGGCTCTACTGCAACGAGACCGCGGCCGAGTACCTCAGCCATCCCCGCGAGTGGTTCCCCGGACGCAACCTCTTCGCCGAACTCCCCTCCATCCCCGGCGAGTGGATCGATATCCTGCGCTCGGTCGCCCAGTCCCGCGAAACCTACATCGACCGCACCCGCCGCGGCCTCTTCTTCGAGCCCGACGCCCCCGGCCAGATCCTGACCTGGAGCGTCCTCGCCTTCCCCATCTCTCTCCACGACAGCAGCCCCGGCGTCGTCCTCACCGCCCGTATCCTCGAACGCACTCCCTCCCTCTTCGCCTGACCGCACCAACATCCCCAGGAACGCCACTCCCGCTCCACCGAGTCGCCATCCCCGCCCCAGCCGTCATTCTGACGCATCCCCTTAGTCGTCATTCTGCGCGACGCGCAGAATCTCCGTAGTTGTCGTTGACCGCCACTACCCCCCCCCCCGGCCCTCCAAACAAAGAATCCCCGCCCTCGCATTCACGCGCGAGCGGGGATCCTTCGCCCAACAAATCCTACTGCCCTGCTGGTGCCGCCGGCTTCTTCGCCGCCATCGGCGCTGCCGCCTTCGGCTTCCAGAACGGATCGGCCTTGATCCAATCGTCCGACGGATAGCTCATCTTCGGATTGAACTCGAACAAGTTGGTCTGCTGGGAATCGATGCAGGATGCCGTCAGCTCCTGAATCTTCTTCATCCCCTCCGGTCCCATCGCTTCTTCAAACTTCTTGTCGTCGTTCATGCTCGCGTCGTCTTCAGCCAGCGACGCCATCTTGGAGATGGCGATATACACGCCGCCGTTGTCTTCGCCGTAGTAGCTCTCAAACGCCGCCCAATTCGCGTTGGGAATATTCGCATACCCCTTCACGTACAGCTTGGCCAGCTCCACAAACTCCGCCCGGTGGCCCGGCTTCACCTTGTAGCTCGAAATCTCAAAGTAGCGATCATGCACGATATCGCCGGTGTGCAGGCTCAGGTCCGGGTCGAAGACGAACACGCTGTTCGTCACTTCATCCAGATTCTCGCCATCCGCAACATTGGCGCGGTCCAGCGTCGCCGAAAGCGCTGCATTCTTCATGGCGTCGTGGTTGTCCTTCTCCCACGCCGCAAACGAGTCGTACCCAAAAAAGAACAGCGCCCGCGGCCGGCCCGACATCGACGTCGCCGCAAAGTAGTGCGTGGGCCACTTCGCCGCGGCCAGCGCAGCGACAAACGCGCTCTCGGTCTTCTCGTGCGGACCGCCGTCCTTGCCCGGCTTGGTGTACTCGCGACCGATCACCAGCACCTTCGGCGGTCCCATGTTCTCCTGCGCCATCATGGCGCCGGCACTGAGAACCAAACATACTCCTGCGCACAACCCAGCTAGTTTTTTCATATCCTTCAAGCTCCTTTGGCTTACTGGATCAGTTTTGTCGATTGATTTTGCGCAGGTCATCGCGGCGCAACTTCGCGGAAATGCCTGCGAGTGCGGGGCCCAGGAACAAGATTGGAAAAGGATTACGAGTCCAGAGTCTAGCCCAACTGCAACTCCGGTGTCGCTCGTTTCAGGAATTATTTTCGCGGCCACCGGTCAGACCAAACTCCCCTTCACCGGTTGCCTGCCTTCCTGCAATTCCTGTCCCACGCACCTGTTACCCTTATCCCCGATGCGCTTCTTCCGTCTTCTCCTCGCGCTTGCGCTCCTGTTGCCCCTTGCCGGCTGCCACTCCGCCTATATCTCCGCCACCATCTCCAACCGCACCTCCGACCCGCTCTCCCTCATTGAGGTCGACTACCCATCCGCCAGCTTCGGCACCCAGACCCTCGCACCCGGCCAGGACTTCCACTACCGCTTCAAAGTCCTCGGCAGCGGCGCAACCGCAATCCTGTGGACCGACGCCGCCGGTCACGACCACAAGAACGCCGGCCCATCCCTGGGCGAGGGCGACGAAGGCACCCTCACCGTCACCTTCAGCTCCGCCGCTCCCGCGTGGAATCTCCACCTGCTCAACCGCAAACCCAACTAAACCCGCCGCCTGCGATAGACTGGAACGCGATGCCCCGCGGAACCTTCATCACCTTCGAGGGTCTGGACGGCTCCGGCAAGACGACCCAGCTCACTCGTCTGGCCGCGTGGCTCGCCGGCTCCGGACATTCGGTCGTTACGCTCCGCAATCCCGGTTCCACGCCGCTGGGCGACCGCATCCGCTCCATCCTGCTCGATTCGCGCTCCGAGTCCGCCCTCGGCCCCATCACCCCCCTGGCCGAAATGGCCCTCATGTTCGCCGACCGCGCCCAGTCCATCGCCCAGGTCATTCAGCCTGCGCTCGCCGCCGGTTCCATCGTCCTCTGCGACCGCTTCACCGATTCGTCCGAGGCCTATCAGGGCGCCGGCCGCCGCCTCGGCAGCGAGCGCATCCTCGCCATGCATGCCGCCGTCTGCAACAACCTCCAGCCCGACCTCACCCTGCTGCTGCTGCCCCCGCTCAAGGCTTCCCTCGCCCGCGCCCGCCGCCGCAACGATCACCACACCCAGAACCACGGCACCGACGAGAACCGCTTCGAGCGCGAGCCCGACGCCTTCTACGCGCGCATTCACGCCGCCTACAAGGTCATCGCCGCCCGCGAACCCCGGCGCGTCGTCACCATCGCCAACGACCCCGCCGGCAACTCCATCGACGCCGTCGAGCTGCGCATCCGCGCCATCGTCGCCGAACGCCTCGCCGCCCGCGTATGACTCGAAGCCCTGCCCTCCAGGCCGCCGCATTCTGCATCGAGCCCTCATTCTGACTCGCATGGTGTGGGAGAGCCGGAAAACCCCGATTCGTCATTCTGACTCGAAGAGTCAGAAATCATCGAGCCGTCATTCTGGCTCGAAGAGCCAGAATCTCCGTATTTGTCTCTCGCCCCGCAACCCCGGCCCTGCCGCGCCTTATCCCGCCGCCTTCAGCCGGTTCGCCGCCTTCACCACCATCGTCTCCTGCACCTCGATCATGCCCGTGCCCGCAAGCTCGATCAGTTGGCCCATCACCTCATCTACCTTTTCCTGCGTCTCAACGAACTCGACCTTCACCGGAAGATGGTCGGAAAGCTCCACAAACGACACCGAATGCACATGGTGGTCCGCCCCAAACCCCGCCACTCCCTTGAATACCGACGCTCCCGAGACGCCGTGGTGCAGCAGGTAGTCCAGAATGCTGGCCTCGCACGCGGTCGTATGGTGCCGCGACCCTTCACTCAGATAGATGGAAACCTTCAGCGCCTTGCCCGCATGCAGCATAATTTCCTCCAACCCGGCCGCCCTTCCCTCGGCAGCCGTCCCTCACCATACTCCGCCGCTCGCCCTTACGAAAGCACGCGGCCCAGCGCCGCGCCCGCAGCCACCGCCACCAGCCCGAAGATCAGGCTGGCGGTGACGTAGAGGACCGCAATCCAGAACGCGCCGCTGTTCAGGTTCGAAAAAATCTCCCACTCGAACGTCGAGAACGTCGAATACGCGCCAATAAATCCAATCGGAATCAGGTAGCGGAACGCCGGATTCACATTCGTATGCCGGTTCAGAATCTCCAGCGACAGCCCGATAATCACGCACGCCGTGATATTGATCACCAGCGTTCCGTAGGGAAAGCGAATGCCCAGCCGGTTGCTCACGCTGGTGCCAACCAGATAGCGCGTCACCGATCCCAGCGCGCCTCCAAGTGCGATCAAGAAATACTTCTGCAAATTCGAGCGCTCCTGTCCTCAGCAGCTTCATCCGCAAGATCTTCGGGGACACTCCCCGCAGCCGCCGGCATTCTCACTGATTTTACGTCCACATCGTCGCCGCGCCTCGCAACATCCAATCGGCGTGCCCCGCCGGGATTCGGGCAGCGCCCAGGTCGGGCAAAACCTTTGCCTTCTGCCCGTATCCCGCGGCGTCCACCCGAAGTCCCAATACGGGCGCGCCTGCAAGCCGAAATCCGCGTTTGACGCCGGTGTGCTGCGGAAGGCATAATCCCATCTCCGAGGTGTTCCATGAGCGAAATGACAACTACCATAGGCTCCGTGCTCAGGCAGAAGGCCGGAGAAGTACTGTCCATCGCCCCCGACGCTTCCGTCTATCAGGCCATCGAGCTGATGGCCCAGAAGGGCGTCGGCGCGCTTCTCGTCATGGAACGAGGCCAGCTCCTGGGCATCGTCTCCGAGCGCGATTACGCGCGCAAGGTCGTCCTGCAGGGGCGCCACTCCAAGGAAACCCCGGTCACCGACATCATGAGCAGCCCCGTGGTCACCGTCACCCGGCAGAATACCGTCGGCGAGTGCCTCCGCATCATCACCGACAAGCACTTCCGCCACCTCGCCGTCGTCGAAAACAGCACCGTCGTCGGTGTCGTCTCCATCGGCGACCTGGTCAATTGCGTCATCACCGAGCAGGAGCAGACCATCCGCCACCTGCACGCCTACATCTCCGGCGCCGCCCACTAAGCATTCATACGCCTCGATCGCTTCGCGCAGCCCTCCCGCTGCGCCCGCCGCTATCCCCCCTTCTGTGCCCGCCGCAATCCCAGTCTTTGAAAGGGATGAATTCATAGGCCGCCGAAAAGTCGCCGCCTTGAAAGGGCGGGACTTGAGTCCCGCCGCGAGCACCCCTTTTATGGCCTGGAGCTTGAGTGGATGCCGAAAAACTCCGTTTTGCTTAAGGGCACGGATTTATCCGTGCCGTAAAAGCCGCAGAATCATCGCGGCTTGAGCCGCTGAGGTCACTCTTTGCGGCCTCCGACTACTCTGGGCCGCCTTTTTCCGCACCCTCTTTAGCCCCGGAGGGCAATCCGCTCGCAGCCACTTACGGCTCGTCGTCCGCATCCCCCTCTTCGATCAGCGACGCCGCGCCCACCACGTCGAACGTCATCGCCTCGCCTCCCGTCGCCTGCAGCGTCACCCGCATCGGCGTCCGCTGCCACTCGGCCGCCTTGCATACCGGAGACGCGGGAGCCGTCTGCGGCCACTTCCCAATCTGCTTCTGCACCACCGCCCGCCGCGCGCCCAGTTGCGCCACAATCGCGAACAGCCCGCCCTTCGCCGTCTCCGCCGTGCCGCAGTACGCGGCATAGTCGCGGAACCACACCGCCTCCGATATCTCCTCGTCGAAGTCCGGCAGATGCAGCGCGGTAACCCGTCCCGTCACGCGATCCACCAGCAGCCACGGTCCCGGCTGCCAGTTCCATCGCGCCGCCGCATCGCCCGGCAGCGCATCGTTCAACCGCATCGCCCGGCGCACGGTAAAGCTGCGGTCGGTCACATCGTGCGCATCGCCGGTGGTCCATTCCTTCTGCCGTCCATCCACCGTCAGCGCCCGCACCTTCAGCATCTGCGCATCGGCCGGTTTGCCCGCAGCCGATGCGGCCTCCGGCGGCGTATACGGCACCTTCCGCACCGCGCCCAGGGCCACCACATGCACCTTCGGCGGTGCAGCCGCAGCGTCAACACAGGGTGCAGGAAGAAAAAAGGCAAGCGTCCACAGCAGCAGGCGCACAGCAGCGGAGCGATAGGTCTGCATGCGCGCCAGACTAGCCCTTTCCCTCCCCGGAATCAAGAACAGTCTGTCCACAGCCCCGCGTTCCCGCGATCCTCCGCGAAGTAGTATCGTGGTGTCAGGGCGCAGTCGGCCCTCCCCGAAAGTTTTCTTATTAGGTACGCCCAAAGCAAAATACGCTTGCGTGGTTTCTCTTCCGGAGTATTGCGTTCACAATATTCCGCAGGCTGTACTACTTGAGAATCTGCCTGGACATTGTGGCCAACCCCGGTGTGGACGTGAGCCGGTCGTTGCCGAACCCAGTAACCGCTAGAACCACTCAGGCAACCAGGAAAGGAATCAAACGAATCATGTGGAAACCCAATCAGGCTGGACCGACCTCCCCATCAACCCCTGAGCCCGCTCGTCCGGCTCCCCCGGCCTCAACCCCGTCCGCCTTCGAGCCCGGCGCGGTAAGGCCCGTCTCCGGTGCCGCCACCTCCGCCGCCATCCCCAGCGGCGAACAGGCCACCATCGGCAAGTCGCTCTTCGTCAAGGGCGAGGTCTCCGGTTCGGAGTCGCTCTACGTCGACGGCAAAGTCGAAGGCACCATCAGCCTGCCCGGCAACCGCGTCACCGTCGGCCGCAACGGCCAGGTCGCCGCCAACATCACCGCCCGCGAAGTCGTCGTGCTCGGCAAGGTGCGCGGCAACATCCATGCCAGCGACCGCGTCGACATCCGCAGCGAAGGCTCCCTCACCGGGGACGTCGCCGCCGCACGCATCTCCATCGAGGACGGCGCCTACTTCAAGGGCGGCATCGACATCCGCAAGCCCGGCGACGCCAAGAATGGCGCCTCCACCGCGACCGAGCCCGCCATTCTCGAAGCCAAAAGCTAGTCCGGCGTCTTCGCATTCCCGCATGCCCCGTGGCCCTGGCACCCGCCAGGGCCGCGCTGCATCGGACGACCCTCCAGCTACTGCGGCGGCCGGCGAATCTGCCCCGGGTCCACCAAAGTCCGGCGACGAAGGCGCAACCGGCTTGTTCGCCCCCGGATCGACATATCCCTTACGCTGGCTCACCCACTGTTTGCGCATATCCTCCATCGCCACTTCCACCGCCGGATTGAACCGCGCACTTCCCATATACTCCAGCACCGACCGCCGCAGCGTCGGCCCGCCCGGCCGTGCAGCATTCAGATCGACGCCGCTCACCAGCAGCTTGCCCCCACCCACCCGGCACTCGTACAGCAGCCCCAGCTTGTAGTTGCGGTTCCAGTCGTCGATCGGCTGCACGATCGGCTCCAGCCCCGCCGGCAGCGCATCCAGGTTCAGCCCATGCGCGCTTCCAATCAGGTCGATCCACTGCCAGTCGCAGTTCGCCTCCGTCGGAAACCCCGCCAGCGCCGGATGTTTCACATCGTTCCACAATCCCAGAAACGTCGTCCCGTTCGGATTCATCAGGTGGTTCCAGAAGATCGGCACCGTCGACAGCTTCGGATTGGTCGAGTCCAGGTCCGCCGCTTGCGGCACGAACAGCACCTTCCCGCCCGCAGCCAGCCGCGCCTCAGCCTCGGCCCACTTCGTCGTCACCACAACCTCCGCCGGCACCGTCGCCTCCACCTTCGCCGGATACAGCCAGAACTTCCACTCATTCCGAAATGTGGACCCGCCATGCAACTCCACCGCCAGCTTGTACTGCGCCGGCGCCGGCAGCTTCGCCAAGTCAGCCGTCACGCTGCCCAGCGGAATATTCCTGCCCCGCGGAATCGCCCGCGCCGGCCAGCTTCCGCTCGCCACCACCTTGCCCGAACCGGCCACAATCTGCCACGACGACGTCGCGCTCGCCAGCGGCGCCGGCCCATAGTGCGCCACCTCCACCTCCGCCTTCAGCGTGTCCGCAGTCGTAAACACCCGCTCCTTCAACCGCGCCAGCGGCACCGTTGTGTTGCTGTACTGCCGGAACTCCTCCGGCCCCACGTAGCTCTTCGGCTCCCAGAACGCGTCCAGCAGCCCCATCAGCGCGCCGCCCTGCCCCAGGTAGTCGTGCAGGTCCAGCAGCTCGATCCCGCTGTAGCTCGGCGTGCGCAGGCTGGCCTCAATCTCCTCCTTGTAGCACGCCACCTGGAAGCGCCCCGACGCGTGCGCAATCTCCTTGTTCTTCGCCATCAGGTGGTGCTCGGTCGCCGAGTCGCGCCAGATCCGGTAGTTCCCTGGAATCATGAACCCCTTGAACTTGTCGATCACGCTGTAGTCCGGATACGCGCACCACTGCCCCACCTCGTGCCCGATGCACGGCACCGTCGCTCCGCGCAGCATGCCCTGCAGCACCTCCTCGTAGTCCGCGCCAAACCATCCCCGCGGCCCGCGCGCTCCCGGCGTCACCAGAAAATCAGCCGCGTACGGATGCCCCGGCCCTCCCGGCGGCGGCGCAAACCGCCCCGTGCCGTCCGAATACAGCCGCCGCGGATCGGCGTCGCGCCACTTCTTGTCCCACACCGGCAACTGTTCCGCGTAGTGTCCCGCCGGCTCGTTGGTCGCATTCAACATCACCAGCGACGGATGGTTCCCGTACGCCTTGATCAGCCGCGCCGTCTCGTCGTTCAGCACCTCCAGCATCTTCCCATCCGGGTCGAACGAGTTCCACATGCCGCACTCCGGCTGAAAATAAAATCCCAACTCATCGCCCGCGATAAACGCCGCCTCGGGCGGGCACCACGAGTGGAATCGAATGCCGTTCAGCCCCCACGTCTTACATACCGTGAGGATGTGTTTCCACGTCGCCACATCCGTCGCCGGATATCCGGTCAGCGGAAACCCTCCGCCATCATGCGTCGCGCGGAAATTAAACAACTCGCCATTCAGCCGAATCTGTTTGCCATCCGCCTTGATCTCGCGCAACCCGAACGTCAGCTCGCGGCTGTCGTCCGCCCCCGGCCCGTTCAGCTTCAGCGTCAGGTGCTGCAGCACCGGCGTAAACTCGCTCCACACCTGCGCCGTATGCGGCAGCGCCACATCGATCGTCCCTGTCCCGCCGCTCGCATCCCAGCTCACCGGCGCCTTCGTCCCACCCACCGCCAGCGTCCCCGAACCCGCACTCCCGCCCGCGTTTCCAATCCGCACCTTGATGTGCGCAGACTTCTCCGCGACGTTCGGAAACACCTGCGCATCTTCAATCCACACCGGGCTGGTCGCGGCCAGTTCGATCCGCCCCACCATCCCGTTCCACGCTCCGCCCTCGCCATCCGAAACCGAATGCCCATCTGGCCGGTACGGCAGAATCATCCGGTTGTCGATGCGGATCGAAAGCCGGTGCCTGCCCGGCGGAACCATCCCCAGGTCGTACTCGTGCGGCGCCACCAGCGAGTGGCACGACCCGAACTCCTTCTCATCCAGATACACCGTCGTCTGCCAGCGCGTCCGCTCCAGCGTCAGTCCCACCCGCTTGCCGCGCCACGTCTCCGGAACCTCAACCTCCCGCTGATACCACGCCACGCCCAGGTAGTGCTTCGGCCCCTGCGACAGATACGGCACCTCCACGTGCCCCGGCTTGGTGTACGCCGCATACTGCGGCAGCAGATACCAGCGCATATCCCGCGGCAGCGCCGCAACCCACGGCGTGTCCACCGAAATATCGTCGCCGTATCCCTGCGCCTGCAAAATCCCCGGTAGCGAGATCATGCTCGTAGTCGGCAGATCGCGCGCAAACCAGCCCTCTTTCACTCCCGTATCCGCGCGGTCCAGCGCGCAGTGCCACTCCCCCGCCAGCGACTGCGCCCCCGCGCGTGGCGGAGTCTGCGGAGTCGGCGCGGCATACAGCGCGGCATGCGCAGCCGTGGCGCCAGTCAGTGCAATGAATTTTCTGCGGGAGAGACGATTCGTATTCGGCATGCTTCCTCGTGATCCATTCGACAACAACTGCTTCAGGTTCGTTGATAGAGTCGGGCCTCAGAGGATGCTGAAAAGTCGACGTTTTGAAAGGGCACGGCTTCAGCCGTGCCGTAAGCGTCTTCCTCCGCAAGGTGGCTTTAGCCACCGAGGGAATCTCCCCGGAGCATAGGAGCCCTTCTCAGCACCCACCCTTAACCCCTTAGAAAGAATCAGCGAATCATCAACACCGCACCTCAATAATGCGTATGGTTCGCAATGATCTTCCTGCACTCCGCATCGCACGGCTTCGCGTGCGGCACCACATTCGCGTTGCCATACACCCGCAGAATCTGCCCGCCGCCTCCGCCCGGTCCGCCGCTTCCGCCGTTCTCCAGCGTAATCACCTGGTCCGCCCCCGTATGTTCAAAGTCGAACATGTGGTAAGCCTCGCCCTTGAAGAACAGCGTCGCGTTCCCATCCGGCTCCAGCTTGTAGTGGAACCAGAAGTAGGTCCGCTTGCCATTGCCGTACCAGTCGCCGCGCACGAAGTTCGGATTCCCGTTCAGCGGATGCGCCGGCCACGTCTCCAGCAGCCGTCCCTGGTTATCGAACCAGTAGAGCCACGCGCCCAGCCCTCCGCCGCCCACACCAATCTCACCCGGCGGCGTCGCCGGCCCGCCGCGGAAACCTCCACCCCCGCCCGGCCGCGCACCCGCTGCCGCACCCGGCGCACCCGGCGCTCCTGCCTGTGCCGCCGCGGGCCGCAACCCCGGCTGTGCCGCCGGCTGCAACCCGGCCGGTCGCGGCGGTCCATACACCCGCCCATTCGTCACTACCTGCGGCGTCTTCGAGTCGCCCAGAATGTATCCCGCCGTGATCTGCTGCGAATGGTCCGAAATGTTCTGCCACAGCATCGCGCCCGTCTGCGCGTTATACGCCAGCGTGCCCACGTCGCTCTGCCCCACCAGCAGCTCCGGCTTGCCGTCGCCGTTGATGTCGAAGAACTCCATCGCATCCATGTGGTCGTTGTTCTTCGAGAAGTACTTCGAGTTGTTCCACATCTCCTTGCCGTTCGCATCCAGGCACAGATGGCTGATCACCACCTCATCCACGCCGTCGCCATTCACATCCCACGGATAGATGTAGTGTCCGAAGTAATCCTTGTCGCGATGCTCCATGTGCTGCCATTGCAGGTTCAGGTCCTTGTCGTACGCCGCCAGCGTGATCGTCCCGCCCGTATCGGTCAGCACCAGCAGCGTGTCCGGCCCATCCGACTCCTTGTGGAACTTCGCCACGGCCATGCGGTAGTTGTTGTCCACGTGCGGCAGCGCCGGCGCCGGCCACGGCACCTGCTTGATCACCGCTCCCGTTCGCCCATCCGCCAGCACCAGCCACTCTTTCCCGTCAGCGCTCTCGCGCCAGTGCGCCAGCTCGTCGCGTCCGGTGTGATGGAAATCCCACAGAATCCCCGCCGCCTCATTGCCGCGTGGATCGTCGCGCGTGGTCGGCGGCGCCGTCCATCTCCACAGCTCATGCCCATCGTTCGCATACACAATCGTCGAGTAGTCGTTCAGAATATCCACGATCGCGTACTTGCCGCTGCCGTCCACATCCCCGAACTTCACAATGTTCGAGTTCGCAATCGTGTACTGGTGCAGCAGCTTCACCTCGGGCGGAAGCTCCAGCGCCTTCAGATCGTCTTCTTTGAAGTCCGCGTTCTTCGTCAGCACCAATACGTTGATCGACGGCCGCGGCGTAATCGACGTCAGTCGAATCTCGATGTTGCCCGGCTTCAGCGTGTAGTCGCCGCCGCGCACCCACGCCAGCGGCCCTTTGCCATAGCTGCCCGCATCCTCTTTGCCGTCCACCTTCACCTTGAACGAGCTCGTCGGCGTGCCCACGCTGCGCACAAAAAGATGGTAGACGCCCGCCTCTTTCACCGGCTCCGTCGTCACCAGGTCGTCGACCGCGCTCATGTTCACCGTCGAGTCATTGAAGAACCACGTCCCCGCCGGGAACCGCCCGTCGTTCGAGTCGCCCGCCGGAATGTTCGTCAGGAAATCCGCCGCCGGGATAATAATCGTCCCCGGAACCTGGTGCGCCGCATCGTGGTGGTGCAGCGTCAGCTTCTGCTGCGCCGGCAGCTTCGCAGCAACGAGCGCGGCTGCGCACGCAAAAACAAAACCAATTCGAATCTTCATGGCCGCACTCCTTGGGAGAGCTCAAACTCCGGGGTTATGTCTACGGGAATGTCTCTGGTCGCATCCAGCGCCCTGGTCAGCGCCGGCGGCATCACATCGTACTTCGCGAACCACGCCTCCACGCCCGCGCGGTCGCCGTTCGCCTCAAACAGCAGCAGCTTCTCGTCCAGCCCCGCAATCGCCGCCGGCATCGCCGCATAGTCCACCGTGTACCGCCCGTCGTCGCTCTGGTGCAGCGCGCCGTGCTCCAGCAGGTAGTTGAACTCCATCATCATCGCGCGTCCGTGCGCCTCGCCGGTGCCAAAGCGCAGCGTGCGCAGTATCCCCGCCACGTACGATCCGTACACGCTGTTCATCCCGCTCGCCGGCAGCAGCTTCTGGTCGGTCAGCCACTTCGCCAGATAGATGCCCGTCACATCCGCCTTCGCCTCTTCCAGCCCGCTGTACGCCGGCCCGATCGCTTCGTTGATGGCCACCTGCTTGCCGTCGACATGCGCGTACGCCGGCCCCAGTCCGTGCGAAATCTCGTGCAGAATCACGCCCGTCAGATACCCCTCGCCGCTCACATCCTTGGTCTGCTCCGGCGTCATCATCTTCCCCGCCAGCGGCAGAATCACATTGTCCACGCGCAGGTCCATGAAGTTCTTGAAGAAGATCTTCTTCGATCCCTTCTCCGCATGGATCCGCGGATCGTTCGGCAGATTGTCCGCCACCGCCTGGTATCCATAATGCAGATCGCCCGCGCGCAGCGGCGCATCCACCACCTCCATCGGCGTCGCCTGCCCGGTCTTCGACGGCTTATCCTCCGCCGGCACCGGCAGCGCCTGCTGCATCGCCGCCTCCTGCTGCTGATACATCGCCAGCTTGCGGCTCTCCGCCTCATTGCGAATCAATATCGCCGCGCCATACGACGTCTTCACCCCCAGCAGCCCGTCCAGATACACCTCATACGGCGCGAAGATCACATCCACCTTCGGGTCCTTCAGGTCGAGCCACGCCACGTCGCTCGCGTGGTAATCATCCGACAGCAGCGCGTCAGCCCGCAGGTTCAGGTAATGCGCGAACGCCGCATCCGGGCTCAGCTTCGCCGCCGCCCGCAGGTCCTCCGCCATCGGCTTGATCCACTCCGCATATGCCTCGTGGTACGGATACGTATACAGCTTCGCCGGCACGCCGCTCGCCACCGGCTGGCTCAGCTTCGGATCGAGATCCAGCGGCGCCGACCGCACCACCGTCAGCGGACTATAGATCGCCGCCCGCTCGCCCGGGTGCGCCGCCACGTACTGCTCAATCCCCGCGCGCGTCAATCCAAACGGATACAACTCCCGCCCCGGCACCAGCGGCTCTTCGCCAATCACCGGGAAATTCTCGTCGATCAGGTCCCACCGGCTTCCATTGATCGAGAACAGCTTCGCCAGCACCGCGCTCTGCGTGCTGTGATACATCCAGTAGCCGCCCAGGTCGCTCTGCTGCCAATACACCTTGTCCAGCAGCAGGCACGCATCCGCCAGCTTCGCCACCATCTGCTGTTCGCGCGGCGTCAGCCCTGCCTTGTTATACGGCACGCGCACCGTCTTCCAGGCACTGGCGCGCTCCTCTTCATTGTGTACCGGCCGTCCACCGGAGTTTCGCGGATAGCGGCTCTCCGCCCGCGCCGGAGCCTGCGCCCCGCCCGCACGCGCCGGCCGCATACCGGGATTCGTAGCAGGAGCTTGCCCGGAGTCCGGTGCCTGCGCCAACACCGGCCAGGCCAGCGCAACCGAAAGAAGCAGTGGAATCGTCAAGGACCGCGCCACGGAATAACCTCGCTGAAGCGGTCTCCTCAATACGAAACCGCTTGGTATGGAACAATTAGGACCCGCATCCCAGCCGGTCTCAGAACCTTCGCCGAAACTGCGGCGCCAGGCCTTAAGACCGCTTCTGGAAACGCACACCACTATCTCACTTGGGATTGTTCCCTTACAAGGTTGATACGAATCGACCGTGCGCCAGGCCGCAGCCATCGCGGAGAATTATCGGCTTCGCGCTGCAATAAAACTCACCTCGCCCATCAATCCCGACTCCGGCGGCGCCTGCGGCCCAAACCCGAAGCCCCCACCCCCGCCCCCTGCTGCGCCCGGTCGCGCCGGCCCGCCCGGCTGTGCCAATATCCGCTTCTCCACCGGCAACGCTCGGTCCCCGATCTGCCGGTTCGTCCACTCGTTGGTCACCGCAATCTCCAGCTTGTTTGCTCCCGGCCTCAGCGCGCCGGTCACCTCCACGCGGTATGGCGGCGCCCACACCATCCCCACCGCCTTGCCATTCACCTTCACCTCCGCCAGGTCGCGCACCTTGCCCAGATCGATCCACACATGCTGCCCCGGCCTGAACCACGCCGCCGGAGCCATCACCGTCTTCGTATACGTCGCCGTGCCGGAGAAGTACTTCACCCCATCGTCCTTGCTCTCCGTCCACGACGTCAGCTTTGCCATCGGCACGCTCGCCGGCGCGCCCCAGTTCGCCGGAAACGTCAGCGTCCACGGCCCGCTCACCGTCCCCAGCTTGCTCTCGACCGGCGCCGACGCGCTCCGCTCCGGTGCGGCCGCCGCATTGCGAAACACCACCAACACGCTCTCCCGCTCCGCCAGGTCCAGCGGCACCGTCGTAAATCCCGCCTCCGCCGTATACGCTGCCGGCTCAATCCCCGGCTGCCGATTGCCGCTCCGGTCCGGCATCCGCGCTCCCATCGCATAGCCCGCCGTGTTGCCCGGCCTTCCATTCGTCATCGCCCCATTCATCGGCCGCCATACCTGCACGTCCTTGCCGCTCACCCGGAAGCGCGCGTTCAGATGCACCGGCACATCCGC
>CAWBFL010000032.1:0-40823 GCA_963787905.1 uncultured Acidobacteriaceae bacterium | reverse complement strand
CCGGCTGCATCTCCTGCTTCAGCCAGTAGTTCTGCCATCATGCGATTGATCGTCGGGTCGTTCGGACTGGCTTCGTGGAGCTTTTCCACCAGCGGCAGGGCCTCCCCTTTGTCCTGAGACGCAAGCACCCCCGCCAATTGAGCGGTCAGCGTCGGATCGTCGGGCAACTGCTCCAATGCAGCACGCAGCAAGGTTTCAGCCTGTGGATATTGTTTTTGCGCGATCAACAGATGAGCCAGACCAGCGTTCGCTTCCACCGACTTGGGCTGTTTGACCAAAATGTGATCGTAGGCTGCCTTGGCTTCCACATATTGACCAGCCTGGGTGGCCAGGTCAGCCGCCAGCAGGGTGTCGGCCACAGTCTCGGGTGTGAGTTTGAGTGCCTCAAGCAGGTCGGCTGACGCCTGCGAGGGATCGCCCTTCTGGTCAATCCTCGCCAGCGCTCTCCAGGCGCGGGCTTTCAATGCCGGACCGGCCTCGCCCGGATCGAGAGAAGTTGCCGCGGCCAGCTCCGGCCTGGCTCCCGCAGCGTCTCCCCGCCTTGCCAACAGCAGCCCTAGCGAAAGCCGGGCCTCAAATGACTGGGGATTGGCCTCGACAGCCCGCCGGTACAAAGCGGCGGCATCGTCCAGCCGATCCTCGGAGTCGGCTACATACCCGGCATCGAAGAGCGCCCGCCGGCGAGACCGGGCGCTCCGTCGCGCTGCCGCCCGATCGCGAGGTGCTGCACCTGCTGCCGCAGGAGTTCATCCTGGACGACCAGGCGGGCATCCACGATCCCATTGGCATGGTGGGCAACAAGCTGGAGGTGAATCTGCACCTGTCGACCTGCTCAGGCGGCGTCGCGCAGAGCGTGGTGACCTGTGCGAACCGCGCCGGTCTGGAGGTTGCGGACACCATCTACGAGGGCATTGCAGCGGCTGAGGCGGTGCTCTCGGCCGACGAGCGTGAGCTGGGCGTCTGCGTCGCGGACATTGGGTCGAGCACGACGGAGCTGGCGGTGTTCTTTGAGGGATCGATTGCGCACACGGCCGTGCTGCCGATTGGCGGCGACCACTTTACCAACGATCTGGCTGTTGGGCTGCATGTTTCGGTCGAGGAAGCGGAAGACCTGAAGCGCCTGTACGGAAACTGCGTGGTGACGGCCGTGCCGCAGGGCAACGAGATCGAGGTGGGATCGATCTGGCCGCCGGCTCGCTGAGTGCGGGCGGAGCGGCGACGCGGCTGGTGCGGCAGCGCTTTCTGGCGGAGATCCTGGAGCCGCGGGCGCGCGAGCTGTTCACCATGCTGCGCGACAACCTGCGCCAGGGTGGAGTATTGGAGGCGCTGGGCGCCGGATGCGTGCTGACCGGCGGCGGCGCTCTGCTGACCGGCCTGCTGGACAACGCCGAGAGCCTGCTGCGCGTGCCGACGCGGGTGGGGTCTCCGGTGCCGCTGTCGCGAATGCCGGCGGAGTTGGCGCGGCCGGAGTTTTCCGTGGCGATCGGGATGCTGCTTTATACGCATCGCACCCAGGTGCGGCGGGCGAGCGAAGAACAAGGACTGCGCGCCAAGCTGAAGGCAATCTTCGCCGGCAGCTACTAGGCCCCGCGACGGGCCCGGAACCGGACACTCCCGGCGGCGCTGCATTCGCACAGAATGACTTGCCTTTTCAATGCTTTGTGATGGTAGGCCGAGGCGCGCCGGAAGCGCAGCCGGTAACGTTACTCTTGAGTAGGCTGGATTTCGAGCCATCGCCCGATAGAATGGCGGCGTCAGGATGGGAAAAAAAGCATAAGCTATTAGCCATCGCAATAGTGGTTGCGGAGTTTTCCCACTCGAACGCGCACGACGGGTTAACCAGGGCGCGCAGTTTTCCAGGAAATCGTTGGTCACAACGTGAGGAAAACCAGTATGTTTGGGAATACCTCAGGGAACGCTGCGGGTTTGGGTTCTTGGTCTGTGTAGACACCGGCTGCAAGTGGAGTTCGATTGTTGACCAGCAAGTTATCGATGCCCTCGCGAACGAAGCTGATCCTATCGCTTGCGTTGTTCGCGCCAACTGCCCTGATCATCCTGTCGGGGCCCAGCCCCCTTGCCGTGATCGAATACCTCAAGCGCGGCGGGACGGGGTCATGGACGCATTTGGGCCACCGTGCGCTGGCGCTTTCGCTGATCGCCGACGGCCTTGCATTCCTAACCTGCCTGGCCGCATGCGTGCTGATCTTCCGGCTTGCCATGCACCTGCGCGACCGGGTTCCGCTGGGCGTGACCACCTACATCCTCGGCCTGTTTCTGGTGTGCTTCGGCCTGGAGCGGCTGGCGGTATATGGGCTGGCGTGGTGGGATCCGAAAGGCCAGTTTGGCCCGCAGTTGCAGATGATCCGTGCCGCAGCTGCGGTGGTCGTTGCCATGGGCGCAGCCATCCTCTATCCCTATGTCCGGTCGATCATGGGTGCGGTCATCTCCGCCGACGAAGACCGCGAGAAGTTCGTGGCGGCGGCTGAGAGCAGTCTGGATTCGTTCTACATCTTGGAGAGCGTACGCGACGATGCGAGAAACATCGTCGATTTCCGCTTCACCTACGCGAATGCCAATGGCGAACAACGCATGGACATGCCGCGTGAGGAGATCGTTGGCCAGAATCTGAGTCAATTGCTTCCCTATGTGGTTTCGAGCAACCTGCTGGAACGCTTCAAAGAGGTGGTACTGACGGGCATTCCGTTCCTCAATGAGCACCAGGTGACGCGCGAGGGCATGGAGCCGTACTGGATCGTGATGCAGGTGGTCAAGCTGGGCGACGGCATGGCTGTGACCAACCGCGATGTGACCGAGGAGCGCGCCCACCAGCACCAGATTGCCGACCTGAACGAGTTCACCCAGTCGATGATTGAGAATGCGCCGTTCAGCATCATCGCCACCGACCCGGCAGGCACGGTGACGGCGATGAATCCGGCCGCGGAGAGCCTGACCTTCTTCCGCAAGCACGAACTGATCGGCCAGCACTCGATGGTGATGCTGCACGATGCGGCAGAGATGAGCGCGCGTGCGGTGCAGTTGAGCAAAGACCTGGGCGAACCGGTGCAGGCGGGCTTCGGTTCGCTGATTGCAAGGCCCAGACAAGGCCAGACGGACGAACACGAATGGACCTACGTGCGCAAGGACGGATCGCGCATCTGGGTGAACCTGGCCATGACCGCGCTGAAGACCCAGGGCGAGAAGATCGCCGGCTACCTGGGCATCGCCTTCGACATCACCGAACGGAAGAAGCTGACCGAGTATGTGAACCACCTGGCCCACCACGACCAGTTGACCGGGCTGCCCAACCGGGTGCTGCTGGATGACCGCATGCAGCAGGCGATTCAGCGGGCCAAGCGCAACCGGCACAAGGTCGCGGTGCTGATGGTCGACGTCGACTACTTCAAGCGCATCAACGATTCGCTGGGCCACACCGCCGGCGACGCCCTGCTGGACGCCATTGCGAAGAAGCTCTGCTCGGCGGTGCGGCAGACGGACACGGTGGCGCGCATGGGCGGCGACGAGTTCGTAATTGTGATGCCGGAGTTCCGCGACGAGAAGGACGCGGAGCGGTGTGCGGAGGCGATTCTGCAGAAGGTTTCCACCCCCACCATGCTGGGCAACCGCGAGGTCAACGTGACGGTGAGCGTTGGGCTATGCGTCTTCCCCGACTGCGCGCACGACGCGGAGAGCTTGCTGAAGAATGCCGACGCGGCGCTGTACGAGGCCAAGGAAAGCGGGCGCAACGCGTTCCATGTCTTCAACCAGAGCATGATTGTGGCGACCGCGGACAAGATCGAGTTTGAACATGACCTGCGCCATGCGCTGATCAATGGGGAGCTTTCGCTGCACTACCAGCCGCAGGTGTCGTGCATCAGCGGCGACGTGATCGGCATGGAAGCGCTGCTGCGCTGGACCCATCCGCGGCGCGGGCAGATTCCGCCGTCCCAGTTCATTCCGCTGGCTGAAGCGACGGGACTGATTGTGCCCATCGGCGAATGGGCGATCCGCACGGCGTGCCACGAAGGCAAGGAGTTGCAGGACAGCTTCGGCCGCGAGCTGTTGATCGCGGTAAACCTGTCGCCGCGCCAGTTCCGGCAGAAGAGCCTGGCGGCGCAGGTGGAGATGGCGTTGCGCGAGTCGGGACTGCCCGCGCGCAGCCTGGAAATTGAGATTACCGAGCAGACCCTGATGTCGAGTTCCGCTGCGACCAACGAGACGCTGAAACAGTTGCGCAAACTCGGCGTGAAGATCGCCATCGACGACTTCGGCACCGGCTTCTCCAGCTTCTCCTACCTGCTGCAGTACGAGGTCGACCGGCTGAAGATCGATCGCAGCTTCGTCAATCGCTCGAGCGACGACCCGAACGCGGCAGCGATTGTGCGCGCCATCATCTCCATGGCGCACGGACTGAATTTGAAGGTGGTGGCAGAAGGGGTGGAGACCAACGGCCAGTTGGACTTCCTGCTGCGCCGGCGCTGCGACGAAGCGCAAGGCTTCTACTTCGGCAAGGCGGTGCCGGCCGGAATGGTGCGCGAGGCTGCGCGCCTGATCGCCATGCAGCGCGACGCCACGCCGGCCCGGGCGATGGCGTAGAGCAGTTCTCAGTTTCAGGTTAAGACAGATAGTCATGCGCTCGGCAAAGTCTAGCGCGCGAATTCCTTGCCGCGAACGAGGGCGACGATGGCATCGAGCGCGGCTCCCCATGCTTCCAGAGCGGCGTGTGCGTCTGCCCCCAGCGCCTTCACATACAGGCTGAATGCGTAGCCCTGCTGCGGGCCGTCGAGATCGACGAAGGCCGGACGCAGAATGCAGTCGAGGGCTGTGTGCGGGTGGTCGAGCGGAGTTGCGAGCCGGGTGAGCCGGCGCAGCATCTGTTCGTGCCGGGGAAACGAGGCGAACAGCGAGCGGTCGCGAGCAACGAGGTCAATGTAACTCGCAAACCCAAACGCCAGGCCGGTAGCCTCGTCGGCTGTATCCACATCGAGATTCAGTCGCAGATGCGCAAGCTCTTCGCCCTCCAGCGGCCAGGCGTCGCACTTCGCGGTAAACACGGGTGAGCGGGTCGCGTTGAGCGCGCGCAGCGCCTGCAGCAGCGGCGGATGCTGCTCGGCTTCGGGAATGGCGTCGAAGTCGTATGGGTTGGCGCGGAGGTCGACGAAGGCTGCCGTGCCGTTGGGGTCCTTCCACGGAACGACGAGAACGGGGTCCTCGGAGGTGCATTCGGCGGACCACTCGGCAAGCATAGTTCGATTATCTCAGGCGCACTTTATTACGCGTGGGCGAGGACGAAGCGCAGCAGCGTGGTCTCGGCCCAGTAGCCGTCGTCGCCCTGCGCCGGGTCGGGCTTGGCGAGGAAGGCGCAATGGCCGCCGTGCTCGGTCTGCAGCAGCGTGATGTGCGGGTTGGCTTCGAGCTGGGCGAGGGTCTCGGGCGAGATCAGGACGAAGGGGTCGTCGAGTGAGTGCAGCACCAGCGTGGGGACGGCGATGCGGTCGACCACACGCGCAGCGGCCGCGCGGTAGTAGTAGTCCGCGGCGGAGGCGAAGCCCGAGTAGAGCGCGGTGATGCGGTCGTCGAACTCCCGCAACGAGCGAATGCCCACGGCGCGGTTGGGATCGAAGGCGCGCGGAAACAGGCGCACCTTGTGGCGGAAGCGCCTGAGCAGGTTGCGCAGAAACTTCCGCTCGTAAAGGCGATTCTGCGGCCGATGCAGGGCGGTTGCGGAAAGGTCGAGGTCGATGGCCGGCGACACGCCGACCACCGCATGCAACTGGCGCGGAGCGTCTGCGCCCAGCTCGCCGGCCAGCTTCAGCACCAGGTTTCCGCCCATCGAATAGCCGATCAGCGCGATGCTCTCGAGGCGCTCGCGCTCGAGGAAGAAGCGCATCACGGCGCCGACGTCGCCGGAGAGCCCGGAGTGGTAGAGCGTGGGCGCGTACTGTTCCGTGCCGCCGCAGTTGCGCATGTTCATGCGGATGACATTGGCGCCGGCGCGCCACAGCTTGTTGGCATTGCCGACCACATACTGCGAGCTGTCCGAGCCCTCCAGGCCATGCACCAGGATCGCGGTGGGCCGCAGCGCCCGCACCTCCGCGGGCTGCCAATGGCACTGGCACAGAACCTGGGTTGCGATTTGCGTGTCGCTGGCCGGCGAGACTTCGACCAGTTCCGGAGTGGGCGCGGGCAGATGGTCGGCGCGCGGCAAAAAGTTGCCGGCGATGGTCTGCAGGTGGCCGTTGCTGAGGAAGCGCCGCGGCACAAAGGGCTGCGCCACAAACGGAACGTCCCCGGCGCCCACCCGGCATGTCGAAGCCCCGCTCATTGCGCGGGAACCACGAGCGGATGCGTAGATATTGAGGGCGGTTGCGGGGATCTGCGCAAGGTTGACTCGGAAGCAGGGCTCGTACGGCGTCGAGCGGGTCGATCGGGAGAGGATTTTGGGGCGGCTACTGGGGTTCGAACCCAGGACATCCGCTGCCACAGAGCGGCGTTCTGCCACTGAACTATAGCCGCCGTATACTGAGGATTATAGCATTGGCGCCTTCCCGGAAAAAGCGGGCAGCCGGATGCCACGGGCCAGTCGACGAACCAATCCGGCCAGCAAGGATCGGCTGCCCAGCACGCGGAGGTTGCAATGCAAACCACCCTCAATCCGGAGATTCTGTCGCCCCGCATGCGCCGCGGCAGCAAGGCGTTCGACGACGAGAACCTCGATCTGCTGTCGCACCTGCTGGACGACTGGTTCCGCATTCCCGGCACCACCATCCGCTTCGGGCTGGACGGCATCGTCGGCTTCATTCCCGGCGTGGGCGACGCCATCGGCGGCATCGCGTCGTGCATCCTCATCTTCGCCGCGTGGGTGCGCGGCGTCTCCTACATTACGCTGGCGCGGATGCTGGCCAACTGGGGCATCGAGGTGCTGCTGGGCACGGTTCCGGTGCTCGGCAACCTGTTCGACATCGGCTGGAAGGCAAACCGGCGCAACTATGCGCTGCTCACCGGCAGCCTCGCCGATCCGCAGGGCACGCGGCGGCGGAGCTGGCTGTTCTTCGCCGTGCTGTGCCTGATCTTTGCCATCATGCTGGTAGTGCCGATGCTGCTCTTCGCGTGGTTCTCGGTGCATCTGCTGCATGGGCTGGCCGGGCTCTCCGCACGATAGCGCAACACTCAGTCGCCGTCCCACTGGAAGACGTCCTCGGTTTTGACGCCGAAGGTCGCGGCTAGGCGAAAGGCCAGCAGCAGTGACGGCGCATACTTCCCTGCCTCCAGCGCGATGATGGTCTGCCGCGCCACGCCCACCCGGTCCGCCAACTCCTGCTGCGTCATCTCGCCGTGCTCGAAGCGCAGCTTGCGAATGCGGTTCTTCATCTGCGCCATCTCAGAGGGTGCCATCGGCCACGCTCCGCCTGTACTGCACCAGAATACGCAATGGCTTGGGTCACCGTGTACAGATCCATCCAGCGACAGCCAGAACGCCAGAAAGCCAATGGGAACACGTCGTGCGATGCACCACAAAAAAAGCAAAACGCCCACACCCCCATGCACAGGGCCACGAAGACCATCCAGGCCATCGCAAAGCCGATGATGGTCGCCTGTTCGTTGATCTTCTCTTCGCGCTCGTCCAGCCTCACCTTGGCGCGCTGCCTCCGGTCGTAGAGGAAGAAGGAGCCGAAGCCCCAAATGCCGCAGAGTCCAAACATGCCAAGTGCCGGCAACGACGCAGCAATCAACGTCTTATGGAAATACCACGCCAGCAACGGAACTCAATCAGATACAACGACCGCCGCAACGGAGAAAACGATCAGGTTGAACCACGCCAGCTTCTGCAGCGGTGCGAGAGGAATTCGGTCTTTCATACTGCCTCCGTTCGTTGCGGGCATCCTGAGTATCCCACAACGAACATAATGTAATCTCTACAATACATTATGTCAACTACGAATTACCCGTATTCCTCCCAATCTGCGCGGGGCGTTGCTCGAGCGGACAGGACGGAAATGCCTGGCTGGCATCGGACAGGGCGCGCTTGCAAGGGTGCGGCCGCGGCGCTGATGCCGCTTTCGGCGACGGGTTACGCGCGGGGCAAGCCAGCCTCCGTGCGGTAAGATTGAGGGAGTCGGGGCGTAGCGCAGCCTGGTAGCGCATCTGCTTTGGGAGCAGAGGGTCGTCAGTTCGAATCTGACCGCCCCGACCAATGAATCAATTACTTAGCGCGTTCGCGCATTCCTTCAAAAATGCACTGTAGCGGATACTGTAGCGGGTGGCTGCTTTTTCTGAGTTTCCGTCAGCGGCTCTATATCGGGTCAGAGCGCAGGCGAAACGAGTCACGGGCTAAACTCATCTGAAAAACCGCTGCACCCTTACGCGAGTCGATCCCGGGTCAATCCGCTCCGGGCGCGCGTGAGCCAAGCGCGTGCCTCCAGGCCATTGGATTCTGGCAGCGCGTTCGTCCATTACATCGGACCCGATCGCGGTTTAAGGAAGCACTGTACTCAGAGCGCGGTGGCACTACGCCCTGGAAACAGTTTCCACTCCATTACTTCGCGGTGACAAAGCGAGAATCGATCCCATGATTGATGGTTTGCGAGAAGGCGGCCCAGGAGCAGGAGTAGTCTGCCTGGCTGCAGCCGGGAAGAAAGACCGGGACGCGCTGGGGGGGATCAGTGAGTGTTAGAGGGGTGGCGTCGCGCATCTGTTCCAGCGTTTGGACGGTGAAGTAGGTCCGCACTGTATATTCCTTGGTCCGGCGGTTCTGCCAAAGTTCAAAGATCAGCGCGCCTCCCGGCGGAGTGTCATCGCGGCGTCCATCGGCAATCCATGTGAGGTTCAGCAGACCTGCGATATTTGTCAGATTGGTATCGTGACCGATAAGGAAGAGCGCGCGGTCCGACGGCTTGCCAGGGGCTCCGGGAATCGGCTTCTGCGACACGGACTGTTCCATCGCAGCGTTGATGTGAGCCAGCAGGTTGGACGCGCCGACCTGGGCTATGATCGGCGTGCGCTCGGTTAAGTCGGTTGCAGCGGTATGCAACTCCATCAGCGAGCGCAGCTTCGCGCCATCGATGCATCCCCAGCCAACTTTGGCGGGCTCCATGCCTTCGGTATATTCCAGCAGGAGGTTTTCGACCAGGGTGGACGCGGTGTTCAGCGGGCCTCGTAGCTCGGCAAGGTGATCGCCTGTGCCTGTAGACAGAGTTGCCGGAATGTCGAACAGGGAGGTGCGGGAGGGTTGGGAAGGCGCAGCCGCTCCGCAGGTAGCGAGGATATGATCCAGAGCTTCGAGCTGCGGACGATAGGCCGCTGCGAGGGTGGCAGGATTGCCGCCGATTCTGCCCGCGATGGCGGTGGCGGCTTGAGCCGGCGTGGTCGCGCCAAGCTCGGCTGGGGAAGGCTGGAAGTGGAAGAGAGGATCGCTGGTGCCTTCGGGGAGAGACTGAACCGGCACATGGCATCCTGCGAAGAGTCCCTCGGCCAGGGCCTTCCCGGATTCCTGAGTGCGCTGGTCGGAGTCTGCGTAAAAGCTGACGGCGCCCGCGTCCTCGCATCCGTTTGCGTTGAAGAGTCCCTGCGCGGCCAACTCCATCCGGTCGTACGCGCCGAAGAGCTTCATCAGTTGATAGCCATGCGCCGTGAGGTAACCCGGCGGCACACTCCACGTGGGCCACGGGGCCAGCGAGTAAGCGTTGTATTGCGAGGCCGCGCTGGTGGGAGAGCGAACTCCGTGACGGCTGAAATAGACGACAAACTTGAGTTCGGTGGCTGCGGCATGCGGCGCGGGAGCCGTTGCCTGTGCGGCCGCGAATGGGGAAGAGAAAGCAAGCAGGCACGCAAAGCCGAGCAGCCGTTGCGCCGTGGTTCGTGTCATGAAGCTCCTCGGAGTTGGTGCGAGTCGAAGAAGTTCGACTCCAGTATGAGGTCCGACTAAGGGGACACACGACCTTGCGTCGGCATGTGTCCCCCTTTGAAACGCGACCGCTGCTGCAGCTTACCGGCTGTGTCCGAGGTTGTAGCGGAGGCCGCCCGTGTAGGTGGGCTTGTAGTACTCGCGCTGATTCACGAATTGCGTGCTGCCCTGGTAGTAGCCGAAGACCTCGTTGTTCAGGTTGAGGCCGTCAACCACGGCGCTGAGGCCCTTCCAGAAACGATAGCTAACCTGCGCGTCGACCTGGAAGTGGGTGAGGGTGAAGATATCGCCGGAGGGACCTTTGGGGCCGAGGCCACTCGCATCCGCGCCGGTGACATAGGTGGGCGAGACGTACATGTACTGGAAGAGGCTGGCCTGGTCATACGCGAGACCGACGCGGGCGGAGAAGCGCTTGGTGTCGTAGGTGGGGCTGATCTTCCAGGTGTTGGGCGCCTGGTCGATGGTGGTGGGGGAGTCGCTGCGCAGGGGCAGGCCCTTCTCGCGCGAGGCGGTGTAGCTGTAGTTGGCGGAGACGCCGAGGCCGCGGAGGACTCCGGGCAGGAAGCTGAGGTGCTGCTGGTAGCTCAGCTCGAGGCCGTAGAGATAGGCGTTCTGGCCGTTGGTGTACTGGGTGATGGCGTCGCCGGGATACTGCGCGAGCACTCCCTGGACCGAGACGGGGAAGTAACCCGGGGGGAAGGCGGACAGGCTGAGGCCGCCGGGCAGGGTGACCTCGACCTGGGGCGCGGTGAGCTGCTTGAAGAAGAAGCCCGCCTGGAAGAGTCCGAGGGGACGGAGGTAGTTTTCGTAGAGCAGGTCGTAGTTGTTGGCGTGCTCGGGACGCAGGCTGGGGTTGCCAATGGTGACGGCGACGGGGCTGGCGGTGGAATCCTCGGTGATGTAGGGGACCAGCTGGTAGGGATCGGGACGGGCCACGCCGCGGGAGTAGACGGCGCGCAATGAGGAGTTGGGGGTGAGCGAGTAGCGGGTCTGCAGGCTGGGCAGCAGATCGACGTAGGAGGGATTGTTGTTGACGCCGGTGAAGGAGTAGCAGTTGGTGGTGGTGGTGCCGCCGCAGACGGGCATGGTGGTGCTGGACTTGCCGAGGAAGGTGAGGTTGTAACCGAAGGTCATCATCTGGGTGCCTTCGATGCGGAGGCCGGTCTGCACGTGAAATTTGCCGAAGTCGATGGTGTTCATCAGGTAGCCGGCGGTGATGCGTTCTACATAATGGAACAGATTTGGATACGTATCTCCGGCGGTCTTGTAGGCGTCGAGGTCGCCCTGGAAGTTGGCGAGGGTGTAGTTCTCGGCGGAGGTGAAGTTGGAGACCTGGCCGTATTGTCCGCCGAAGTAGGTGCCGTTGAAGTAGTCCGTGTTATTGAAAGTATCGAGCAGCGAGGTCATGAGCGGCGCGGTGCTGCCGAAGGAGTCGTAGACGTTTTCGGTGGAGTCGGAGCTCTTGTGGTTGTTGCTGATCTTGAAGCCGCCTTCGAAGACGCCGAAGTGGCCGTTGACGGTGTAGTTCTTGGCGTAGGAGGTCTGGGCGGCGAGGTCGAGTTCGGCGTCGAGGCCTTTGGAGATGGTGATGTCCTTGAACTGCCAGTTGGCGGCGCTGAGCAGGGGCGACTGGTTGGTGTTGTCGCAGTTGCCGAAGTGGGGATGGTAGAGGTCGGTCTGCGCGGAAGGTACGTAGTTGCAGTAGACGGTGGGGCCGACCCAGGAGAAGTCGGCCTTGGGATTGCCGGCGGAATCGACCTCGTAGGAGCGTGACGCTGAGATCTGATACAGGAAGAGCGAGTCGTTATGCACGGTGCGGCCGCCGAAGATGAGGGTGCCGACGGAGGCGTTGGGGCGCTTGCTGGAGGTGTAGAACTTGGGGCTGGAAGACTTGGTGGCGGGGTTGGGCAGGACGGGATTGGCGGCGGTGCCGGAGATGGCTGTCGAAACTGGCGAGTAGTACCACTTATCGCCCCAGTCCTTGAGGTCGGAGTAGAAGCCGTGGGCGTAGAGGGTGGTGTTATTGTCGACGCGGTAGTCGGTGCTGCCGTCGAAGCCGTAGCGGGTGCGGTAGTAGCGATATTCGCGGATGGTGTTGCTGTCGTAAAAGGGCTGGGCGAAGGTCGAGAGGGGGTCGAGCGCGGGCTGGATGTTGTCGATGCCGCGGCCGTTGTAATCGAACACCGCGTTGCCGAGGATGCCGAAGCGCTTGTCGGCGCCGAAGCGCTTGCCGACCGTGCCGCCGAAGGCGTAGGAGTCGCGGCCGTTCATGATGTTGGTGTAGCCGCCGTTGCCGTAGAGGCTGACGGTGGGCTGGTTGCCGGCTTCCTTGGTTTTGAGGTTCACGGAACCGCCGATGCCGTCGCCATCCATGTTGGCCTGGAGGGTTTTGTTCATCTCGATGGAGTCGACCATGTCGGAGGGAATCACGTCCAGGCGCACCTGGCGCACCGATGGCTCAGGCGCCGGAATGGTGATGCCATCTACAGTTACATTCGTAAGTCGCGGCTCGGTTCCGCGCACCTGGATGTAGACGCCCTCGCCTTCGATGCGATAGAGGGTGACCGACGGGAATCGGCCCGTCGCGTCGGCGATGTTGGCGTTGGGCAGGCTGGTGATCACCTCCGCCGGCATCACCTGCAAAAGGTTGTCGGCGCTGCGGGTCTCGTTGATGGATTCGGCTTCGCCGTGGGGACGTTCGGCGGTCACGATGATCTCTTCGCTGGAGGAGGCGACCTTGAGCGTCAGGGTGAGATCGAGGGTCTGGCCGGCCGCAAGCTCGACGTCGGAGGACTGGGGCGCGAAGCCGACGTAGGAGACGGTGAGGGAGTATTTGCCGGCGGGGACCTCGGGCAGACGGAAGTCGCCCTGATCGTCGGAGACGACGGTGATATTGAGCGGCGCGAGTTTGATCTCGGCGCCGGGCACGGAGGCACCCTGCGTATCGACCACCTTGCCCGCGATCAGTCCTTTAGCCGATTGAGCGAACGCCGGCGAGCACGCCAATGCAAGACTCAGCAGCAGAATGATGCCACGAATGTTCCGGAACTTGTCTGCGAACAGCATAAATCCTCTTTCCTACACCTGTGTGGTGCACGCTTCCTGCGGGGTACTGGATTGAGCGGAGTATGGCAGGCGAGTCTAAGTTCAATCTAAGAAACAGCCGGCTGTATCCAGCAATTCACCGAACATTTATATGTGCCGCCTAGCATCAAGCCATGCGAGTCTTGATCGTCGAAGACAAGCGAAGCTTGGCCGGCCACATTGGCAGGGCGCTTGAAAGCGAAGGACATACCACGGAGCTAGCCTACGACGGCGAGGACGCGCTCAGGCTCGGCAAAACCAACAACTTCGACCTGTTGATCCTGGACGTGATGCTCCCGCGCATGGATGGCTTTACCGTCATCCGCAAACTACGCGAAGATCGGCTCACCACGCAGACAATCATTGTTTCCGCGCGCGACTCCATGCAGGACATCATCTTCGGACTCGATGCAGGCGCGGACGACTACCTGACTAAACCGTTTGCGTTGGATGTCCTGTTGGCGAAAGTCCGGGCAGCTGCGCGCCGGGCCCCGGCTCCGATTCCGAGCGAATTGAAGTATGACGAGTTGATTCTGCGGCCGCATCTGTTTGAGTTGCAGCGCGGCAACCGCATTGCATCGCTGACCCGCACAGAGTGTGCCCTGATCGAAGTCTTGATGCGCCGCGCCCCAAACATCGTCCCGCACGCCGTGCTCCTCGACGAAGGTTGGGACGCTGAAGCCGATGTGAGCTATGACAGTCTGTACGTCTTCATCCGCGCCCTGCGTGCGAAGATCACCCAGCCCGGAGAATTTGAGCTGCTGCGTACTGCGCGCGGGGTTGGGTATTCGCTGCGGAGAGACGCGTGATCAGGACGCCTGCATCCATCTCGCTGCGCCTGACCCTATGGTTCGGAGGGATTTTCTTCTTCGGCTGGGTGCTCTTTGGATTGGTCATGTGGCAGAACCTCAAGAGTACGCTGAAGGCGGACCGCTACCAGACGCTCGCGCGACGCGTCGATCGCCTGCAGGACCTGTTAACCAAGACACAGGGTGAAAGCGAAGAAGACCGTCGGCAGGATTTCAAGGACTTTGCGCACGCGACCGGAAATGGTTTGGCGGAAATCTTCAACGCCGATGGCAGCCGCGCCTATCCCTCACCGTCTTCGGCAGCTTCGGCTTTCCCGTGGCCGGTCGCAAGCGGCGGCAAGGCAGAGCAGTTTGTGCATGTGGTTTCGGCAGGCCAGCCGTATTGGGTGATTGCACGTTCTTACTCGCTTGCAGGGCGCCCCCTGGTCCTGTTGGCCGCCGCGCCTGAGGCAGGAAACCTGGTAATCCTGCAGAACTTCTGGCGAGGCCTGCTCACCTCCGTCCCGGTGTTGCTCCTGGTCTCGTCCCTGGGCGGCTACTGGATGAGCCGCCGCGCGCTGAAACCAGTAGATAGAATCACGGTCGCGGCCCGCTCCATCAGCATCGGGAATCTTTCCCAACGGCTGCCCGTTACGAAAAGCGGCGATGAATTACAACGCCTCGCCGAGACCTGCAACGCGATGCTGCAGCGGCTGGATTCGGCGGTAAACCAGATCAAGCGTTTCACTGCTGACGCCTCGCACGAACTGCGGGGGCCGCTTTCGTTCACCCGCACCGTGGCGGAGGTCGCGCTAAGAAATCCAGATACCGACCCGGTTAGCCGCAGGGCCTTCGAGGATATCGTCGAAGAAAGCGCCAAGGCTGCCGATCTACTTGAGGGAATGCTCACCTTGGCTCGTGCTGACTCCAACTCGGCGGATACGGTCCTGGAACCGGTCAACCTCGACGCAGTGGTTCGGGAAGTGTGCAGCCTCGCCCGGCCTCTCGCCGTAGCGCGCAATCTCACGCTATCGGTCTCTAATGCTCCGACATCGCTGGTGAAGGTGCTGGGAGACTTCGCGAGCCTCCGCAGGCTCCTTTGGATACTGCTGGATAATGCCTTCAAATACACGCCGGCACCGGGGCAGATTGACGTGGCTCTCGGCACCGTCGCCGGCCGGGCTACTCTCACTGTTCGCGACAGCGGGATTGGTATCGCGCAATCTGATTTGCCACACATCTTCGATCGCTTTTATCGCGCCGACCCATCGCGCAGCCAGGTGGAAGGCAATGGGTTGGGTCTCGCGATCGCAAAGTGGATTGCCGACATGCATCGCGCTGACCTGCTGGTCGACAGTGAGCAGCAAAAGGGCTCCGCTTTCCGCGTTGTATTTCCACTGATCGATCTATAGATTTCAGTTGCGTAAGTTGGCATTCTCGATCGGGTCGGGAACGTGTCTCCATCGGCGACATTCCTCAGTCCGGGAATCCTTCGCGGATCCGCTGCTCTGTCTTCGGTCCTGGCATTGCTCCGGCCTTAGATAGCCCTCCCGGCTTGCTGGCCTCTTCGCATCGTCTCAATCTGAATTGTGCACGGGTTCTGTTCGGGCCAAAGCCCGCACTTTTGTCCATGCCGATTCAAAGATGAGCCGCTACCGCCTGGCGGATAGCGGGACGGCGCGATCCTGCATTGCGGCCTTCTCCCGGGCTGCCCCGGGCGCAGAGATCAAGATGGGCAGCACGATGGATACGAGCATGATGCATGCAATCACATGGAGACCGCTGCTATAAGAACCGGTGGTCTGTCGCATGTGCGCGATCAGCAATGGGCCAAATGCGCTTGCGGAACCCCAGGCTGTGAGCATCAGGCCGTAGATGGGCCCAACATTCTTCGATCCAAAGTAGTCGGCGGCAAAGGCGGGCATGGTGCCGAAACCGCCCCCGTAGCACATCAGCACGACAAACGACAGGACGGTGAGAATTGCCGCCGAAGAGATGCCTGGCAGAATCCAAAACAGACCGACCTGAAGTAGAAACATGGTTACAAATGTCCATCGTCTGGTGATGGCATCGGAGACCCAGGCCCAGAAGATTCGGCCTGCGGCGTTGCCGATGCTGGCAATACCGACCATTCCCGCAGCCACCGCCGCGCCAACCTTGGCGATCTCCTGGAAGATCGGCGATTCCTGCGAGATGATGGAAATGCCCGCCGAGGTATTCAGGAACAACAGCGCCCAGAGGGCCCACCACTGCCACGTCTTAAGAGCGCCGCCAAGCGTATAGTCCATGGCCGCCCGCTGCGACGTCTGTACGGCGCTGGGAGCCCAGCCTGCCGGCTTCCATCCGTCCGGCGGGTTCTGCATGAAGTAGCCGGTGGCCATGGTGATGACGAGATACGCAACGCCAAGGTATGCGAACGTCTGCAACACGCCGACGCTTTGGATGAGGCGCGTAGCCACAGGCGCAGTGACCAGCGCGCCGGCTCCGAATCCGCCAACGGCAATGCCGGTGATGAGGCCCCGGCGATCTGGAAACCACTTAACCAGTACGGCGATGGGAACAATGTAACTGAATCCGACTCCTATTCCCCCGATCAATCCATAGCTCAAGTACAGCCACCATAGCTTGTTGGCCGAGAGGCTGGCCAGGAAGACGCCGAGGCCGTAAAGAAATCCGCCCGTGAGGGCGACGACACGAGGCCCTTTCCGATTCAGCCAAAGACCGCCGAAGAAGCATGAGACTCCCAGCACGAAGATGGAGATGGTGAAGGTGAGAGTCACTTCCTCAATGGACCAGTGGAATTGTTTTGCCAGCGGAATCCTGAAGACACTCCACGCGTATACGGCTCCCAGAGCCATTTGCATCAGGAAACCTGCGGCTGCGATTCCCCAGCGATTCGTGCTCGGCGTGCTTCCTTCGCGTACCGATTCAATCTGTGTCATTGGCAACTCCCACGCAATTTAATTTGATCCCCGAGCTTCTCCAGGAAGCGGTTGATGAGGGCGATACTCCTGCGCAGTTCCTTATGGCGAAACTGGTTGAGAAGCGAGAACAGCCCCGGCGGCTCGATGACCGGCTTCTCGTAGCATCCCAGCGTTTCTCCCGCGGCCAGCGCGACGCACTGAAGAACCTCCGGATTGATCGCGCCAAGCATCTTGCCAAGAATGATGGCGTTGCGAATCGCGCGCACCGATTCATCGGATTTGGACGCGTCGACTGCCGTTTCAATCAGCTTGTCGCTCGCGCTCAACGCACCGCGCAGGAGTTCGAACACGCCGTGGTCGTGCAGTTGCTGCAGCAGTTCGTACGAGTCGAGCAAGGCCTCGGCGTGCTCAATTGGGGCTTGATCGAGCCGCTTGCGCAACTCCTCGCGGGGATCGCGTGGCGGCAGTTGAAGAGGAATCGGTTGAGCCATTCTTGACCTCCTTGACCGCCAGCGCAGCTAGCGGGTCTGGATCTGAACCAGTTGATCGCCGGGCTGGCGATAATCCTTGCGCTTCCACTTGCGCTCCACCTCGACACCCGTCTGCGGTGTCGGATGGCCATGGCGGGAGTTGGTGCGCGGCAACGGATCCTCGCCGACTTCCCCCAACACTCGAAGCTGCACAGAAGTTTCCTTGTAGGCGGGGGTGTGAGTTGCTTTGTCGGTGTGGCTGCTGGTCAGGCGATTGACGGGTTCATCCGTCGAGTTCATCGGCATGTACAGCTCCTTGCCCTGCACTCTCGTGGTAATCACCGCCTGCGCGCGCACTTTCCCATAGCGCGACGTCAGTTGCAGCCAGCTTCCGGTCTGGATTCCCCGCTCGCCGGCAAGCTCCGGCGAAACTTCAATAAACGTGCACGGAGTCTTCTCCCGAATCCCCTCGGTGCGATACGTCATGTTGCCTTCGTGGAAGTGCTCCAGCAGGCGCCCGTTATTCAGGTGCAGGTCGTATTCGGCATCCTGTTGATCGGTCGGCTCCGACCATGGCACTGGGAAGAAGCTCGCTTTGCCGTCGGGGAAGTTGAACTGCCTGGTGTAGAGCAGCGGCTGATCGCTTCCGTCTTCGGCCACCGGCCATTGCAGCGTCTTGTAGCCTTCCAGGCGTTCGTAGGTCACGCCTGCCATCAACGGAGTAAGGGGAGCGATCTCGTCATAGATCTGCGATGGATGCTCGTACTTCCATCCGGCGCCGAGCCGGTTGGCGATATCCTGAATGATCTGCCAGTCGGGGCGACTGCCTTCAAGGGGTTCGAAGACCTGCGTAGAGACGCTGAATGCGCCGCTCGGTGCTGGTGAACGTGCCATCTTTCTCCAGGCTGGGGCAGGCCGGCAGAATGACGTCGGCAAAACGGCAGGTCTCACTGAAGAAAATCTCCTGCATGACAAAGAAGTCGAGCTTCGACAGCGCATCCGCAACGAAGTTCGCGTTGGAGTCGACCAGGCTCATCTCTTCGCCGAAGACGTACATCGCCTTGAGTTTGCCCTCGTGGATGGCGTCGATCATCATGTGGTTGTCGAGACCCGGCTTCGGCGGCAGAGACACATTCCAGGCCTTCTCGAACTTGGCGCGGATCTCCGGGTCGTCCACTTTCTGATAGCCCGGGAAGTAATTCGGCATTGCGCCGTGGTCGCTGGCCCCCTGCACGTTATTGTGGCCGCGCAGGGGATACGCGCCGGTCCCTGTCCTCATATAGTTTCCGGTGGCCAGCAACAGGTTCGAGATGGCCGTCGAGGTGTCGGAGCCCATGGAATGCTGCGTCACGCCCATAGCCCAGAGAACACATACACCGTCCGCCTCCGCGATCATGTGGGCGACCTTGGTCAGAGTCTCGACCGCAAGCCCGCATCGCTCGCTGGCCATTTCAAGCGTGAAGGACTCCAGGCTTTTCTTGAATTCGTCGGCGCGATGCACCCACTGGTCGATGAATTTCTGGTTGGCCAGTCCCTTGTCGAAGATGTACTTGGTCACCGCCGAAAGCCAGATCAGATCGGTGCCGGGCCGCGGATGCAGGAAGACATCGGCCCGCTCAGCCATCTCGTTCTCCCGCAGGTCGGCGACAATCAGCTTCTGGCCGTGCATCTTGTGGGCACGCTTCACCCGCGTCGCAATCACCGGATGGCTTTCGGCCGTATTGCTGCCGATGATCACGACCAGGCCGGCCTGTTCGATATCGTGGATCGAGCCCGAGTCGCCACCATAGCCAACCGTGCGAAAGAGCCCCGTGGTCGCGGGCGCCTGGCAGTAGCGGGAGCAGTTGTCCATGTTGTTGGTCCCGATCACAGCGCGCGCCAGCTTCTGCATCAGGTAGCTCTCTTCATTCGTGCACTTCGACGAAGAGATGAAGGCCAGGGAGTCAGGCCCGGTAGCAGCCTTGATTTCGCTGAAGCGCCGCGCCACCAGACTGAGAGCCTCGTCCCAGGAAGCTTCGCGGAAACGATCTCCCTCGCGGATGAGCGGACTGGTGAGGCGGTCGGGACTGTTGATGTGTCCCCAGCTGAACTTGCCCTTGATGCAGGTTGAAACACCGTTCGCCGCGCCGTGCAGCGGCTCGACCTTCAGAATGTCGCGCCCTTTCGTCCAGACATCGAAGCTGCAGCCGACTCCGCAGTAGGTGCAAACCGTCTTGGTTTGCTTGATGCGCGATTCGCGCATGTGCGATTCCATCTCCGAGAGCTGAAGAATCGCGCCATAGCCAACCTCGGGTTCAATTCCCTTCACCACATCGATCATGCCGTCGAGGGCAGGCTTGGAGAGCGACGTGAAGTAACCGGCCTCTCCGAGCATCGACGTTTCCATCAGCGCGTTGCAGGGGCAAACCGTGACACAGTGGCCGCAGGAGACACAACTCGATTCGCCGATCGGAACGCCGCCGTCCCATAACACGCGGGGGTGCTCATCCTCCCACCGGATGCTGAGGGTTTCGTTGACCTCGAGGGTCTGGCACGCTTGCACGCAGCGCCCGCACAGGATGCACTGATCGGGATCGTAGCGATAGAAGGGGTTGGACATATCCACTGCATAGGGCTTGGGCTTGTACGGAATCTCCTGATGTTCGACCGCGAGCAGCTTCGTGGTATTGTGCACGGTGCAGTTGCCGTTGTTGTTGTCGCAGACGGTGCAGTAGAGCATGTGATTGCCGAGGATGCGGTCGAACGCCTCGCGCCGCGCCTGGTCCGCACCGGGCGAGGTGGTAACCACGTTCATCCCGTCCGCGGCCACGGTGCCGCAGGCCCTTTGCAGCTTCCCGTCGACCTCGACCATGCACGTATCGCAGCTTTGAATCGGTCCCAGCTGAGGGTGATAGCACACCTGCGGCAGTTCGATGCCGCAACGGTTGATCAGGTCAATCAGACGCTCTCCAGGCTGGATCGCCTGCGGCCTGCCGTCAATGGTGGTTGTCATAGGCGCTCCACCCTCCACAATTGGCTTTTGGATGGTATTCCATAAGTCTTGGATGCGTAAAGCTTTCTGGCTCGGTCGTTAGCAGCCGCTCCGGCGCCTTTTGCGATGCTCTGCTCGGCGCCGTTCTGCATTGTGAGAAGCACTTTCCGGGCCACCCCCCAATCGACGGACAACCATTTGTTTTTCATAGGGTTGGGTGCTCGCGCTGAGTCAACTCGGGACCCCGGTCCGTCACTCCGTGTCAATCCGCTGACACTCTTCGGCGAATTCAGACAATCCTGGCCAATTTTGAACCGGCTCGTGCCGGCAGGGTCTCGCCCCGCTTAGCGACGAGGCTCCGAGACAATCGATTTCGATCGAGACTCATCTTGCCGAGCAGCTTGCCGGGGCCATCGAGGACTCGCGGCAGGTCATGCGGAGTTCTATCATGAACAGCATCGCTGCCATGAACGCCGTCGATCAGCAGCACGGAGTGTCGATCCGCCCCACCGGCGCGCCGGTCGCATGCCACCCGATTTCGCCCGGTACGCATTGCTGGAAGGGATGAATACTTACCGCACTTCGGGCATCCAACTCACTCAAGGAGCAGTACGGATGGAGACTAGAGTTACGACAACGAATGCCTCCCCCGTGCTCGCGCCATCTGATGCCACAGTTGACTCTACGCGGCAGGTGGCCGTCGAGAGGGTCACCGGCCGGACATCGCAGCAGATACTGGACAATCTTGCGATTGAAGAGCCTCTGGAGATCCAGCTCACCTATGGGCCGTCGAATTCTCGGGTCACGCGATCGATCTCGGTCACCATGCGAACCCCAGGCAGCGACTTCGATCTCGCAGCCGGCTTCCTGATGACCGAGGGGGTGATCCAGGATGCTAACGATATCGAGCAGATTGCTTACGCCGGACGCCCCTTCAACGAGCCGGAGGCGCCTCCTCATGCGATGGATACGCTCAAGCTCGGTTCCAGGCAGAATGTCGTTCGAGTCGACCTGGCCACGGAGGTTGCGGTCAGCATGGCCACTCTTCAGCGCAACTTCTATACGACATCGAGTTGTGGCATCTGCGGCAAAGCGTCGCTTCTCGCGCTGCGCACGGTCTGCCCACCGCGTGCGGCGAACAAATTCCGCGTAGACGCAGAGGTGCTCCGCGGTCTCCCTGGCCGCCTTCGCGCGTCGCAGGGGGTCTTCGAGCGCACCGGAGGATTGCACGGCGCGGGGCTCTTCGACTCCAATGGAAACCTGCTGTCGCTGCGCGAGGACGTGGGCCGGCACAACGCGGTGGATAAGCTGATCGGCTGCGAATTCCTCGCGGACCGCACCCCTCTGCGTGACCGCTTGTTGTTGCTGTCCGGGCGCGCCAGCTTTGAGTTGTTGCAGAAAGCACTGATGGGCGGAATCCCAATGGTGGCCGCCGTAGGGGCTCCATCGAGCCTTGCAGTCCAGGTCGCAAAAGAGTTTGACATTACTCTGGTGGGGTTCCTGCGCGACGATCACTTCAACATCTATCATGGCCGCGAACGCATCGACGGCTATACATCAACACCGGCAGGAGTCACGGAATGAAGCTACGAATCAAGGGGAATTCGCTGCGCTTGAGAGTGTCGCGGTCAGAGTTGGCCAGAATTCTGGCCGGGGACTGCCTGGAAGAGACCATCCACTTCGCACCCGCGGCCGGAGCGAAGCTCACGTACGCGCTAAAGCAGGAGCCATTGGCAAAGAGTCCTGCGGTGCACTACGCAGACAGTAGAGTGACGGTTCTGCTTCCCCCCGACCAGGCGCATGTGTGGGGCGTGACGGATCAGGTCGGAATCGCCGAGGAGATCAGCCTGGGAACCCTCGGGACGCTCGCGCTCATGGTGGAGAAGGACTTCGCATGCCTCGACAGAAGCGAGGAAGAAAACCAGGATACCTTCGCCAACCCCCATGCCGGCACAACCTGCCAGCCCGGATGACACCCACGGATGCCGTCGATATTTCGACGCAAACATATCTGGGTTGGCCGGAGACTCACACCGCATTGAAGCGCTGCTGGCGTTGTCCTGGAGGATAGCTGGTGGACCTCAAACGGGATGGAAGAGCCGCGCTCGTAACCGGATCGATCGTCGGCATCGGATTTGCGATCGCGTCGTCGCTTGCCCAGGAAGGTGCGCATGTGTACGTGAATGGCTGCACGCGGGAACGAGTCGACACTGCGATCGCGGCAATTCGATCGCAGGTCCGGAACAGTAGCGTAGCCGGCATCGTGGCCGATTTCTCGAGTGCGGCCGGCGCCGACGCACTGATCGCAAAACTGCCCGCGGTGGACGTGCTGGTAAACGATGTGGGCATCTTCGAGCCAAAGCCATTTGCGGAGATTCCCGACGCGGATTGGTATCGCCTCTTCGAGGTGAATGTGATGAGCGGAGTGCGGCTCTCGCGCCACTATCTCGCAAACATGCTGAAACAGAACTGGGGCCGCATTCTCTTTATCTCAAGCGAGTCGGCGGTGCAGATTCCGCCGAGATGGTGCACTATGGCATGACCAAGACGGCACAGGTCGCCATTGCGCGGGATCGCCGAGTCGGTCGCGGGAACCGGCGTGACGGTCAACAGCCTTCTCGTTGGACCTACCGCGTCTGAAGGCGTGGGCGGTTTTGTCGACGCAATGGCAAAACAGCAGAACCAGTCGAAGGATCAGGTCGAAAAGGAATTCTTTCAGCACGTTCGCCCCTCGTCCCTGTTGGAGCGCTTTGCCACAGTCGACGAAATCGCTGCGATGGCAACCTACCTGGCCGGCGAATCTTCTTCTGCGACCAACGGAGCAGCAGTGCGAGTGGATGGCGGCATGGTGCGGGCAATTCCCTGAGCTGCCGCCCTCGCCGGAACCGATCCCGCTCCTCTCGATCGCGAAGGCGAACTAAAGCGCGTGGAAGCCGGCTTTTTGCATCGCAACGGGGACTTCGGGGTTCTTCGCAAAGGTCTCCCACACCAGGCCGGTGCGAAAGTTTTCGGCCATCAGGATGCCGATGCCGAGGTCAATCCCGAGCACGTCGGGATCGTACCATTGGGCGTCCGGATGGAAAGCATCGCAGAAGCCGTATCGCCCCCAGGCATACTTGGAATAACGATCCTTGAGCGCGCGGAGAACCTGCAGGCATTGCGCCGGCAGAAATGGCAGCGAGCCGGCAGCCGCGCAGGGCACCACCGAACCATCGATTCCGCCGAAGCCCGCGGCCACGCCGCCGCCGTCACGGCTTCCCGGCCCTCCCCAGGCAGTGTATCCATGCTGCGAGTCGGACGCGGAGATGCCCCAGTAGTCGGCGGAGTACGGCTTGCCGAGCGAAAGGCAGAAGGCCTGATGGGCGCGGGTGGCCAGGATGGAATTAGCGAAGTAGTCGGCGTAACGGTCGCGCTTATTGCGAAAGTCGAACCAGGCGTGGCTGTATTGATGCACGAAGAGCGGGTCAGCCGCGCCGATATAGTCAAAGCCGGCATAGTGCATCACAGGCCGCGTCCACGCATCCCAACAGGCGAGATCGATGGGATGGGTGGGCGAGCCCAGCGCCAGCAGGTAGAGCATCATCAATTCGCAATAATGATTCCAGCGTGACTTGAGGAACGCCCCATTGCGCAGTCCCATCGAGAACGTCTTTTCCCCATTCAGCATCCACGGCCAGTCGACGCGTTCGTAGATGGTGGTGGCAAGGCGCACGATCTCGGCGTCCTGGTGGAAGTAAGCGCGCGCCGTGAGTACACCGCAGAGTAGAAGCGCCGTGTCGATGGAGGAGATCTCGCTGTTGTGCCACGGCTCACCGGTCTCGATGTCGTTGAAGTGGGAGAAGAAGCCATGTTGGTTGGGCAGAATGTCGCAGTGGAAGCGCAGTGTGCGCCGGACTTGCTCGACCACTTGCACCGTGGGCTGATACCCGCGCTTCTCCGCAATGCAAAGCGCGGACAGCCCAAAGCCGGTTGCGGCAATGCTGGCCATCCTGCGGGCATCGAGGCCGCCCGCGCTGTTGACCCATCTGGCGCGGTCGAGCACCTGGCCGGTGTGCGGGCTGGCTTGCTCGACAAAGTAGAGGCAGCCGCGGCGCTGAAGATCATCGAGTAACGCCTCGCCCGCGGAGGGACGGGTCTGCGCGGCCGGAGTGGACGCAAGGCTGGGCCACGATCGGATGAGCGCCGAGGCTGAAAGTTGCTTCAAGAGCGCGCGACGATCCATGCCGCCTACTTTGGCAGAGCCGCTACGGGCTTTGCGAGGACCACGACGGCGAGGCCGTGCGCGGGTACCGTAAGTTGTAGCTTGCCGTGTTCGAGGTGCATTCGTTCCGGCGGGGCCATCTCCCCGGCGGTACGAAGTTTCGCGATCTGCTGCTCGGTCAGATCGCCTGCAGGCCGGCCCATCGCATCGAAGGCCTTCAGAACATTGCCGTGGTCGTCATCCACGCGCCAGACCTCGACGGTGGCGTTGGCCGCGACGTTCTTCAATTCGAGGTCGAAGGTCTTCGCAGGTCCCGCCTGGCCGCTGGGCATCGTGTAAGTTGCGCCGGTCCCGGTGGGCGGAGCATAGTCCCAGAGCGCGATCGCAAGGGCGCCCGCAGACGATTCCGTCGCCAGTGCAGAGTCGGAATCGATCGCGATACGGCGGTCGCCCAGCTGGTGCAGGATGCGGAAAATGTTCATCGAGGGCTTGGGGATGTGGTCGGCCGCAACCAGCCCGAAGCCGCCGTAAAATGGCGTGCGCACCACGCCCTGCTCCTCGAAGACGTCGGAGAAGGCCCAGTAATCCATGCTCTGGGTCAGGCCGTCGCACAGGCGGATATTGTTGGCCAGCCATGGCCCCATGAAAGTCGAATCGGTGACGTTGGGCTCGTTGGCGTAACTGGCGTTGTACTCCGAAAAGATGAGCGGAATCGTGGGATACGCGGAGTGTGCGATCTCGTCGTGAACCTTCTGCACAGCGCGCCAAACCATGGTGTCGCGCGGAATGTTCTCGCTGCTGCCCAGGACATTGTCGGCGGTGTCATTCGCGTAAACGTGGGTCGAGACGAAGTCGACAGGGACATCCTCGGCCTTCGTGTGCGCGAGAAATGGCGTGACCCACGCAGCCTGCGCTGTGGATGGCCCGCCCACCTGCAAGCGGGGTGAGACGGCCTTGATGGCGCGCGCGGTGTGATCGTAGAGTTCAAAGTAGGTGGACTGTCTCGGATTGCCCCACCCAGAAGTCGATGTTGGGCTCGTTCCACACCTCGAACTTCCAGGTGGCCACTTCATCCAGGCCGTAGCGCTCGACCAGGTGCTGGGCAAAGGCAGTGATCATCGCGTCCCAGAGCGCATAGTCCTTCGGCGGAGAAACATTCGGCTTGTACCAGAACGCATGCAGCGCGGCCGGATCGGACGCCATCTTCTTCGGCATGAAGCTCAATTCGACGTACGGCCTCACGCCGTTCGCCAGCAACCCGTCGTAGATCTGGTCGACGTAGGAAAAGTTGTAGACCGATGCATCGCCGGCAGTCTGCGCGGCCAGCCCCGGGTTTTTCGTCTTGCGGTCGGGATCGTACAGCCCAACCTCGTCGTTCAGGATGCCGTGGAAACGGATCGATTGAAAATCCGTGGCTTGCTTCACCGTACGCAGATCCTCGCGATAGCCCTCTCGCAGCGAGAGGATGGCGCGGCCCGAACCGAAGGTCTGCTCCCAGAAATGCGGAAATGCCGTGGTCGCGGCGTGAGCATCCACGACGATCGGTTCCGGCTTTTGCGCGCAGGCCGGAAGCAGGCACATCAGAAACAAAATGGGGAGCGCACTTCTCCGCAGCGCACGTGGTCGGGCAAAACTGTTCATTCATTACCCCGGATTTCGATATGAGCCGCCGCACCAGAGTACCGCGTCTCAACAGCGGATGTGGGCAAAACTGGGAGAGGCTGCGCATTCTCCGCGCACCCCCTCCCGTCCGCGTTTCCGGTCAGAACTGGAATCTTCCCAGCACTTCAATCACCCGTCCCGAATCCGCAGCCTGCGCGTAACCAAAATACGCGCTGGCGATGTTGGACCCGCCGCTGTTGTTGCCGATCGGTTGCAGTTGCAGCTCATTGAAGGCGTTGTACATATTCGCCTGGATGCGCAGCAGCGTGTGGTGATCGCCAAGCTCGATCGCAAACTCCTTGGCGAGGCTCAGGTCCACATCCTGGTAGCACGGGCCGCGGAAGCTATTGCGTCCGATGCCCGGCTTGTAGACGCCGGTGGGTGGAAGAATCGTCGTGAAGTAGTTGGCTCCGCCTACGTTGGTAGTGCCTTGGAACCGGTTGGAAAAGTTGGAGCCAGTCTCAAACGCGCTGTTGGAGCAGCTGCTCCCCGCCTGTCCGTTATAGCCGATTGGCCGCACCACGTTCTGCGTTGCCGCTCCGCCCTGGAACGGCACGGTCTGGAGGTTGGTGGTGACTGGCGTCCACGGAAACCCCGTGTGCCATGTGTAGGTGGCGTTGACCTGGAAGCCGTTGACTAGAGCGTTAGCGACTTCGTTGTGGGTATGGAAGGTGGGTGTCTGGTACAGGCCGGTGGCGACAATCCGATGTTTCAGATCGTAGTCGGATGGCCCATATTCGCTGGCGTTGTTGGCCGGGTTGGTCTGGTTGGCCGAACCGTCCGCATAGTCGCCGTTGGAGACCTGATCCATTGACTTGGCGTAGGTGTAGACGAAGCTGTAGGCGACGTTGTTGCGCATGGGACGCCGCACCTGGACGTTCAATGCGTTGTAGTTGGCCACCGAATCCGTCTGCGCAAAGTATGCAGCGTAAACCGGCGTGTTGGCCTGGTTGTAGAGGAAGTTCTGGTCCACCAGCCGGGCATAGTGATGGCCGGACGCGCCGGCGTAGCCGAGCGTCACGGTCGTGGCAGCGCCCATGGAGCGCTGAATCTCAAGCGAGTAGAGATCGGTGGAAGGATACTTGAGGTTGGGCAGCGCGCCATAGACCTCGACGCAGCAACCGCTGAAGCCATTGGCGTTGAGCGTCTCTTTGAGCGCCGGATTGGCCGGATAGCTGGCCGGAGAGTTGCTGGTTCCGAGGGTATATTGAATGCCCGCGGTGTTGCCGGGTCCGCCGCAGCAGAGGCCGAAGTTGGCAATGCCCGGGCCGTCTTCCAGCGCATTGTTGAAGAGGGCGATGTCGAGATGGTTGTAGGCCAGCGCATAACCGCCGCGCACCACCACCTTGTTATTCAGGAATGCCGGCGTGTATGCGAAGCCAACCTTCGGACCCCAGTTGTTGTGCTGGAAGTTCCAGAGATGGTTGCGTAGGACCAGCTTCATTGCGGAGAGTTCGGTTCCCGCCGGCCCCAGGACCGGATAGTTGATCATCGATCCCTTGTTCGCCAGCGGCGTAAATTCCTCCCAGCGCAGCCCGGTGTTGATGGTCAGATTCGGCGTGACCTTCCAGTCGTGCTGAACGAAGGCCGCATAGTCTTCCGAACGGAAGTAGCGCTGGCTGTTTGCGGGGCCACCGGTCGCCGGATTGGCGGCAACCGCCTCGTACACCGACGCGTCGTTGGCAAAGGACCAAAGACCGTCGAAGGCGTAGGTGGGACGCTCGTAGCCGTAGAGGTTGTCGTTGTCCTGCTCAAAGCGCATTTCCACGCCTGCGCGAATCGTATGCGCCCCCATCGTGTGGTCCACCATGTCGCGAACTTCGTAGGTGTTCTCCGCGAAGTTGGCCGGCGTGGTGTTGGTGGCGTAAACACCATACTGGAGTGCCAGTGGATAATCCTGAACATTGTCGTACGGTATGCCGTAGTTGACCGTGTTGCCGCCGTCGCTCAGCGCGTTGTCGGCAAACCGGGTGGCGTTGCCGCGCAGCTCATTCACCCAGCTGGCGGAGAAGGTATGGATGTAGATCAGCGTGGCTGCGGAGTTCTGCGGCTTGAACGGAACATCGCCCATGGGCCGCGAACCGGCCGCCGCGCTGGCGCCGAGGTTGTCGAGTTTGGTCAGGTAGATCGATCCAGCGACCAGGTCTTTCGGGGTAAATTGCCAGTCGACCCGCGCGTTGTACTGGTCGCCGCGGCTCTGGCTGGGAATATAGAGTTGTGCGTTCTCGAGGTCGGCGACGCCGTCAAAGCCCGCGCCCACGTCCTGTGCTGGCGCTCCATAAGCGGTATTGCCGGTCGGAAAGACGCCGAGTTGCGTGGCGCCGCCAGCCGTCAGTGAGCCGACATCCAGGCCGCCGTTGACGACCTGGCAAGCCTGTGCGGTCGTCCCCGCCGGAACCGTGGCTCCGTTGGTGCCGTAGGGACCTGCGATCGTCGTCACGTAGGTGCGGAAGCCGGTGCAGATGGGCGTCAATATCGCCAGCACGCGCGGCAATACTGCGGGGTTGGCGACGATTCGTTCGGACACGCCACCCGCCCGATTGGCGACGACCGCCGCGCGGAACTGCGGTGTTTCCACATACCCCGTGGTGTAGCTGGGGTCCTTCAGCTTGTACTCCTCAAAAGAGGAAAAGAAGAACAGCTTGTTCTTGACGATGGGTCCGCCGAGCGAGCCGGCCCAGGTACGCTGCTCGTTATCGTTGCGAACGGTTGGGGTTCCCGGCGCCGGGCCACCATATTTGTTGTACTGGTTGAAGCCGGGCTCGTCGTAGAGGAAGAACGCAGAACCGTGAAGACTGTTGGTTCCGCTCTTGGTCACCACCTGGATCTGCGCGCCGGTATTGCGGCCGAGGCTGGCGTCATAGGAGGTTGAGACGATGGTCATCTGGCCGACGGCTTCCTGGTTGGGAGTGACTACAGCCGAACCGCCATGGGTCAGCGAGTCTACGCTGACGCCGTCAATCATGTAGTTGTTGTCGGCAACCCGCTGGCCGTCGGCCGAAATCTGCACCTGATTCTCGGTCTGGAAGATGCCGGAGTTCGAGCCGCCAGGCCCCGCGCCGTTGGGCAGGAAAACTGCGGTGCCGCTGCCGGAACGCGCGCCATCGCCCGAGATGCCCGGAGCGGTGCGCAATAATTCGTACGGATCGGACCCGAAGATCGGCAGGCGATCAATCTCGGCGCTGTCGATGGTCGTGCCAATGCTGGCATCCGAGGACTGCAAAAGCGGCGCCATGTCTGCATTGACCGTAACCGTCTGGCTCTCCGAACCGGGCTTTAGGGTCACATTCAGGTTGCGCGGCGTTTCCGCGGCGACTTCCACATTCGAAACCGTATTCTGCTGAAACCCTTTCGCCGTCACGCTCAAGGTGTAGGAGCCGGGAGGCAGTTCGTTGAACTGGAAGGTTCCTGCGTCGCCCGATGTCGCCGTCTTGGTGACCTGGGTGCCGTCGTTCACGATCGTCACCGTCGCCCCGGGAATCACTGCTTGGGTCGCGTCCACCACCGTTCCCGAAAGACTCGCGTTAAACTGTGCTCTTGCGCCAACGCCTCCCGCCAAAAGCAATGCGATGCCTGCAAACCGAATCAATGCCAATATTCTCTTGTTCATTCTGCCTCCTGAAGCTGTTCTTCGCCGGTCAAAAAAATAGCGCCATGACGGGGCCATATCCGCTTAAGCAACCAGTTGCCAGAGCGGACGGGTCGTAGGAGATCGGCACCAGTAAGATCCAGTGCCGACCACAAATCGAATTTTGTGATGGTTATCGCGAGGCGCTCATGGGGCGTCGCTCGACACGAACAAGACGGATTCCTCTCTTGGATCGAATGCGTTCCAATTTCAAAAGAGGATGTTCCGTATGTTGCATTGGAACACAAGTGAGCTGGGAAAGGTTGCCCAGTCGACAAATAAAGTCGAGGCATTCCGTTTTGCCGCGAAGGACAGGACACCGGCCCAAGCCCACGAGACCCGATTGCCTGCAAATGCCAGGGCGCTCAGCCGCTGCAACTGGGAGACCTCGAACGCAGCGATGCAGCAGCAGCAGCCCTCGCGGGCGTCCCCGCTTCGGCCATCCAGGAATGCGAGCAGTGAGCAGTTTGAGACAGTATCATTCCGCCGGCGACGCTACGCTGGAGAGGTAACCAAGGGTCGTCGCACTGAACCCTGAAACGGAGACCGAACTTGCGTGAATGCTCAATCTGGAAACTGAACCTGCTCGCCGGGGGCATCGCTTTTCTTGCCTTCACCGCTCCCGCCATCGCTCAGATCCACGTCTACATCGGCGGTGCGCCGCCGCCGCTGCGCTATGAGGTGCGGCCCGCCATGCCTGGCGAGGGTTTCGTTTGGACTGAGGGATACTGGGGCGACCGCGGAGGGCGCTATGTCTGGATGCCCGGAGTCTGGGTGCGGCCACCGTACGCCGGCGCCTATTGGAGCCACCCTCATTACGACCACTACCAGCAGGGCTGGCAGATGCACGAAGGCCACTGGGACCGCGAGGATCACGACACTCACCACGACTACGGCCATCACTAGGGCTTAGGATGCAGAGCAGAGCCTCGCATCTCGAGAATGAGATGCGGGGCTTCGTTCTTCCGGGCGCCGCTTGAGCACCACTTGCCCGGCGAATTGGCTGCGAACTCCGGCGCGGGAATCGCAGGCGGCAAATCGCGCCGGCGTCATCTGGTTAAGGAGGAAATCATGGATCTTGCGATGCAAGGCTGGCTGGATCGGCTGCCCAAAATGCTGTGGTCACGGCGACAGTGCCCGCTGTGCAGTTCAGTTCACTTCGCGGAGGCGGAGGCGGGCCCGCTGGACGGCCTGCTCGGCATGTTCATGCTGCGTCCGGTCCGCTGCGTTAATTGTTGGCGACGGTATTACTGGTTCGCCATGACAAGCCGCGTCGCCGGGTGAAAGCTTGCGCGGATCCCGGGTCTTGCAGTCACTTCCTGGGATGCTGCCCCCGATTCCTCTCCTTCGTCGCGTGATGAGGGTGTCGATGAGAAGGATCAGAGCGCGCGCCAGCTAGAGATGAATCATTCCGCCGGCCACGTGAAAGCTGAAGCCCAGCCGGAACAAAACAAGAACAACGACAAAGATGGTCCAGAGCCGAGGTTCCCTGTCTGCGCATCGCCGGCGCCTGGGAGCTGCAAAGCCGCCCAGGCGCCCGCCATGCCGTCGCAACCGCTTATTGGTTCGAGGCGATTGCCTGTGCCTTTGCGTTTCTCACGGCATCAAGAAACGCATTGGCCGATGCGGGCGTCGCCACTTCGCCGCGCAGTACGCGGTGCGTGGAGACCTCGGGCCCATAGAATGCATCCATGGAATCGTCGTCCCGGCGAACATCGGCTCCGGTCAGCGAGAGTCCGGCAAATGCGCCTTTGGCGCGCGAGTAGGTCAGGATTTCGGTATTCAGCTTCCAGTCGGTGTCGGCGGTAGCATGGCGCCCCACTGGCCCGGCTGCGGCGGATGCGTCAGCTCCAAGCTGGAACTTGGCGTCTTCCAGTCGCTGCATTCCCTTGTCCCCCTGGAACACCATGACCAGGTCCACGCCTTCGACGCCGATCTGCAATCCCCAGCTCCCGCCGGTGATCTCGAAGAACGCCGGTGCGCTCCATCCGTTTTCGGTCCGGCAGGTGGCTACGCCCTTACCGTTCTCCGCGCCAAACACCAGCCCGCCCTTGATCATATGCGGCACCACGGCAATGCACTTCGCGTGCTCCAGAACTTCCTGCGGAATGCCTCGATCCGGCGCAGCCATCGTCTGGTGCAGCACCAGCGTTGCATTGTCGAGCCGGTTTTGCACATCTTCGCGAGTCTCCGCCAGGGCAACGCTGGCTACTCCCAGGCTCAATAACGCCACGACCGTCACAATCTTTTTCATGTGTTTCACCATTTTCTACTCGTGCGCAGCGTCACGTGCTTTACGCCCAGGATGAGGCACACAAGGTACTTCCCACCTTAGAAGGGACTGAGCCGAGCAGTCTGAGCAATAATGCTCTAGGTGCGCAGGGCGATGTTGGCTGGCTCTGTCCAATCTGCCAAAGGACTCTCTCTGCCCCTGGAAGGAAAGGCCCAATTCAAGTGTTCCGTGGAAAATTCCCGGCAAAGCAAATTAGAAAAACTACAAAACGCCCCCCCCTCGGTGCGATACTCGACATAGTGTGAAGCTGCGGCCTGGGATTCCATCGGCGCAAGAGCCATTGCTATGGTTGAGCTGGAAAAACCCGCATTCGATGCAGCTGCCTTCCTGATGAGTGCCGGCCTGGGCCGCAAGATCGTTCAGGTGGCGGCCAGGCAACCCTTCTTCTCGCAGGGCGACCCCGCGGACTCCATCTTCTATCTGCAGAAGGGCCGCGCCAAAGTCACGGTCGTTTCGCAAGCCGGCAAGGAGGCCACCATCACGCTCCTCACCGCGGGCGACTTTGTAGGAGAAGGTGCTCTCGTCGCGGTGCCCGGGCTGCGTCTCTCTACGGCTACCGCGATATCCGCCTGCACCGTGCTGAAAATCAGCCGGGAAGAAATGGCCCGCGTAATGTACGAGGAGCACGACTTCTCCGACCTGTTCCTGAAGTTTCTGCTGGCCCGCAGCATGCGCATCCAGGCCGACATTGTCGATCAACTCTTCAACTCCAGCGAGAAGCGCTTGGCCCGCATCCTGCTGCTGATGGCGGAGTTCGGCAAGCCGGGGGACCCGGAGCAGTTTATCCCCAAAATCTCACAGGAGACGCTGGCGGATATGATCGGCACCACCCGCTCGCGGGTCAGCTTCTTCATGAACCGCTTCCGCAAGCTCGGTTTTATTGAGTACAACGGCCGTATCCGGGTTCACAAGTCACTGCTAAACGTCGTTCTGCACGATCACTGGATGGGCGAAGACGTCGAAAAACGGTCGATTCCCTCCATCGCGGGCCAATCGTCCCATACCGTCCCTTCGCGTGCCGGCAAGCCTGTTCAAAATTGAACAGCGCGGCAATTCGCTTCGTGGGAGACTCAGTTAGCTTCGATACCGGAAGACTGAGTGAGGTGGCTGATGTCCTGCAAGAAACGACGAATTCTCATCGTGGATGATGAGCCCTTGATTCGAATGTCGATGTCGTGCATCTTTTCCGGGCTGGGGTATAGCGTGCGCACCGCGGAAGACGGATTGTCCGCATTGCGCGAGATCTGCCTCGAGCAGCCCGAGATTCTCCTGTCGGATCTCAACATGCCGGTCATGTCCGGATTCGAACTGCTCTCCATGGTTCGTCGCCAGTTCCCGGCCATCCAGACCATCGCCATGAGCGGTGCGTATTCCGGCATCGAGGTCCCTTCTGGCGTGGACGCCGACGCCTTTTACGAGAAGGGCCGCAATCTGGAAGCGCTCCTACAGTTATTCAGTACCCCGCCCAGAATATCCCGGCCCGCTCTCGCGCCTTTGCTCCTGCACGAAATAGCTACCCTGCAATCGAAGCATTCAGCGAGAAATCACCTGCCTCGCCGGCTCGATGAGTCTGCTGGTCTCTCAGCATAAGGCGCGCGTCGGAAGCTGGGTGCAGAACCAGTCCGCTCGGCCACTCCAGCCGGCATGGTCTCTATTGCTCAGACTCACCCAATCGCGATGCATAGAGTGAAGAGCGTAAGGATAGATCGCCACGAGCCCCTGACATTGCGAGGCCTCCCACGGTTTCAGAATCCTTATGGTGGCTGACGTTGCCGGATCGTTCTTGACCGCAACCGAGCATCCCACGCAACCAAAGAAACCGTAGACACCTTAAGGGGGTCATCTATGCGCGGACTCAAGACTCTGGTTTCAACCACGGCATTGCTCGTGGGCCTGGCCCTGGCGCCAGCGGCCCATCCGCAGATTTCCATCAGCATCGGCGTTCAACCCGTCTGTTCGTACGGTTACTACGGATACGCGCCCTATGCCTGTGCACCCATGGGGTATTACGGGGCGGGATACTTCTACAATGGCATCTTCCTGGGCATGGGCCCATGGGCCGGATGGGGTTATGGCCACGGCTGGGGAAGCCATCGCTTCGTCAGCGATGGAGGTGGCAGGTATCACGGCGGAGCCGGCCGCGTCGCTTCCAGTGGAGGCTCCGGCGGCAGGCCGGCATCCCACCCCACCGCGGTCCGTGCGAATGCTGTATCTTCCCACGCTGGTGGAGCGAAGCCCAGCGCAGCTCGTGCCCCAACCGGGGCCTCGGCTCCACATGTCGCGGCAACGCACGTCTCGGCAGCGCACTCGTCGGCTCCGCGAGGCGGCGGTGGCGCAACCCACAGCGCTGGTCCAGCTAAGGCTGGCGGCGCCTCGCATGGCGGCGACGCCCACAAGTAACTTGCCGATGCAGCATCAGGCGGCAGAGCTTACCCGCTCTGCCGCCTTGCATTTGGCCCCCCCCGGTCTCCAATACCTGCGGTTTCCTCGCTGCAAACTGAGCAGAATTGAACAGTATCCAATCTTCAATCCAATGGATGATGGACAGAATCTGCTGGCGAGTTCGTGCCCAATGGGGCGGCTCTGCTAAGCAACCAATTTGCAACGAGCGGACCTCCCCATGACCCGCAATATCACATTTGATTCCGCCGCATTTCTCTCGAGCGCCGGGCTTGGCCGAACCATTGTTGGATTCAAGCCCAAGGAGGCGTTCTTTCGCCAGGGAGACATCGCCGACTCCGTGTTCTACCTGCAGAAGGGCCGCGCAAAGGTCACCGTTGCTTCAAAAGGCGACAAAGTGGCAACCATTACCATGCTCGCTGCCGGCGATTTTGTTGGAGAGGAGTCCCTCGCCACCATCGTCGGGACCCATATGGCCACCGCCACTGCGATCATCAACTGCACGGCGCTCAAGATCACCAGAAGCGAGATGATTCGCGTAATGCATGACGAGCCCGTATTCGCCGATCTATTCCTCAAGTTCCTGTTGGCACGCAGTATGCGGGCCCAGGCCGATCTCGTCGATCAGCTTTTCAACTCCAGCGAAAAGCGCCTGGCACGCATTCTTCTGTTGATGGCGGAATTCGGCAAACCGGGCCAGCCGGACTCGTTCATTCCTCCGATTACCCAGGAGACGCTGGCAGCAATGATTGGCACCACCCCGGCGCGTGTCAGCTTCTTTATGAATCGTTTTCACAAGCTCGGGTTTATCACCTTCGACGGCCGCGTCCAGGTCCACAAGTCCCTGCTCAATGTGGTCCTGCTCGATCAATTGCCGGATCAGAACGCGCAGAAACCCGCCATCCTCCCGCTTCTCGACCCTGCAACGAAAAGCAGAATCGCTTGAGCCTGAGTTCCTCGGATCGCTTGGCAGCAGACAGCAAAAAATGGCCCCCGTATGGGGGCCAGTCAATTTGAATGCTTTCTCTGCCTCGGTATTGCTTCCTGCGTGGCCCAGTGGTCCGATCCTTCTACTGCGTGGCCCGGCTGCTCTATATCTCCTACCCTAAGGCCGTCACCGGCACGGCGCTGTATCAAATTGCTCATCCCGCTTGATTAATCTCGCGGAAGCTGCCCGATCCCGCCACGGCACCGGAGTGAGCAGCGATCTCGATCCAGGCTGATCCTCCTCGTCTCTCGTACGGAGTCGATCTGCAGCGAGTGCCTGGTGACCATTGGATCAACCAGGGAGGAACAGGAGCTGGCGCAGCACGAGCATGCCCACGTCTGCGATCCGGTTCGCCTCTATCAACTCGGAGTTGACCCAACCCGCCGCTTTCAGATCAGTGGCAACCGCTTTGCGGTGTAGGCCGGGCTTCGGCCGGCGTGGTCCCTATTGACCAGACTGCGGTTGCGGCTGCGCTCAGGTTAGACACATCCAGAGGCGGGCCAGATGAGCGACAACGTAGCTGCATATCCACACCGGCGTAAAGAAGAGGGGTCGAACGGCTCGATCTGCACGGCATGTTATGCCACCGTAGTGCGGGGCACTGCGGAGGACGAACTCTCAGTGTATGAGGACGCGCACATATGCGATTCGCTTCAAATGCTGTCGGATCTTTCCCGGAGCTGTCGAGCGTAGTCGCAGGAATGCTGCGGCGGGAGCGTGAGCGGGATTAGGCGGAAGGTTGCGACTTGGCTCCAACTGGCGCTGAACGAACGTAAAAACGTCTCTCGCAGGTGAAGCAGCGCGCGGGAAGAAAGCCAATGGCGGAAATCAGCCAGTCGAGGCCGCGGCGGCGGGAGCGATGAACCGCCTTGCAGTGGCAACGGGGGCAGGCCAGGTAGGCCGGTAGCCGGCGCTGCGCGGGCAACTCAGCAGTCTGCGCGGAACTCGCCGGCAGCAGACTTGGGGCCGCCGCGACGACAGCAGACAGGTTCAGCGGCATTCCAGCGTGTGGGTTGGCGTTCATCGGGTCACCCCCTCGGCCGTGTCGGTGCCGGCTTCGCCAGGCTGGTCCTGCGCGTCGTCCTGATGCCGCGCAGAAGGGCCCAGGTTCGCATTGATATAGGTGACATTCGGGGGGAGGGCTGCCGGTGCGCCCGGAACCGGATTCGCCAGCGGGTCCGGCTGGGTCTTGGCAATCGTGCTGAGGGCAGTGATGGCCAGACGGGGATCGCTGGTGATGTCCAGCCAATTCTCGATGGCATCGCTGGCAGCGGCGTGGATGGAGACGCGGGCGCGCTGGGAGTACTGCTCAAGACGCTGGTAGGTTTTGGAATCGATCGAAATACTGGACATGACAACATTCCTTTTCGGAAGACGCGAGAACTCCAGAGATCGCCTGCGTTGGGTTGGAGCAGGCCCGGGGCAGATACCCAGAGTGTCACGGCGGCAAAGGCCGGGTCTGTGCAATCTTGAACAGCGATTACCGGAACCCATCGCAATCAAGGGATGCTGGATGAGATGACTGGTTGCGATTGCTTGATCGGGGGTATCACCGCGCCCGGCGCATAGAAGATGACCTCGACCGAGCCCCATCCGGCGTCGGAATTGGTCTCTGCCTGCTTGCCCATCCCCAGCGTCCGTAGATGGCTGCCATCGAAGTCAAAGGTCTCGACCAGATACTCCCGCAAGACCATCGCTCTGCCTTCGGTGAGAACGAAGTCCTTCTGGGCATCGCCATTCGCTCCAGCCGAGACAACCACCACGGCATACCCATATTGATGGTCAGCCAGAAATTCGCCGCAGGCTTTCAAAGATTTCTGGTCCTTCAGCTTTGCCGAATCGATTTTGTCGAAGAGCTGTTTCGAGGAGTACGTGAACTTCTTGATTGGCAAATCCACCGGCAACTGCCCAATCTCATTGGCCGCCAGGTCAGCCGAATCCTCATACCCCCGCTTGTTGAAATATCCGCTCAGGAAGAAGTTGTGCTTCAGCGCTTCCATGTTTTCCTGGAAGTCGGTCACTCCCGCCTGTGCCTGGACCATCGTGTCGCGCGCGTCGCTCGTCGTCTGCTCCAGGTTGGTATAGAGCTGCTTGTCATTGACCAGCGCTCCCGCCGTCCCCTCACCCGTATCAATCTTCGCGCTGATCGATGCCAGGCTTGCCGTCATCCGCGAAGCATTTGTGACGGTCTGCTGGGTGCTGTCCAGAATCGCATCGGTCTTCTTGATCAGGTCGGCCATCTCCAGCGGCGGATCGCTGGCAATCATGTCTCCATTCCGCACATCGGGTTTTCCGGGGGAGCCAAACGAGATCGCCATGTACTCGTTGCCCAGCAGGCCTTCCGTATCGATCGATGCCACCGAGTCTTGCTTGATGATCTCGTGGGTCGACTTGCTCAGATCCATCACGACCGTAACCTTCCCACCAGGTTCGTGCGGTAGATCGATCGAGCGCACCGTCCCACTGTGGACGCCGCCGACCTGCACATCCGCCCCGGCCGACAGGCCTGCCACCGTCAGGAATTGTGACCTCAATTCGTAGGTGGAGCTGAACAGATACTGCTGGCTCCCGATAATGATCGTACCCACCACCAGAATTGCCAGGGTCGCAAGAATAAATGCTCCCAGTCGCGCTGCTCTCGACATATGCCCTCCTACGAATGCTTCAGAGAAACTGCCGCACAAACTCGATGTCGCTCGCCTGCAGCTCTGCAAAACTGCCTTCGATCACCACATTTCCCTGGTCAATCAAGGCCAGGCGCCCGGCGATCGTCTTGGCACTGTACAGATCGTGCGTGACCACGATCGACGCCATCTGATGTTCCGTTTGCAGTTTGAGAATCAGATCGTCTATCTCCGAGGAACTGATCGGATCGAGACCGGCGGTGGGTTCGTCGAGCAGAAGAATGTCCGGGTTCAACGCCAACGCACGCGCCAGGCCAACCCGCTTCTGCATGCCGCCTGAAATATCCGAAGGCATCTTGTCCAGATGCCCCTCCATCCCAACCTCAGCCAGCAACTGTCTTACCCGGTCGCGCTGCATGGATTTCGTCATCTCCTTGCAGTGGTGCTGCAGCGGAAACATCACGTTCTCCTCAACCGTCAGCGAGTCGTACAGCGCTGAATGCTGGAACGAGAATCCCATCTTCAGCCTGACGGTGCTGAGACGATCCAGATCCAACCCCTCAATGTCTTCCCCGTGAATGCGTACCGCTCCCGAGTCAGGCGTTTGCAGCCCGATAATGATCCTGAGCAACACGCTCTTGCCGGTTCCACTCCGTCCCAGAACGGCCAGGGTCTCGCCGCGGTGCACGCTCAGGTTGATCCCGTTCAGGACCTTCTGCACTCCAAACGATTTATGCAGGTCGACGACAGAAATAGCCGCTGCACGACCGTCTTTCTCGGCTTCTTTGGGTGTCATCGCATGGGTGCAGGCTGTCGCCATATGTGTTTTCTGCCGCCGCCTTCAGTCCTACGGGAAAAAGATGATGATGAACTTCACCAGCACAACATCCGCCAGGATGACGAACAACGAAGACAGCACCACGGAACTGGTCGCGGCCCGGCCCACCCCGGCAGCGCCTCCCTGGGTGCGCATCCCCTGAAAGCAGGAGATCAACCCGATAATCAAGCCGAATACAGCGGTCTTGAAGGTCGGCGGCAGGAAATCGTTGAGCGTGTCGCCCTTGAATGCGCTATGGATGAACTGCTGTAGCGAGATTGGCTCGGCGATCACCTGCGTGATCCAGCCCACCAGCACACCGGAGAAATCGGCGGCGAGCGTCAGCAGCGGCAGCATCAGGATGCACGCCAGGATGCGGGTGACGGCCAGCAGCTTATACGGATTGACCGCCGAGGCCTCGATGGCGTCGATCTGCTCCGTCACCTTCATCGAAGCCAACTCCGCCCCGATGCCCGCGCCTACCCGGCCACTCACAATCAAGCCGGTGATGATCGGGCCGGTCTCGTGAATGACCGAGTAAACAATCGCAGCGGGCAGCATCGACTTCGCCCCAAATCGCGTCAGGCTGTATCGCGCTTCCAGTGAGAGTACCGCCCCGATGGCCGCGCCCGCCGCTGCAACCAGGGGCAAGGACATGGATCCGATTTCGTCGAGCTGGCGAAACAACTCGCGAAATTCAAACGGCGGCGTGACGGCCGCACGCGCAACCCGCCAGGAGAACATTCCCAGGTCGCCGAACCATTCAAGAAACGTGGTGATCGGTCCGAGACTGAAGCCCTGTGTCGAAGACATCGACTGCGCCAGCGGTCCAGGAGGAGCCCCCAGGTCGACCGCAACCTTCGGGTCGCGCGCACTCACTGGTTCGCCCCGGGATCACGAGCTCCGTGCCGGCTGGTGAGATGCATGCGCGCGAGCCACGAGCGTGGTGAGGTATACAGAAACTCCAGTGCAATATTCCCGCCCATATATTCCAGCAGGCTATAGTTGCCGATCCGGAACGCGTCCTTGGCTCCATAGCGGTCCGGGTACCAGGCGTAGATGGCAACAAACGAGCCCGCATACGGCCCGACCAGCGCCGGAAGCGAGAAGACGCGGTGACCACCCTCGCCAGTGCGCGCGGTGAAGGTCGCAATCACCGCATGGCCTACGCGCGGAAAGACGCCGCTGCACTCACAGCGATAGTAGAGCGGGTCCTGCTTCAATGCTTCCGAAAGCGCATACCGCGTCGTCGTGCTGACCGCTTCTATCCCCAGGTCCGAACCAAATCGCTTGCCGTAGCCTGCAGCGCCGCCATTCCATTCCGGAGGAGAATGATCGAACTGATCGATGCCGCCTGTAACCGCCGCGACTGCAATCGGATACGGCCCGAAGGCATCAAAGAGATAGTTGTGAAACGTCGCTGTCTGCGTCGGTCGCGTGTAAGTCAAATACGATTGCGATGCGATCACCCCCGTGCCGGCGGTGGCAGACGCTGCCGAAACAGCCAATGTCTGTGCGCCTCCGCGAACCGATGGACCCGTAACACAGGCGGCCACGAACACGATGAGCATGGCACGGCGGAATTTTTCCGCTGGCAGGCGATCGAACAACGCCAAGCTTGCTTGCGAGATGGTGAATCCGGGCATGGGTTGCCTCTGGCAGGGCGCGGTCGCTATAACGCACTCCGGCGCCCGCTCACCAGGTTGATAACCAGGATCACCAGTGCCACGACCAGGAGAATGTGGATCAGCCCACCGGCAATGTGAAGACTAAAGCCAAGCAGCCACAGAACCAGAAGCACTACGAAGACTGTCCAAAGCATATGCGCCACCTTTCCCAGACATTCCGGGATACTTCCTAAACTAGCGACACGGCGGCAGGCAGTCTGTGCAATAAAGCTCATGTGCCGGACGATCCCGGGATGCGCGCGAAGATACAGCGTCCCATGCTCGCCGAATGGACCGTCTCGTAAACGCCAGATCAATCCATGCTGAAGCGAGGGCACCCATTGTCCTCGTCTATGCATCACAGCAGTCAGGCCCATCCCGGGCATCCATAAAGCTCCGCCCTTA
>CAWBFL010000031.1:0-37516 GCA_963787905.1 uncultured Acidobacteriaceae bacterium | reverse complement strand
CGTACGGGAATCTCCTGTTCGCTCGGTTCAGTGAGCCAGAGCCATGAGTTTCACTAGCGCCAGGAACAGAACGCTGCGGAAAGTCTAAAAAGCAACCCGCTCCAGTCAATGCTGGGGCCGGTCTCAAATGATGAAGGGAACAGCCCATGCTGCAAGCCAACGGAAGTGTGAGCATCAGCTTACGAATCCGGTGCAGCCTTCACTGCCGAGAGCGTCGCACGCGACTCGCTCAACAGGGAGTGTGCGATTATCGAAAGTATGCCAGAAGTATGCCATTTGTATGCCACACGGAGCCCGATTTTGCCCCATAATCGCAACGATCCGGCCCTCTGGAACCAGTCCCAGTCGGCTGATTCTATCCATTAAGTCTATTAGAATGAATAAGTAAATGGTGGACGCGGCAGGGATCGAACCTGCGACCAGTCGATTAAGAGTCGAATGCTCTACCAGCTGAGCTACGCGTCCGCTGTGTTGCGGCCTCTCTAGGGGAGGGGCGATGCTGCGACGGGGCCTCATTTTTCCAGGCCACTTGCGCGCAACCACCTTGAAAAGAATAGCACATGCGGGATGTGCAAATGCCCTCGCGGTGGTGCGCGCTGAAGGATTGTTCAGTCGACGAAATCGACCTTGGCCCGGGTGGGAATGATGCCGCGCTCGTAGCCCATTTCCAGCAGCTTGCGAATGGCTTCGCGGCCGTCTTCGCCGTAGTTGAGCGTGCGCTCGTTCACGTACATGCCGACGAACTTGTTGGCGAGCGCGGGCTCGAGGTCGCGCGCGAACTGCATGGCGTATGCAAGCGCTTCTTCGCGGTGGTCGAGCGCGTGCTGGATGCTGTCGCGCAGGGCTTGGGTGGTGATGCGCATGGTTTCCTCGCCCAGGGAGCGGCGGATGGCGTTGCCGCCCAGCGGCAGCGGCAAGCCGGTCTGCTCGCGCCACCACTGGCCGAGGTCGAGTGCCTTGATGAGGCCGTTGTCGCCGTAGGTGAGCTGGCCTTCGTGAATGATGAGGCCGGCGTCGAACTCGCCCGCGACGACTGCGGGAATGATTTTGTCGAAGGGGACGGTGACGGTTTCGACCTCAGGGGCGAAGAGCTTGAGCGTGAGGAAGGCGGTGGTCAGCGTTCCCGGCACGGCGATGCGCGTCTTCTTAATGTCGGCGAGCGAGAGCTTGCGTGGCGAGACCACCATGGGCCCGTAGCCCTCGCCCACCGATCCGCCGCAGGCCATCAGGGTGTAGTTGTCCTGCAGGTAGGGGTAGGCGTGGAAGGAGATGGCGGTGACGTCGTAAAAAGCCTCGCGGATGGCGCGCTGGTTGAGGGTTTCGATGTCGGTGAGGGTATGGCTGAACTTGAATCCCGGAACGCGCACCTTGTTGGTGGCCAGCCCGTAAAACATAAAGGCGTCGTCGGAGTCGGGGCTGTGGGCAATGCTGATTTCCTGAATGGCTGTGCTGGTTGCTGTCATGGTGTGGCTATTCCTCGGAAGAGTGGTTCAAGGTGATGGAAACGAAAAATTGAAAGCGCTGAGGCACATTGCTGTCCCATGGGACGCAGACGGATGAAATCAGCACAGCGTCGGCTGGGACCGGGAATGTGGATTGCACGGACTGTCCTTTCAGGGGCGCAATTGAAATCGCAGTGCGGAGACAGAGAACAACGCGGTGAAAGGGTTCCCGTGCGGCAATGCAAGATGGCCTGTTAAGGATACCAAGCTGCACGGAATTGTGCGCTGGCGGCTTGGCCGCGGGTGTGGAAGCCTGGCCGAAACGAATGCGAGGGACTCTCCCGGTACGAACTTGATTCCCCCAGCGCATCCTTTTGCTGCTTGGACCTTGACGCGCGCCATCGGTCACTCTCAACTGGAAGGGTGGAAGTAAAGTCGGCAATTTCGGAGAAGCCAGGGCTGGTCTCGTGGCTGCGCGCGCGCTGCACCCGGCTGGCGCTGGGGCGCCGGAGGGCGGCGACGCTGGCGGCGGCAGCGCTGGCTCTGGGCGTCGGCTATCACGTCGTCTTCGGGGCGAACGGACTGACCGTTTACGTGCAGAAGCGGCACGAGACCTCCCTGCTGAAGCAGGAGATGCAGGACCTGCAACGCGAGAATGACCGGCTGCAAGGCCACGTCGTTCGGCTCCAGAACGACCCGAATGCGATCGAGCAGCAGGCGCGTGAGGAACTGCATTACACTCGCCCGGGCGAGGTCATCTACGCGCTTCCCAGCAAGTAGGGCGTTCGCACGCCTTTTTCCTGCTTCGCGCGATCCTCCCGCTGGTCGGCCCGCAATTTCGGTTGCGACCATCGGGAGCACCACGCGGCGCTATAGAAGGGCGTGTGAACACCCGAAGCGACTTAGCGGCGGTTGTCGGTCGCCGGTTCAGGATGGATCAGCAGGCGGTTGACCTCGGGCGCGTCGAGCTTGAACGCCCCTTCCAGCGCGGTTATCGCGGCGTGAACGCGCGCCATGGGCAGGTCGTCGGGCAGCGTGCAGTGGCAGGTTACCTGGATGTGCTCGTCGGCACGGTCGCCGCCGCGGGCGCGGCGGCGGGTGACGAAGACCTCGTGAATATCGAGGATCTCGGGAAACTGGGCGGCAACACGGCGCAGGCGGATTTCGAGTTCGCGGTCGCGCTCCAGCGATTCAGGTTGCTCGATGGTGGCCGGCTCGCTTTCGATGTGGGTGAGGATTGACGTAATGGTCGGAACTTCGAAGCGCATCTCGGCTTCGAGGTCGGTGACCAGTTCGTGGGCCTGGCGCAGGGGCATGGTCTCGTCCACTTCCAGGTGTTGTTCCACGTGCAGCCCGTCGTCGACCTGCTGCACATTGATCTCGTGGATAGCAAGGTTGCGGCGCGCGGCCACGGCGCGAATACGGTCGTGGACGCTTTCCGTGATAGACGCGGTGGGAACGGTGTGGATGACCACGTCAGCCCCGGGAAGATGACGCTGGACGGCCTCAGTGGCAGCCATGGTGATCTGCTCCGAGCGCTGGAAGGTGAGGTTGCGGGGCATGCCGAGGGTGATGTCGGCGAAGTAATTGGCGCCGGAGCGACGAGTGCGCAGGCGATCGACGGAGAGCACACCCGGGATGGCGGTCAAGTCGTGAATCAGATTGCGGCGCAGCTCGTCCTTGGTCTGCGGCTGGTCGCTGGTGGGGTCGGTGGTAGGCGTTGCGTCGAGCAGCGCGTCAACGGTGTACCGTGCGAGCCGCCAACTGACGCGCAGGATGACGCCGGCGACCAGAATTGCGGCGATGGGGTCGGCATACTCCAGCCAGCCGAACCCGAAGCGTTGGCCGGCCAGGGTGGCCGCAAGGCCGAGCATGACGGCCAGCGAAGCCCACATGTCGGTGGCGAAATGGATGGAGTCGGCGGCCAGCGCGTCGGAGCGGGTCTGGCGGGCGATGCGGCCGAGCGTGCGCGAGCGAGTGAAATCGACTGCGATGGAGATGAACAGCACGGCGAACGGCCAGACCGAGGGAGCCAGGTCGTGATGGTCGTGGAAGGCCGGAATCATGCGGCGAACAGCCTCGGTGACAATCCAGACGCAGGAGGCGAACATGATGCCGGTTTCGACGAAGGCGGAGAGCGATTCGACCTTGCCGTGGCCGTAGTTGTGGTCCTCGTCGGCGGGCTTGTCGGAAACCTCGACGGAGAACAGCGTGATGACCGACGCAAACAGGTCGATGGCCGAATGGGCCGATTCGGACAGCATGCCCAGCGAGCCGGTGAGGATGCCGGTGAAGAGCTTGAGCAGCGTAACCACACCGGCAGCGAACACGGAGAAGATTGCAGCCGAGCGTTTAGCCGCATGCGGCGCGCTGGCAGCGGGTTCGTGCATGGCCGTCGGGCTCATTAGGAGAAATGCTACAGGTTCGGCGACTCCAGCGCATCGGCAATCGTTGCCGCAGCGATCGCCGGCATTCGAGTACGGAGAGCCGGCGCCCGAGGCAGAGCATGATGGCAGCGTCGAGCAGCATGGGGATGCTGAGCATGGTGAGGCCGCGCTGGTAGTTGCTGGTAAGGTCCTTAAGCAGACCCATGAAGTATGGCCCGACGAAGCCGCCGAGGATGCACAGGATTTCGACCGCTGCGATGGCGGCCGCGGCGAAGTCGACCACGTTCACGACCTCGGTGGGAGTTGCTTGGCCTGATTGCGGACGCGTTAGTGGGAAGATATCACGCGGCGAGCGTCACGGCTTGGTGGCGCGATAGAGGCCGGCGGTGCCGAGGGTGTAGCTGGTCCAGGCGGGGTCTTTGAAGCCGGCAGCGGCGATCAGCGCCTTCATCTGCGGCGGCCGCGGGAACTTCATCACCGAGTCCGGAAGATAGGCGTAGGCGCGGCGCTTGCCGGAGATGAGACCACCCGCAACCGGCAGGATATGGTGGAAGTACGCGGAGTAGAGCCAGCCGACCAGGCCGCCGGGCTGGTTGCACTCGAGGATGGCGATCTCGCCGCCGGGCCGCAGGACGCGGTAGAGCTCGCGCAGTCCATCGGGGTAGCTGGTGAGGTTGCGAAAGCCAAAGGCCGAGGTGACCAGATCGACGGACGCGTCGGCCAGCGGGAGATGGAGGGCGTCGGCTTCGATGGAGACGATGTTCCGCCCGGCGAACTTGCGGGCGGCCAGCGTGAGCATGGTGTGAGAGAAGTCGAGCGCAAGGATAGGAGAGACCGCTGTTCGTTGTCCGTTGTCCGTTGAAGGCCGGGGGCGGTGTTTGTCGAGGGCGAGGGTCATGTCGCCGGTACCGCAGCAGAGGTCGAGGACGACGGCTTCGGGGCGCTGCAGGATGGGGCGCAGCGCGCGCGCGGTGCGGTTCCACCAGGAACGGTCCAAGCCGACCGAGAGCAGGTGATTGGCGCGGTCGTAGGTGGGCGCGATGGTGGAGAACATCTGCTGGATGTTCTCGGCGGCTTCGTCGGGCGAGGATGTGCCGGCGGGACGGGCTCCGGGGGTGGGATCTGCGCTCGGGATCAACGCACCGCTCCCACACGCATATCCGCGAGCATCGCCGTAGTGGCAGTAAGCAGTTCCTGGTCGGTGACGTCGTAGGAGATTTCGGTCGAGCCGATGCCGGTGGTCAGGACGAAGGCGCGGCGGCCACTGCGCTTCTTCTTGTCGCCTGAAGTGAGGCCGACCAGCTTGGCTGCTGCTGCCTCTGCGGTCGCCGCGACCGTGAACGGCGGGATGGGGCCATAGCGCAGAATCAGGTTGGCCATGCGGGCGAACTCTTCATGGGAGATGCGGCCGCGGTTGAGCGAGACGTGCAGCGCCGCGATCGAGCCCCAGGCGACGGCTTCGCCGTGGAGGAGTTTGCGGTAGTGGGTGGCGGCCTCGATGGCGTGGCCGATGGTGTGGCCGAAGTTGAGGATCATGCGGAGGCCGGATTCCTTCTCGTCCTTGGAGACGACATCCGCCTTGACCTTGACGCTGGCAGTGATGACGCGAGCCAGCGCAGCGGGGTCGGGGCCGGTCTTTGAGAAGGCTCCTTCGCCGAGTACCGCATCCGTATTTTGTTCGAGATAGCGGAATAACTTCGCGTCGTAGATGATGCCGGATTTGATGGCTTCCTGCAGGCCGGCTCGCAGCTCTGCCGTCGGCAGCGTCCGCAAGGTGTCGATGTCCGAGAAGACGGCCAGGGGATGGTGAAAGCTGCCAATCAGGTTCTTGCCGCTGGCGAGGTTGACGCCGGTTTTGCCGCCGAGGGACGAATCGACCTGCGCAAGAATGGTAGTTGGCAGGCCGACATAGCGGATGCCGCGCATGTAAATGGCCGCCAGGAAGCCGGTAACGTCGCCGATGACGCCGCCGCCAAATGCCAGCAGGATGGAGTCGCGGTCGGCGCCGGCGCGGACCAGCTGGTCGGCGAGCGCTTCGACCTGGGCCAGTCGCTTGTAGCGTTCGCCGGCCCGGAGGAAGAGGACAGGCGGCTGGGCATCGGGCGGGAAGCTGGCGAGGAAGCGCTGATGCCACAGCGCCCAGATCTCCGGCGAGGTGACGACGAACGCCTTTGGCGGCCGCCCGGCGTTGAGCTTCTTCAGGCGCGGATACAGGGTGCGCAGCAGCCCGGGAGCGATGATGACATCGTAGATTGCGTGCGGAGTGGTGACGCGAACTTGGGACACGGTACTTCGATGGTATCCCACCGGAGTTGTTGGCGGTCACGTCTCAGTTGTCAGAAAAGACCGATCGGGGCGCCTGGAGTGCTAGCCTTAAGAGATGCGCGTCGTTGATTTTCTTGTGGTTGGGGGCGGGGTTGCCGGATTGCGTGCGGCGGCCGGACTGGCCGAGGCTGGCAAGGTTCTGGTTGTCACCAAGGAAGGCTTGGCGGAATCGAATACGGCGTACGCGCAGGGCGGGATCGCCGTCGCGATGGACGGCGAAGAGGATGTGGCGCTGCATCTGGCGGACACCATTGCCGCCGGCGATGGGCTGGTGAATCCGCGGGCGGCGGCCGTGCTGGTGGAGCAGGGACCGAAGCGGGTGGAGGAACTGCTGGAATGGGGCACGGGGTTCGACCGCGAACAAGGGCACTTGATGCGCACTCGGGAGGGCGCGCACAGCCGGCCCCGGATTCTGCATGCGCACGGGGACGCGACCGGCTGGGAGATTGCGGCATCGCTGCTGCGGCATGTGCGCGGGCTGGAGCGGGTGGAACTGATGGAGTGGGCAACCACGGTGGACCTGATCGTCGCCAATGGAAGAGTGGTGGGCGCAACGCTGCTGGATCGCGACGGCGTGCTGCACGAGGTGCGTGCCCGAGCGGTACTGCTGGCGAGCGGCGGCGCGGGACAGGTATTCAGCGACACCACCAACCCCGCGGTCGCAACCGGAGACGGGATTGCCATGGCGTATCGTGCGGGCGCCGAGTTGATGGACATGGAGTTTATGCAGTTCCATCCCACCGCGTTTGCGCTGGAGGGCGCGCCGCGGTTTTTGATGAGCGAGGCGCTGCGCGGCGAAGGCGCCTGGCTGGTGAACGCGCAGGGCGAGCGGTTTATGCAGCGCTACCATCCCGGGCTGGAACTGGCGCCGCGCGATGTGGTGGCGCGGGCGATCGGACGCGAGGGGATGGACGGGCCGTTTATCTGGACATGCGGGCCGTCGGCGCAACGATGGATTTGAAGGCGCGCTTTCCGGGAATCTCGGCTTTCCTTCAGGGCTATGGGCTGGAACTGGCCCGGGACCTCATTCCCGTCCGTCCGGCGGCGCATTATCTGATGGGCGGAGTCAGGACCGACGTCCATGGGCGTGCCTCCAGTCCGGGATTGTTCGTTGCCGGAGAGGCGGCGTGCACCGGAGTGCATGGCGCAAACCGGCTGGCCAGCAATTCGCTGCTGGAGGGATTGGTGTTTGGGGCGCTGGCGGCGGAGGCGATGAAGGACGAGTCCTCAGTTGTCAGTTCTCACATGTCAGTTGAAGGCGGAACTGCGCGGGGCCCGGACGCAGAGGCCGAGGTTGAGGCGTGGATTGCCGAGCTTCGCGGGCTGATGTGGCGGGACGCCGGGCTGCTTCGGGAGGGAGCAGGGTTGCGGCGCGCGCAGGATCGGCTGGCAGCGATGGGTGCGACCATGCCGGCGGGCCTTACCCGCCGGGCGCTGGAGGCGCGCAATCTGCATGCGGTGGCCGAGGTGATGGTGCAGGCGGCGCTGGGCCGCGAAGAGAGCCGCGGAGCGCATTTTCGCCGCGACTTCCCGGAGCGGGCAGCGGCGGCGGAGCACTCGGTGGTGCAGCAGGGCAAGCTGCGCTTCGTCGCGCAGTAAGGGGCTAGGAGCCGGTTTCCATCTTCTCTCCCGGTGCAATCAGGGAGGCGGCGACGGTGAGGGCCAGCACACCAAGGATGATGGCAAGCGAGGCAACAGGGCCAACTTCGATCCAGCGCGCCGCCAGCATCTTGATCGCGGCAAAGGCGAGCACAGCGGCCAACCCGTAGTGCAGGAAGCGCAGCCGGGTGAGCATGCCGATCAGCAGGAAATAGAGCGAGCGCAATCCCATCACCGCCATGATGTTCGAAGTGTAGGCAAGGAACGGATGGCGGGTGATGGAGAGCACGGCGGGGATGGAGTCGAGGGCGAAGACGACGTCGGTGAGTTCGATGGCGATCAGCGCGAGCAGCAATAGGGTTGCGGTAGGGCGGCCGTTTTCCATCACGACGAAGCGGTCCTGGCGCAGGCTGACGGGGTGGAAGCGCTTGAGCGCGGCAATCCAGCGCGGTGGTCCAGCCGGCCGGCCGGTGGATTCCGGAACCATCAGGCGAACGGCCGCGACCAGCAAGACCGCGGCAAAGATGTAGGAGACCGACTGGAAACGGTTGAGCAGGGTGATGCCGCCGCCGATGAAAAGACCGCGCATCAGCATGGCGCCCGCGACTCCCCAGAAGAGGACTTTGGGCTGGTGGGAGCGTTCGACGTCGAAGAGGCGGAAGAGCAGCAGGAAGACGAAAAGATTGTCGATCGAGAGCGACTCTTCCAGCGCATAGCCCGCCAGATACTGGACCGAGGCGGTGGTGCCGAGCGAATGGCGGAGGAAGACGGCGAAGGCGAGGGCCGCGCCAACCCAGAGCACGGTGCAGGCGATCGCGGTGCTGTGCGGGTTGCGGCCGCCCTGCGTCTGACGGCGCGCGTAGGCCCACTCGGCGGCGAGCAGCAGCAGCAGGGCGGCATGGAAGCCGATCCATTCGCTTAGGGGCGTGGCGGGCACTCTACGATGCTATCGCGAGTTGCGTTAGCGCTGGTTGATGAGGCGGATGGTTTCGAGAAAGAGATCGGCGGAGATCTGCAGGGATTTGGGGCTGATCTTGTCGATGGTGTCCTGCGCGGTGTGGTGGTAGCCGTCGGGCGTGGCGGCGGTGTGCGGGCCGTAATCCACATCGATGATGTCGAGCGCGGGCACGCCGCGCTTCAGGAAGGGCAGGTGATCGTCTTCTTCCTCGGCCTGGGTCTGGAAGACGTTGGCGCTGTGGTGGGTGTTGACGGCGGCCTGGCGCAGGATGTCGCGCAGCCAGGGCGTGGACCCCATCTCTTCCAGGATGTCGAGGTCCTTGTCGCCGATCATGTCGGCCACAAGGAACGCCTTGACGCGCTTCAGCGTGCCGTCGGAGTACCACTTGGCGGCAAGGTGGCGGGTGCCGTAGAGCGAGTCAGAGTCGGACCATTCGCGAACTGCTTCTTCGCCGTCGTCGAAGACGAGCCAGATGGAGTAGCCCTGCGGCGGATGTGCACGGAAGTACTGGCCGAGCTCGATGAGCAAGGCCGTGGTGCAGGCTCCGTCGTTGGCGCCGACGAAGGCGATATTGCGCAGCGGGTAATTCGTCTCGTAGTGGCTGGCCAGGACGATGACGCCATCCTTCTTGCCCGGGTAACGGACGATAAAGTTGCGCATGGTCTGGAGCCCGGCGGGGGTGTTGGCGGTGAACTGGTCGGTCTCGAAGTTGCCCTTGGCGGCTTCAGGCTTGAAGTGGTCCTTGATGAAGTTTTCCGCAGCAAGGTGGCCGGGCGAACCGTTGAAGCGCTTGGGCGCGACCGCAAGAAACTGTTGGGTGAGGTTGTAAATGGCCTGGCCGCTGACCGCGGGAGCGGGAGCAGCCTTTTGCGCTGCGGCGGGTGCGGCAAAGGCGAGCAGCGACAAGAGACAGATACAGAGACTCTGCGCTGTGCTCAGAATGACGAGTGATCTTCTTTGTCCGGCTGTGCGGGTCATACGGCGGGTGCTGCTTTCTTCTTATTGCGGTGGTTCGGGTGGACGTACCACGCGATGGCTACTCCGAAGAAGTAAAGAAACAGCATGGGGCTGGCAAACAGGCACATGCTGAACGGATCCTGCATGGGGCAGATGATGGCCGCGACGATGAAGATGGCGAGGATCGCGTAGCGGAAGTGGCGCAGCAGGAATTTGGCGTCGACGATGCCGAACAGCGCCAGGAAGAAGATGAGGATGGGCAGCTCGAAGCAGATGCCGAGGCCGAGGATGATGGAGAGAAAGAAGCCCGTATATTCGTCGATGGTCAACAGCGGATGCAGGCCTTTGCCGAAGTCGAAGACCAGGACGCGGACGGCGTTCTCGAGGACATAGCGGTAGCCGAACCACGCGCCGCACAGGAACAGGCCGACGGTTGCGGTCATAAACGGCCAGACGTACTTCTTCTCGTTGGCATACATGCCGGGCGAGATAAACAGCCATACCTGGTACAGGATGAACGGGCTGGCGAGGATGGCGCCGCCGACCAGTGCGGTCTTGAGGTACAGGTTCAGCGCATCGGTGGGGTGGTTGAAGTAGAGATCGAGGTGCAGGTCGTCGAGCGGCTTCTTGATGATGCCGTAGAGCTGCACGCGGAAGATCCAGCCGAAGACGAAGCCGCCGCCGAGGAACATCAGCGAGCGCATAATGCGCTTGCGCAGCTCTTCCAGGTGCTCCATCAGGCTCATGCCGGGGAGTTCGGCGCGGTCGGAGACAGCTTGGCGGGCCCGGTCGAGGGCGTCGAAATCAGCCATGCAGGGTCTCGGTTTCCAGTTCGGATTCGGCCGGCTGTGTCTCCGTCGCAGCGGGGCTGGTGTGGGAGGAGTTGGCCACGGGAAGGCCTGTGGCGGGCGGCAGGATACTCAGGTCGCCTGATGTCGCAATGGGGACCGAGGCCGGTTCGGGCGCAGCCGCAGCCGGAGGTTCGTTTTCAGCCGGAGAATCGACCGAACTGTCCGGGGTGTTATCGCTCCCGGATTCGGCCGCCGTGGCGATGGAGGGTTCAGGCTGTGATTCGTGCGGGTAGCTGTCCTCGGGAACGGAGTCCGTTGTTGCCTCCAGCGCCGGAGTGACCGGCGCAGCGGCCTGGATGGCGGCGACCTGCTTCTGGCGGTCAGCCTGCTCGGAGATGCGAAGCTCTTCTTCCATTTGCGAGCGGAACTCGTTGCTGGCGCGGCGGAAATCGGCCATCAATTTACCCAGTTGGCGCGCGAGCACCGGCAGCTTCTTCGGTCCGAAGAGCAGCAGCGCGAGCAGGACGATGACGGCGGTGTCGGGGAGGCCCGGCATAGATGGCCCTATGATACGGCTTTGGTGGGGAGGGAAACAAATGAGTTCCGATGAGTCCGCCCGGATCCCGAAATGGTCTGGCCCGGAAGTCGGCTGCATCGTCCTGCCCGCCGGTTTCGTCTAATATGAATATTGCGTGACCCGACTGGCCACGCAAGCGTAAGTGGGCGGCAACACCCCCGCGGATTGGGTAACGGCTCGTAGGTTGGAGCCGGCACAGTGAGTCCGCTGCAGCCCGGATGAATCAAAAGCTTTCAACATCCCCGTTTCGGATGAGCTGCGGCCCGCCATGCACCAGAGCGGAGCGCTTACCCAGAGACTGAAGGCGGAATAGAGTGAGCGACCTAATGCTGGACGAAGCCCCGATTGGGGTGCTGGAAGAAGCGCCGGTACATGCTGAGGCGGAGGTGTGCCCGCTGGACCATTACCTGGTGATGCCGGACGACACCATGGACGCACGGATCGCCGCTGCCCGCGAAAAACTGGGGGCCGAGGCCATTATCCTGGGGCACCACTACCAGCGCGACGAGGTCATCCGCTTCGCCGACTTTACCGGCGACAGCTACAAGCTTGCCAAGGCCGCGGCGGAGACGAACGCGCGCTACATGGTGTTCTGCGGCGTGCATTTTATGGCGGAGACGGCGGACGTGCTGTCCCGTCCCTGGCAACAGGTCGTCCTGCCCGACCTGAACGCCGGCTGCTCCATGGCCGACATGGCCGAGATCGGCCAGGTGGAGGATTGCTGGGAGGCGCTGGAGCGCGCGGGAGTGGTGGCCGGCGAGGGCATTCTTCCGCTGACCTATATGAACTCTGCGGCCAACATCAAGGCCTTCTGCGGCGAGCGCGGCGGCCTGGTGTGCACCTCGTCGAACGCGCGCAAGGCGTTCGAGTGGGCATTCGCGCGCGCCGGCAAGGTCCTGTTTCTGCCCGACCAGCACCTGGGACGCAATACCGGGTTTGCCATGGGGATTCCGCTGAACGAGATGGTGGTGTGGGACCCATACCAGATCAACGGCGGCGTGACGCCGGAGCGACTGCGCGCAGCCAGGGTGGTCCTGTGGAAGGGGCACTGCAGCGTGCATCAGCGCTTTCTGCCGGAACATGTGGACCGCGTGCGCCGCGAGCAGCCGGGCATGCAGGTGGTGGTGCATCCGGAGTGCCGCTGGGAGGTGTGCCAGAAGGCGGATGCGCTGGGATCGACCGAGCGCATCATCGATTTGATTGAGCGCGCGCCCGCAGGGGTCGAGCTTCGCCGTAGGCACGGAGATCCACCTGGTGAACCGGCTGGCCAAGCAGTTTGCGCCGCTGGGCAAGCGGGTGATTACGCTGGATGAGTCGGGCTGCCTGTGCACGACCATGTACCGGATTTCGCCGCAGCACCTCGCCTGGACGCTGGAGAACCTGGTGGAGGAGCGCGTGGTGAACCGCATTAAGGTGGATGATGAGGTAAAGCGCTGGGCCCGCGTGGCACTGGACCGCATGCTGGAGATACGAGCTTGAGCAAGACATTCACCCTGAGCGAGGCGCAGACGCTGCTGCCGGTGCTGGAGTCCCTGCTGCGCAAGGCGCAGGCGGCGGGCGCGCGGGCCGGCGGGCTGGAACGCGAGATGCAGCAACTGAGCCAGCGCATCTTTCTATCCGGTGGCATGCACGTGAACGTGGTGCAGGCGGCCAGGCGCAGGGCCGAACGCGAAAAGGCGCTGCAGGAGACCCGCGACACCCTGGCCGAGATCGACGAGATCGGCGTGCAGGTGAAGGACCTGGAGCAGGGCCTGCTGGACTTTCCCTGCGTGATGGACGGCAAGACCGTGCTGCTGTGCTGGAAGCTGGGCGAAAAAGACATCGCCTACTGGCACACGGAAGAGGACGGGTTCGCCGGACGCAAGCCGCTCGATGCGCGCTTCGGCAAGACGGAGAAAGAACGGCTGAACTAGAGGCGCAGGAACGGTTCTGCCTGACGGGCGAACCGCGCGGGCGGCGATCACTTTATAACGCAGATTGGGCCTCGCAGGGTGCTCCTGATTGTCACAAGCCAGGTTTCCGTTCCGACCAACGGGAGGACCGCGCGAAGCTTCAAAATGGCGTGTGAACGTCTTATCCACAGGTATATTTATCGAGCGATAACTTTTATCGTTTACACTTTGCTCTGATGCTAGTGAATGGAACCAAGCCGTTTCGCGAACTCTGCCGGGAACACGGCATCGCGGTGACCCACCAGCGGCAAGTGCTCTACGAAGTGATGAAGACGATGCATGGCCATCCGAGCCCGGAAGAGGTCTATGCGCGGGTGAAGAAGAAGGTGCCGGCCATCTCGCTGGCCACCGTATACAAGAACATCAATTTATTTGTCGAGAGTGGCGTGTTCCAGAAGGTGAGCATGCATCACGGCTCGGTGCGCGTTGAGATGAACGGCGAACCGCATCACCACGTGGTGTGTTCGCAATGCAGGAAAATTACCGACATCGGAGAGAAAGAGCTGGGTCTGCAGGCCAAACCGAGCCGGCTGCCGGGCGGATTTCTGGTGGAGCGGTATGCAGTGGACGTGATTGGCGTGTGCGCCAATTGCCAGAAAGCTTAGGATGATTCGCTAACAAATGTCTCGAGGTGAAGTATGTCAGACGAAATGAAGTGCCCGGTTCCACACGGTACGGTTGAGCAGCCCCTGGCGGGGCACGGCGCGGTAACGGCCACACATGGTGCAGCCCGTAAGAATCCCGATTGGTGGCCGAATCAACTGAATCTGAAAATCCTGAACCAGCACTCGCCGCTGAACAATCCCATGGGCGAGGCGTTCAACTACGCCGAGGAGTTCAAGACGCTGGATTTGGATGCCGTGATCAGGGACCTGCGCGCACTGATGACGACGTCGCAGGACTGGTGGCCTGCCGACTACGGCCACTATGGGCCGCTCTTTATCCGCATGGCGTGGCACAGCGCCGGTACCTACCGCATCGCCGACGGGCGCGGCGGCGCGGGCTGCGGGCATGCAGCGGTTCGCTCCGCTGAACAGCTGGCCGGACAATGCGAGTCTGGACAAGGCGCGACGATTGATCTGGCCGATCAAGCAGAAGTATGGCCGCAAGCTTTCCTGGGCCGACCTGATGATTCTGACCGGCAATGTCGCGCTGGAGTCGATGGGCTTCAAGACCTACGGATTTGCCGGTGGGCGTCCGGACGCGTGGGAGCCGGACGAGACGTATTGGGGCCCGGAAGCAACGTGGCTCGGCGATAAGCGCTATAGCGGCGACCGTCAGCTGGAGAATCCGCTTGCCGCCGTGCAGATGGGTTTGATCTATGTGAATCCGGAGGGGCCGAACGGCAATCCTGATCCAGTCGCTTCGGCGCGGGACATTCGCGAGACCTTTGCGCGCATGGCGATGAACGACGAGGAGACGGTTGCGCTGATCGCCGGGGGACACGCCTTTGGCAAGACGCATGGCGCCGCCAATCCTGACCAGTATGTCGGCCGCGAGCCCGAGGGTGCGCCCATTGAGGAGCAGGGGCTTGGCTGGAAGAACAGCCTGGGCAACGGCGTCGGCGTGAATACCATCTCCAGCGGCCTGGAAGGCGCATGGACGACTCATCCGGCGAGGTGGGACGTTGAGTACCTGGAGAATCTTTTCAACTACGACTGGGAGCTGACGAAGAGTCCGGCTGGAGCGCAGCAGTGGAAGCCCAAGGGCGGAGCTACCAGTGGCACCGTACCGGATGCGCACGATCCCGCGAAGAAGCACGCGGTGACGATGCTGACGTCAGACCTGGCTCTGCGCTTCGACGCGAGCTACGAGAAGATCTCCCGGCGTTATCTGGAGCATCCGGATGAGTTTGCCGATGCGTTCGCCAAGGCGTGGTACAAGCTGACGCACCGCGATATGGGACCGATCTCGCGGTATCTCGGCCCGCTGGTTCCAGAGAGCCGCAAATCTGGCAGGACCCGGTTCCCGCAGTGGATCATGAGCTGATTGGGGACGCAGAGATTGCTGCCCTGAAGGCGAAGATCCTTGCGTCCGGGCTCTCCATCTCCCAACTGGTTCGCACAGCATGGGCATCGGCTTCCACGTTCCGCGGCAGCGACAAACGCGGCGGGGCGAACGGCGCGCGCATTCGACTCGCGCCGCAAAAAGATTGGGAGGTCAACCAGCCTGCCGAACTGGCGCAGGTTCTTCAGAAGCTGGGAGCGATCCAGAAGGAGTTCAACGCGGGGTCTGGTGCGAAGAAAGTCTCCCTGGCCGACCTGATCGTTCTGGGCGGCGCCGCGGCGGTCGAAGAAGCTGCGAAGAAGGCTGGCGATGCCGTGAAGGTTCCCTTCGCGCCGGGGCGAACCGATGTGTCCCAGGAGCAGACGGATGTGCACTCCTTTGCCGTACTCGAGCCGATCGCCGATGGTTTCCGCAACTACCTCCGGCCCGGGCACGAGGCGTTCGCGGCGGAGTTGCTGATCGATAAGGCCAACCTGCTGACGCTGACCGCGCCCGAAATGACGGTCCTGATCGGCGGCCTGCGCGCGCTCAACGCAAACTTCGGGCAGTCCGAGCTTGGCGTTTTCACCAAGCGTCCCGGAACGCTAACCAACGACTTCTTCGTCAATCTGCTCGACATGAAGACGAAGTGGCAGAAGTCCGCTGCCACGGAAGGCGTGTTGGAGGGACTCGACCGGGCGACCGGCGAGCCCAGATGGAAGGGCACGGTGGTCGATCTTGTCTTCGGGTCGAACTCGCAACTTCGTGCGCTCGCGGAAGTCTATGCGTCCAGCGATTCGCAGAAGAAGTTCGTCGGCGATTTTGTTGCCGCCTGGACCAAGGTGATGAACCTGGATCGCTTCGATCTTGCGTGATCTCAGGTGGTGTGGGAAGCGGCCCAGCGATGGGCCGCTTGCTTGTACCCGGTACACGATGCATCCGGATCGATAATCGTCCAATACGTGCTTTTGATCGATAGGTCTCGGCAAGGTCTATGATGTGCCCATGAAAAACCAAATGCACTTTCTCGCGCTCTGCTGCGTCGTGCTTCTGGTGGGCTGCGCCGTACAACCCAATTCCCCCTCGACTTCGCCCCTCGGCGCGGCTACCAACTGGCAGATTGAGGCAGGGACTTCGATTACCGCTCCTCCCGCCGGGGTGCTGACCGGTGCGCTGCAAACGCAGGGATCTCAGGTCACAGGAGTCTTCAGCGGAACTCCGCTCTGCGGCACTCCACAGGTCATGAGCTTTGCTGGCACCATCGATTCCTCCGGCAACCTCACCCTTGCGCCCACGCCTCCATACTTCCATGTGCAACTGGTCGTTCCCGCGAACCCCACGACGGTCTCAACCGGCACCATGTCGATGATCGGGCAATTCTGCGCCCTGGCCACGGCGCCAGGACCCGCTGTGGGTGTCGAGATCGCGTCGCTGACCGGTACCTTTGCCGGCCCGGTGACATCGAGTAGCGCCAGCGGCAATGTCAGTCTCACGCTGACCCAGTCGGCCACGCCGAATAGCAGCGGCCAGTTTCCACTGACCGGTACGCTCACCTTCTCCAATGGCGCCTGCGTCGAGAACGGTCTTGCGTCCCTGGCCGGCACCGTGAGCGGCATTGGCTTGACGCTATCCGCGCAAAACATCAGCGTTGCCGCCTCCACCAACCCGGCCGCAACTCAGCTAACGGCGACGAGTATTACATTGCCGCCGGGTTCCTGCGCGAGCGGCGTCTTTAGCGGCACGCTCGCACGTCAATAGCGATTTACAACTTTGGGGATTCAGGGCCTGCCGCCGGGATTCCATGTGGGACGCCACGCGGTGTTGGCGAGCCAGCCGATGGGCTCGATCATGGCGGCGATGGCGTTGACCATGTGATGGAAGTCGATGGTCGAAAGCTCATCGCTCGGCTGGTGGTAGTCCTTGTGCAGTCCGAAGCTGGAGACAGTCTGGGCGATGATCCCCTGGCGGGCGAGGGCGAAGTTGTCCGAGCGCTGGAAGAAGTTCTGCGACGGATGCGGATCGGCGACCAGGCGCGCGCCGTGCCTGGCAAGTTCAGCACCGAGGTTGGAGCGATTGAAGCCGGTGAGCCAGAGCGTGCCGGCGGGGACTGCGGAGTCGGGCCGGCCGATCATCTCAAACTCCAGGTTGGCGACGATGGAGCCGAGCGGGACGGGCGGGTGCGCGAGGAAGGCCGCGTTGCCGAAGCCGCCGAGCTCCTCCGAGCCGAAGAGCGCGAAGACGATGGTGCGCCGCGGGCGCGGGCCGGCGGCGAAGGCGTGGGCGAGCGCCAGGACGGCGGTGGTGCCGGAGGCATCGTCGTCGGCGCCGTTATAGATGGTGTCCCCGGCGGCGTTGGCCGGGCCGACGCCGAGGTGGTCGAGGTGCGCGGTCAGCAGAACAACCTCGGCGGGGTCGGTGCCGCGCAGGATGGCGATGGCGTTCCAGGTCTCGGTGCGCGGGGTGTTCTCAAACCCTTCGAGGCGTTGGCGCACCGGCGGTGGAAGGGGCGCAGGTAGAGGCACCCTTTGCACGAATGTGCCGTTGTCGCCGCCGGGTTCGAGGCCAAGCGACTGAAATTGCGCGGCGGCGAATAGCGCGGCGATGTGCTCGTCGCGGGTTGCGGAACCGCGGCCGTGAAGTTCATCGTCGGCAAGGAAGGCCATATCGGCATGGACTTCGCGATCGAGCGCAGGGAGTGCGAGTGCTGTTTGGCCGGGAGCAGAGTCGAATGATTGAGCGTTTCCAACCAGGCCAGCCGGAATCAATGCGAGTAGGACCGCCGCAAGGAGGGCGGCGAAAACTCCGGAACGGTGCGGGTTGAAACGGCGAAGGTACGGGGCGGGCATCCTCGGCGATTATAGAGGGTGCAGGAGCAGTGCGATTGCTGCGAAGATGGAAGCGGGAAGGGAATTGGGCGATGAGGCGTTTGCGGCAAGCAGTGGCGGCGATCGGCATTTGGGCTTTGAGTTTGACGACGGGCTGCGGCAACTTCTGGGTCTATCCGGGGTCGTCGAGCAGCGGAACAGGCACCACCGGAACCGGGGACTACGTGTATGTGGCGAACGCCAACACCCAGACTGTGGCCGGCTATGAGGTGGGAGCGGGAGCGTTGACGGCGATCTCGGGATCGCCCTTCCCGCTTGGATTTACTCCGACGGCAGCGGTGGTGAATCCCGCGAACTCGATTCTGTTTGTGTCGTCGAGCGCTGGAGTCTACAGCTACTCGATCTCGTCCACCGGGGTGCTGGCGTTGTTGAACAGCAGCGTCACCTCGGGTCTAAACGGCGTGGTTTCGTTAGCCGTCTCGCCCGATGGGAATTGGCTGTTTGCGCTCAGCAGCGTTGCAACCGCGAACATAGTGACGGTCTATGAGTTCGCGATCAACTCCAGCACCGGGGCCCTTTCCGCGGTGAACGCCGGTAACCAGACCTATACCGGAACCTATTCCATCACGCCGCCAGTATCTTCGGTTCCGGCTACACCATCGCAGGTCGCAGTCGCTTCCGTATCGAGCGGGGAGTACGTGTTTGTGGCGCTGGGTACCGGGGGAACCATGATCATTCCCTTCAATACGTCGACCGGTGTACAGGCGCCAACCGGATCCCTGGTTGCGGAGATCGGGCCGCCAACGGGGGGAACTAACTCGAACTACTGGGCTGACGTTTCACTGGCGGTTAATTCAAGCACATCGCTGCTGTATGTCGTCAGCAGCGATACCAACGCCGTGGACGGGGAGATTGCGGCTTTCACGGTCACCTCGAATGGAACCGAAGCGACCCCGACCTTCCTGGCCGCGGGCACGACGGCGTTACAGCCCGGTGCAGTCGTCCTCAACTCCGCGGGAACGGATATTTATGTCGCAAATACATCCAGCGACTCGATCTCCGGGTTCAGCACGACCGCATCCGGCAGTACCTTGTCTGCGTTGTATACGCCGTCTCAATTTGGATATCTGCCGACCGGGCTGGCGGTGGACCGCAGCGGAGATTACCTGCTGGCGATCGCCAATGGCGGAAGCCCCGACCTGACCATGTACAGCTACGGCTCGACCGGGCAGCCCACCGAGGCGGCATCGACCAACACCGGGAACGGGACGGAACCCGCCGGAGCGATAGCGATTGCAGCAACGCACTGAGGAGCGGCCGGCGGAGCGTGACTCGACCGAACATCCCGGCCCAAGGTCTTCGGCGGCGTCCAAGTGGAAATGAAAAGCCCGCATCTCCTGGGAGATGCGGGCTTTTTGCTGCCTTTTTCTGTCCGGCGAATGCCGCCCATCCATCGGGCTGCCGGCATTCGTTAGACGTTGTTGATGTTGCCGCTGACCCCGTTCGGGAAGAAGCCGCCTTCGTAGGTCTGTGCCGCCGTCGAACCGTAGAGGTCGGCGAGAACCTGGGAGAAGGTGCGGGCAAAGATTGCCCCGGCAGGGTTGTTTGCACTGGACGTCGTCGCGCCAGCGGTGTCGAAGAAGCCCTGATAAAAGGCCGGCGCGGTTGTGCTCTGCCAGCTGGCCGGGCTCGACGACGGAGTGGCATTGGTGCTTGCCGCAACCGCAACGTAGGTGACTCCGTTGTACTGAACGATGGCTCCAGCCGGATAAGCCGTGGTCGATACCCAGGCGGTTTGTGGAACCAGCTGTGGGCCGGATGCGGCTGTCGCTGCGGTCCCGGGATCGTACGGCTCCACATCCATCGGGTCCGGCGTTTCGACGATTTGCGTGTTGTTGGCGGCGGCTGTGCCCGTGGCGGGGTTCGACATGGTTACCGTGCCCAGCGAATAGGTGACCGTCTCGATGTTGGGGATCGTGACGGTTTCGGTTGGGACCGAGCTGGAAACGCCGACATTCTGCAGCGCATAGGCACTTAGGGTGGTGCCCGCCGTGATGGTGAACAGGGCAGGAGGATTGGAGCTCGCTGTAACCTCCGTGCCTGCCGACGAGGTGGGGAAACTCGATATGGTGATGGTCGCGGCGGAAGCGCTGAATGCCGTAATGATGGTTCCCGAGGGGATGTTGGTGCCGGCGATCGTCTGCCCCACCGCCATGCCGGTGAAGATCGATGCCGGAGTCACCTGCGTGATGGTCTCGTAGCTGACGACCACGGTGCCGGTGCAGGTCCCGATGGTGGTCAGCGTGGTGGCACCGGTGGCAGGCGCCGACAGCACCATGGTGAAGCTGCTGGAGGTGATGCCGGTGATGGTCGTCCCCGGGGGGATATTGCCCTGAGGATCGATGACGAGTTGTCCGGATGCCGGAGCGCCGGTCCCCGAAATGGGATATACGTTGCCGACAATATTGTTGCCGGACTGCAGGATCGCAACCGGCGTCGCCTTCGCTGTCCCAAGCGAGGTGGTGCCCGTGGCATTCTTCGACATCACCGCGGTGTTGACGGCGCCGACCGAGGTAATGGTTGTTCCCGAAGGAATGTTGGTGCCGGTGACGGTGCCGCCCGCTGCGAACGCACTCAGGCTGCTCAGCGCGGTGATCACGTTGCTGCCCGCGGTCAGGTAGGCGGTCGGGGACGCTGTCGAAGTGGTGGTCGACGTCGCTGTTGCGTTGTTCGAGATCGTGATGGTGGGGCCGGCTTGATTGACTCCCAAACCGGTCACCAAGGTGCCGGCAGGGATGCCCGTCCCGGTAATTGGCATTCCGGGCAGTATCCCGCTGGTGCTCGACACCGCCGTGATCAATGGGCTGCCACTGGTAACGGTTCCGGTGGGAGTCACTGTGCTGGACGCGGACGCGACGGCCGACATCTGTACCGTGGCGGCGGCAACGTTGACTCCGCCTGTTGGTGAAATGTAGCCGCCGGAGGGGACACCCGTACCGGAGAGGAGCTGCCCTGGCGTCAGGCCGGCAGTGGGGGACACGTATTGGAGGACGGCGCTGCCCTTGAAGATGTATGCAAGGAAGCCGATTGTCAGGACGACGTTGTTGGCCGTCGTGGTGATCTGGGAGGCCACCGAAGCGGTCAAAACAGGCGGCGTTCCGCCGGTTGCCGCGGAAACCGCCGGGGCCGTGACGTAGCCTGATCCGAACGACGTCAGCGTGACGCTGAAGGTGTTGGATGTCAGCACAGTGAGAGTTCCGGCCGCGCCGGTCCCGCCGCCGCCGGTGAACACCAGCGGGTAGGTGCCCACCGTCATTCCAGTGCCGCCCGTGCCCGCAATGCCAGTCAAGCCATTGAAAATGGGCGTTGTGGGTGGGGTCACCGACGAGTATCCGGTAACCGTTCCGAGCGTCAGCGTGGTCCCCGTGATGTTGGTAATGACCGAGTTGGCGGGAATCCCCGAGCCGGAGATGACCTGGCCGACGGCGAGCCCAGCGGTGTTCGACAGATTGGTCACCAGCAGGTTGGGTGCGGCAGTGGTCCCGGTCAGGCTGCCCGTGTACACCGGCACCGGGCTGACCGCCGTGACGACGGTGTCGACCGGAATCGTCGGGCCGGAGAGGATCGATCCAACCACAATGGGGTTGGTCGGCGCAAAGTTATAGACGGTGTTGCTGCCCGGGATCGTAACTCCGGAAAAGCTGTTTTGGGATTGCGTCGTCGGTCCGGTGGTGGTCAGGGTCTGCGGGCTGTAATACGGCGCGCCGCTCTGGATTGACAGCAAGCGCAACGCGCCCGCATGGAAGCTGTTTACGGCCAGGGCCTGGGTGACGTAGGCGAGATTCGTCCCAGTGAGATAGATGGTTGCGCCGGCGAACGCCGAGGCACTTAGATCTTCCAGCATGCGGAGCGTGGCAATAGCCTGCACCGGCGTGACGGTGGTGGTTGCGGTCGCGGTCGTGGTTCCCGTTCCCAGCAGGTTCATCGTTGGCCTGGAAGCCACGGCCGAATCGGTAAGAGAAGCCCCCTGGGCAATCAGGTTGCGCAATGCAATCAGTTGATTCAGCTCGTCGAAATACATCGCATTAAACAGATCGGTGATTTCCTGCGCCGACGCCGATCCGAAAGCGGTGAAGGTGATCTGCTTGGGCGGGTTGAAAACGCCGCCGCTGCCCAGGTTGGCAAAGTCTGCGGCCGGAAGATCGGCGCCCTGGGTGATGTAGGAATACAACGTTGCCTTCAGATACTTAATGTTCAACAAGAAGTTGAGCACATCGGCTTGCGCGTAGCCGCTCGGCTTGGGCTGCTGAGCCAGCGCAGTGGGGCCCGATCGTACCAATTCCGTGCCAGCGGCCGCCGCGCCCGCCACACCGAGGGCGGCGATGAAGTGCCTGCGATTCAGGACGCGTTCGGATGCAAATTTCTTAAGCTGCTCGACCGGTGTCGCGGGATCGAGGACTTCGACTTCATTGCTGGCCATTGCGTTGGCCTCCTTGTCAATTGACTTGCGATATGTGGGTTCTGAATTCGTCATGATTGGTTGCATCGACCGCGCCGAGTTGAACTCGTGTGTGTCCTTCCGGAGATTTAGACCTTGTTAATCTTGCCGTTCACTCCGCTGGGGAAGAACCCGCCGGAAGTGGTGCCGGACGACACCAGCGTTACGGTCGTGCTGCCGGTCGCCACGGTGCCGAACAGGACGGAAAGCACTTGCGACGTCGTGCGGGTGAAAGCAAAGCCCGCAGGAGTCGTGGCGGTGGCGGTGCTGGTGCCGGCGGTGGCGAACAGTCCGCCGCTGGTGGTCGGGCCCGCGGCCGAAAGCACTGCGGTGCCGGGGTCGAAGGGAATGACATCCAGCGAATCCGCCACGATGGGAACGGCCAGGGTCGGGTTCTGCAGGCCGGTCACGCGAATGATGCCGGAGTGTGCGGCGTCTGCTCCCATGATCTGCGAGAGCACTGTGATGTCGCTGCTGCTCAGCAGCGGGATGACCTGAGCGAACGCGGTAACCGCAACATCTTCCAGCAGTCTGGCGATGGCCAGCGCGTTGGTCGCTGTGATCGTGCCGAAGGCCGCGAGATTGATCGCGGGCCGGTACACGGCGGACACCCCCAGCAGGCTGATCAGCGTGCTGACATGATGGCTCTCGTCGTAGTAAACCTCGTTGAGCATGTCGGTGATCTGCTGGGCGTTGGTGCCGGTAAAGACCAGCTTGGCGGAGGGCGTGCCGGTGATGACGCCGCTGTTGGTCACGGCCGAGCCGCTGAGGTCAACGCCCTGGGTGATGAACGAGTAGAAAGTGGCCTGCAGATACTTCACGTTGAGGGCGAAGTTGATGGCGTCAATCTGCGCTGTTGAAGCAGTCGTGACCGCTACGGAATTGCTGGTGGAGCAACCCGACATCATTCCTGCGCCAGCCGCAGCGCCGGTCATACCGAGGGCAGCGATAAAGTGCCTGCGATTCAGTCCGCGACCTGCTGCGATTTTCTTGAGCTTCCCGACCGGTGCTGCCGGGTCGAGGATTTCGATTTCATTACTGGCCATTATGTGGGCCTCCTTACCAGTTGACGTGTGATGTGAACGATCAAATCGAGTGCGATAGGCGGAGTTGGATTCCGGAGAAGTATTGGAGCGATTTCCTGTATTGAGTTTGTTTCCGTACGCAACTGTATGCGCAAGATGGCACATCGCGCAAGACACAAATTTAATGGCCCCTGCAGGACCCCGGAATCGAGCTAGGTTCCCTCGCTGCCACGGCATCGGAAAAATGCCGAAAGGGGGCTTTTTTCAAGGAAATGAGTGGCTCCCGCGCGACCCCGGCATACGGAACCCAGTTGGGAAACGCAGGGAGGGCGCGGGCCGCTGTATGCTGGAAAATGTGCTGGACAACAGTGTCGTTTTCATTCCGCGGGCCCATTTTCGAGTATCGATCCCTGGTGCATTTCGCCAATGGTGGCGCGCTCGCGGAGCTGTCCGGCTTGGCTTGCGGGCGTTCCTGCCGATGGCCGCGCTGGGGGTTGCGCTGCTGGGCGGATGCGCGAAGCTGCGCCCCAGGCCACCCGCGCAATACGTCTATGTGACCGCCAAGGAGACCTTTCTGCGCGACCGGCTGGCCGCCGTGACCAACCGCACCGGTACCGTGGACAACGGCGAAAAACTGGAAATCCTGGAGCATGAGCGCCGCTATTTCCGGGTAAAGACACCCAAGGGCGAAGTGGGCTGGATCGACGAAAAAGCGGTGGCGACACAGGAGATTTTCGACGCGTTTCAGGCACTGGCCAAGGACCACCAGGCCGATTCGCCGGTGGCCTCGGCGCTGGTGCGGGATGACGTGAATATGCACCTGAAGCCGGGCCGGTTGACTGAAGTGTTCTATCGATTGCCGGAAGGCGACAAATTGCAGTTGCTCAAGCGGGCAACCTTGCCCAAGCCCACGGCTCCCGGAATGACTGCGGCAAAGCCCGCGGCGGCGGGACAACCGGCTAGGACGGCCGGAGCAATCGGACCCGGCGAAGTGGCTCCGGCGCCGCTGGCCATGGAGGATTGGTGGCTGGCGCGGGACACGCAGGGGCGGACCGGCTGGCTGCTGTCGCGATACGTGGATGTGGACGCGCCAGATTCGGTAGCCAAGTACGCCGAAGGCCAGCGGATTGTCGGGGCGTATGTTCTGGCGACGGTGTACGACCCGGGTGTCGACCAGGACGAAAAGAACATCCCCATTTACCTGACGCTGATGGCCCCCTACACGGCCGGGCTCCCCTACGACTTCGACCAGGTGCGGGTATTCACCTGGAACCTGAAGATGCACCGTTATGAGACGGCATATCGCGACAAGAACATTGAGGGATATCTGCCGGTCACCATTACGACGGCCAAGGACCCCTACGGGAAAGCGGTCGTGGCCCAGACACCCCTGCCGACGTTCACTTATAGAGTGCTGGCGGCGGATGCCGGGCCGGTGGTTCCCGATTCAGTGACCGGTCTGGTCACTCCCGGACGCACCATCGCCAAGACCTGCCGGTTGGAAGGCAACCTGGTGCGGCGCGTCTCTGCCCCGGGCAGCAAGGACGACCCCGAGGCGCATCCGGTGGCGGAAGAGAAGAAGGACAAGGCCGTCAAAAAGAGGCGGTAGGGGCCGCTGGCGAGCGCGCCTAGAACACCAGGCCGCATAAAGGCCAGCAGTGATCCGGCAGCGCCAGGACGACAAACTCGCCCGGTCCAGGATGCACGGCCAATCTCGGCGTGCAGTCGGTCTGCGGGACGAATCCGTGCGATGCGATTACGTCCAGCGGCACCAGCTGACCGTCGCCAGTCAGAATTTCCTCCGGAGACCGGTACCGATTGTCCTTCACGTTGCAGAGCAGATACTGTCCCCGCTTGCCGTATTGAATGACATTCTCAACGAACTGGACCTGAACCCGGGTCGCCTGCGGCGGAATCGCGAGAGTGCCGATGCCGTGGTCATCCAGAGCAACGTCGGTTCCGCCATCGTCGTTGGGAAAACCCACGCGGACTCGTCTCTTGCCGGCAGGCTGCGAAGGATCATCCCACCAAAACGTTACGAAGACGTTCTTATCGGGGAACGGCTTTCCAGACCTGCCGTCGAGCATGCGAATCCTCAGCAACCGCGTCGGCGCACCCGGATTTATCTGTGCCCGGGCAGCGTGCGCGAAAGCGAAGACGCATGCAAACAGAAGCAGCGGACCGGTGCGAGGACGAATGCTCATCAGTCACCATCATGCCTGTCCAGAAGGTATACCGCGGTGCAGTTGAGTCTGAAACGTGCAGGGCTCGGCGTCAACCGTAAAACGTCCGGATGGCCTCGACCACCGTTTGCTGCTCGTCTTCGCGCAGTTCCGGGTATAGCGGGAGTGCCAGGACTTCAGCCGCGGCGCGCTCGGCGTGGGGAAAATCGCCGGGCTTATAGCCCAGGTCTTTGAGCGCCGCCTGCAAATGCAGCGGGACAGGGTAGTAAATCTCGCTGCCGATGTGTTTCGCAGCGAGGGCTCCGCGCAGCGCGTCGCGGCGCGGGGCGCGGATGACGTATTGATGGAAGACGGGGGTGGCGCGCGGGTCAGTATACGGAAGGACGATGCCCTCCTGCGTGGAGTGTGCGGCGAGGCCGGCGGCACCTAACAGTTCGTCGTAGCGAGCGGCGCGTTTACGGCGCTGCCGGTTCCATTCGGGAAGGTAGCGTAGTTTCACCGCCAGAACAGCCGCCTGGATCGCGTCCAGCCGGGAGTTCCAGCCCACCTCATCGTGGTAGTAGCGACGGGTCATGCCGTGGGCGCGCAGCGAGCGTGCCCGTCCGGCGAGGTCCTGGCTTGAAGTGGTGACCAGTCCGGCGTCGCCAAAAGCAGCCAGGTTTTTTGTGGGATAGAAGCTGAACGCGGCAGCCAGTCCGAGCGAGCCAGCCGGGCGGCCCTGCCGGCCGGGAGAGTCCCAGGCCGCGCCGAAAGCCTGGGCGGCGTCCTCCAGCAGCAACAGCCGTGGGTTGTCATGTTTGAGGGCTTCCAAGCCGTCCCAGTCGGCGCATTGGCCGTAAAGATGGACGGCCAGGACTGCCTTCACCTGCTCGCCCCCGGGCTTGCGGAGGACCTCGGCGACGGATTCTGGCGAGAGGTTGAAGCTGCGGGGATCGATGTCGGCGAAGACGGGGCGGGCGCCGGAGCGCAGGATGGAACTCGCGGTGGCGAAGAAGCTGAACGGAGTGGTAATTACGGCGGGGGCAGGGCAAGCGGCGCGCGCGCTGGAGCTGCTGTCGCCAATCCCGGCAGCGGCCAGCGCCAGCCACAGGGCGTCGGTGCCGCTGGCGCAGCCGATCGCGAAGGCGGAAGCGCACGCCGCGGCAGCGGCGGTTTCAAATGCGGCAACGCGGGGGCCGAGAATAAGGCTCTGCGACTCGCAGACCGCGGCGATCGCGTCCATGATCTCCTCTCGCAGCACGGTAAACTGGCGCGAGAAGTCGAGCATGGGGACTGGATGAGACGCGGGTGTAGGCACGAATGCAATGGTACAACGCTGGCTTTTTGCGACTATTTGGCCTGCCAGTGCGTCAAATAATATCGGGGTTGGTCGCGACCAGGATCGCGTACCGCATCTGGCCCAATATCGGGACCTTTCCGAAGCCATCGAGCCGACCGGGTTGAAAATACCCGGAAATGCTCGTATTGTGTACAGGTTCGGAATTGTATTCGTATTGGAGTCAGCGATCGGGACGGTATTCCAGACAACCCGAATGGGGCCCGGCGTTACTTTTCTCAAGGCAACGAGCCACCCAAAGGAGATCGGCACCATGGAATCCAAGCCGGCGCAGAATATCCAGGACACCTTCCTCAACACCGTTCGCAAGGACAAGAGCCCCATCACGATCTACCTGGTGAGCGGCGTCAAGCTGACGGGAAAGATCCGCTCCTTCGACAAGTATTCGGTCCTGCTGGAGAACAATGCTCAGGAGCAATTGATCTTCAAGCATGCGATCTCGACCGTGGTGAGCGGCCGGGTCGCGCCACACGCGGAAGGCCGCATGGAAAGCAAGCCGGAAGCCCGGGCGCAGGGTGGTGCCGGCGGTTCGGTTGCCGCGAGTCCCGTGGTGAACGAAGCTGCCGGCGTGGCGGGCGACTAGGGCGCTGAATTCCAAAGGCAACGCGAATCTCAATCACTCTCGAATCGACCAGAGCAAGAGGACTCAGGTGAGCCTTGTGCAGGCACAGGCGGCTTCTTCGCGCGCGCCTCGAGCGGCAGGGCGGGCGGGTGTGCGCCAGGAGTTCGCCGTGCTGGTTGCAGTTGAATTCACCGGCCAACGGAGGCGATTGACGGCAGCTGCCAGGCTGGCGCGGAACGTCGCCGCCCTGCGCGAGGAAGCCGAGGATGCGAGGCCAGCGGATCCCGGCGCAGCCGGTGCCGATCTCGATTTTGACGCGTCGCTCGCAGAGTTTGAGGAACTGGCCCGCAGCGCCGGCGCGGAGGTCGCGGCCACCCTGGTGCAGCGCCGCTCCAAGCCCGATGCGGCCACCCTGGTTGGGCAAGGCAAACTCGACGAAATCGAAGCGGTTGCAGCTTCGACCGGCGCCGACGTGGTGCTGTTCGATCACGATTTGTCCCCTTCGCAGTTACGTAATCTGGAGGCGAAACTTCCTTGCCGTGTGATCGACCGGACCCAGTTGATCCTGGACATCTTTGCCCGCCACGCCCGCACCCGCGAAGGGCAGTTGCAGGTGGAACTGGCGCAGCTCGAGTATCAGCTTCCGCGGCTCGCCGGACGAGGCAAGGCCATGTCCCAGCTGGGCGGCGGTATCGGAACCCGCGGACCGGGCGAGACCCAGTTGGAGACGGACCGCAGAAAGATCAATCTGCGCATCGACCACGTCAAAGAACAGCTTGAGTCCGTGCGCCGCATCCGGCGCCAGCAGCGGCAGCGGCGCGAGGCCGTCCCCGTGCCGGTGGTCGCGCTGGTGGGCTATACCAACGCGGGCAAGAGCACCCTGTTCAATGCGTTGACCGAAGCCGGGGTGCTCGAGTCGGCGAAGATGTTCGCTACGCTCGATCCGAAGTTGAAACAATTGCAGCTGCCCAGCCGCCGCAAGATTCTGCTGTCGGACACGGTGGGCTTTATCCGCAACCTGCCGCACACCCTGGTCACCAGCTTTCGCGCGACTCTGGAAGAGGTGGAGCGGGCCGAGGTGCTGCTGCACGTGCGCGATGCCTCCAGCGCGGTGATGGACGAGCAGAAGCGGCAGGTGGAGAAGGTGCTCGGCGAACTCGACGTGAAAGGCAAGCCGGTGATCGAAGTGTTGAACAAGATCGACCTGCTGACGCCGGACGACCGAGCGCGGCTGGCAACCAGGGCGAACGGCGATCCTGTCACGGTGGCCGTCTCCGGGCTGGCGAAGACGGGGTTGGATGAATTGCTGGCGGCGATCGATGAGGCGCTGGTCGTCGACCCGCTAATTGAGGGCAGATTCCGTCTGCCGCAGTCGGAGGGAGCTGCACTGGCCGCTCTGGAAGCAGGTGCCGTCGTTGGCGAGAAAAGCTTTGCGGGGAACCTGGTCTACCTGACGGCGCGCGGGCCGGCCTCGCTGCTGGGCCGGTATGCACGGTTTCGCGAGCGTTGACGATCTCTCGATGGCGGCGCGTGGATTCGTCCCCACCCATCCCGGCACTGACTGCAGTGAACGCGGAACAGGATCAAGTGAAACAGGATTGAGCGGGAGGGGGATTAAACAGAACAGGCCGCCTGTCGGGGAGCGGAGGTGGTGTCCCCATGCACGCGACCTGTACGACCCAGGACATAGGGTCTTGGTGGTGACTTAAGTTTAGACCTCCCCGGACGTTTGTCAAAGGGTATTTCATGTGAAAATCGGCAACTCGCCGACTTGTGCGAATATCGACTGAAGCTGGCGATTAACGAACAGTGGGGGTTTGACACCCTCGTAAACCCTTTGCTAGAACTAGGTGTACCCAACGCTCAAAAGGCCGCGTCCGTCCCCAGCGGTTCTAAGGATTCTGGCAGTCCCACGGCCTGCTCCAACATGGATGAAATACTGAATCAACTCGGTGGACTTGTGCTCGGCTCTGTGCCGACGATGGTTTTATTCCTGCTCCTGGTCGTTGCCTATGGGTTCCTGGTGCGGCGTCCTCTGGACCGTGTTCTGGCGGAACGCCGCGCGCGGACGACCGGTGCGATTGAACTGGCGCGCAGTGCGATCTCCGAGGCCGAAGCCAAGACGGCAGAATACGAAGAGCGGATGCGCAGGGCCAAGGCCGACATCTATGAAGCGCGGGAAAAGCGGCTGAAGCAGTGGCAGGCGGAACGCGATCAGGCGCTGGCCGAGGCGCGCACGGCGACCGGGGAGAAGGTACAGGCCGCCAAGGTTGAAATCGATCGGAGCGTCACCCTCGCGCGGCGTCAGATCGAGGGAATGAGCGCGGAGTTGAGCGAGCAGATTGTGCGAGCGGTGATGCCGGCCGAAACTCGACCGGAGGCGGCGCAGTGACGAGAAAGTGGACGAGAAGCTGGCTGGCTGTCCTGTCGCTGGCCGTGATGCTTGGGGCTGGGTTCTATCTATTTGGTTCGCCCGCGCAGGCGCAGGCAGTCGCGGCGGGTACGCCCGCAGCGCAATCGTCCGGTAAGAGTCGGCAGGAAGTGGACGAGAACGACGCCTATCGCAAGTCGCCGATGGTCGTGGAAATCGGCAAGAAACTGGGCATGGATGCGGATCAATCGTCGACCGTGTTCGAGACTCTTAACTTCCTCATGCTGGCCGCCCTGGTGGCGTGGGCCGTCGTCAAATTCGTGCCGCCGATGCTGCGCAACCGGAATGCGACGATCCAGAAGCATCTGGTGGATGCACGAACGGCGACCGAAGAGGCCCGGGCGCGTCTGAGCGGCGTCGAAGAACGGCTGGCCAAACTGGACGGCGAAATCGCCGCGATGCGCGAGCACGCCGAGCAGGGCGCCGCCAAAGAAGAACAGCGTCTGAAGGTTGCCGTCGAGGAAGAAAAGCAGAAGATCCTGGCGTCGGCGGAGCAGGAGATTAGCGCGGCGACGATGCATGCGCAGAAGCAACTGCAGCAGCACGCGGCCGAGTTGGCCATCGAACAGGCGGCACGCAAGCTGGTGGTGTCCGCCGAGACCGACCGGCTGCTGGTGCAGGGTTTCGCGCAGCGGTTGGCCGGCGACGAGTCCAAGAAGGGACAGAATTAAAATGGCCAGCCCTGCTCCGAGATACGCGCGCGCCTTCGCCGAAGTTGCGGAATCGGCGCGGCTGGACGCTGCCGCAGCCCAGCAGCAGTTGCGCGATTTTGCAGGCACGCTGGCAGGCAGCAGCGAGTTGCGCGAGTTCCTGGAAAATCCTTCCATCGAGATGGTCACGAAGCTGAAGGTAGTGGACGCGCTTGCCGCGCGCATCGGGATGTTTCCCCAGGTGCGGAACTTCATCGCCGTCATCGTGGAGCATCATCGCCTGCCTGTGTTGGATGAAATTCTGGCCGGGTACCGCGAGCTGGTCGACGAGCATGCCGGCGCGGTTGAGGCGCGGATCACCAGTTCTCGCGCACTGAATGACGCGGACCGCGCGCAGCTGGAGGCCCAGATTGCCAGGCTCGCTGGAGCCCGCGTCCGCGCCAGCTATGCGCAGGACCCCAGCCTGCTGGGCGGGGCTGTGGTGGAGATCGGATCGACCATTTATGACGGCTCTGTGCGCGCCCAGTTGCAGCAGTTGAAGCAGAGGCTGGTGAACGCGTAGGCGCGCGTGCGAGCCACGGATTTGCAGGGAAGACGGGATTCAGGACGGGATTGAGGCTGAGGACGACATGGCAAAGATCAACGCGGACGAAATAACCCAGCTGCTCCGCCAGCAGATTGAGAACTACGAGCAACGCATCCAGGTGGACGAGGTCGGAACCGTGATCTCCCTGGGCGACGGTATCGCTCGGTTGCATGGCTTGGACAAGGTGATGGCGGGCGAGATGCTCGCCTTTCCCCATGGCATCTCCGGCCTGGCGATGAACCTCGACGAATCCGAGGTGGGCGCCGTGCTGCTGGGCGATTACACCGAGATCCGCGAGGGTGACGAGGTGAAGCGCACCCGCACGATTATGTCCGTGCCGGTGGGCGAGGCGCTGATCGGGCGCGTGGTGGATGCGCTGGGCGCACCCATCGACGACAAGGGACCGATTGCCGCCACCGAGCGGCTTCCGGTGGAACGGCTGGCCCCCGGCGTGGTCGAGCGCCAGGGCGTGCGTGAGACCATGGCAACCGGCATCAAGGCCATCGACACCATGATTCCCATCGGCCGTGGGCAGCGCGAACTGATCATCGGCGACCGCCAGACGGGCAAGACTGCGATCGCGCTCGATACCATCATCAACTCGGCGGGGAAGAACCTGATCTGCATCTACTGCGCCATCGGGCAGAAGCGTTCGTCGGTCGCGCAGATTGTTAAGACCCTGGAAGAGAACGGCGCAATGGCCTACACCATCGTGGTGGCAGCGACCGCATCCGAGCCGGCGCCGATGCAGTACATCGCCCCGTTTGCGGCGTGCGCTATGGGCGAGTACTTCCGCGACTCCAAGCGTCACGCGCTGGTCATCTACGACGATCTTTCCAAGCACGCCGTAAGCTACCGCGAGATCTCGCTGCTGCTCCGCCGCCCGCCCGGGCGCGAGGCCTATCCCGGCGATGTGTTCTACCTTCATTCTCGGCTGCTGGAGCGCGCATCGAAGCTGTCCGATAGCCTCGGCGGCGGCAGCCTGACTGCGCTTCCGATCATCGAGACGCAGGCCGGCGACGTATCGGCTTACATCCCGACCAATGTCATTTCCATCACCGACGGCCAGATCTTCTTGGAGACTGACCTCTTCAACTCCGGCGTGCGTCCTGCGGTGAACGTAGGTCTTTCGGTGTCGCGCGTCGGATTTGCGGCAGCCATCAAGGCGACCAAGCAGGTCGGCTCGACACTGAAGCTGGACCTGGCGCAGTACCGCGAGCTCGCGGCCTTCTCGCAGTTCGGATCCGACCTCGACAAAGTCACGCTACAGCAGCTAAACCGCGGCTCCCGGCTGACCGAGTTGCTGAAGCAGCCGCAGTTCCAGCCGCTGCCGGCGGAGAAGCAGGTGGCGATCCTGTTTGCCGGAACCCAGGGGTTGTTGGACGACGTTGAGGTGCCGGACCTGCGCGCGTTCGAGGACGGGTTCTATCCCTACCTGGAGACCTCCGCCCCCGCAATCTTGACCGATATTGCGACCAAGAAGGCACTCGACGACGACCTCAAGTCGCGCCTGACCGCCGCAATTAAGGACTACAAGTCGTCGTTCCTTGCCGACCTGAAGGACAAGAAAGAAGCAGCCGCGAAAGAGACTGCGGCGGCGGGCAACTAGCAAGCTATGGCTAACGTTCTCGATCTTCGGCGGCGCATCCGCAGTGTGAAGAACACGCGGCAGATCACCAAGGCCATGAAGATGGTCTCGGCGGCCAAGCTGCGCCGCGCCCAGGACCGCGCCATGCGGGCGCGGCCGTATGCGCGCATGCTGGCCAGCGTGCTGGTTTCGATGGTGCGGCGCACCGACCTCTGTAGCGAGGAAACCGGCGAAGTGTTGCATCCGTTGCTGGTCGAGCGCGAAGAAAAAAATGTGCTGGTGATTGTGATCGCGGGCGACAAGGGATTCGCCGGCGCCTTCAACTCCAACATCGGCAAGGCCGCACAGCGGTTCATCGACGAGCGCCGCAAGCTGGGCCAGACCATCGACCTGGAGCCGGTGGGCAAGAAGGCGATCGCGCTTTACAAGAAAAGGTTTGCCGCCGCGAACTACGAGAAGACCGAGCGGCATTACGACAACGATCTCTCCACGCACTACGATGTCGTGCGTCATCGCGCGCAGCCGATCGAGGTGGCCGCGGAGCATCCCGGCCTGCTGCTGCGCGTGGATTTCAACGACGTGACGGCGATGGCGTGGTCGATCATCGAGCGCTATGAGCGGGCTGAGATCGATGGAGTGTACCTCGTCTACAACGAATTCAAGTCGGTCATCTCGCAGCGCCTCGTAGTGGAGAAGCTGCTTCCGATCCGCAAGCTCGGCTCGCACGAGATTACTGCGGCCGAGGAGATGACCGAAGAGCAGAAGGAAGCGGCGGCGCGCGCGGCCAGCACCTCGGGCGTTCCCATCGAAGAGCCCGTCGACGAGGGCGCGGAAGAAGAAGCGAAGAAGTTTGGCACGGCCGAGGTGGATTACATCTTCGACCAGTCGCCGCAGAAGCTGCTCAACGACCTGATGCCGCGCTATGTGACCACCCAGATCTTCCATGCGCTGCTGGAGTCCGCGGCCGCCGAACACGCCGCGCGCATGACCGCAACCGATGCTGCGACGAAGAATGCGGAAGACCTGATCGACAGCTTGAGCCTGACCATGAATCGTTTGCGCCAGGCTGCGATTACCAAGGAAATCATCGAGATTGTGAGTGGAGCGGCTGCACTCTAGCGAGCGAAAGAGATTAGGAACGAACACTATGGCAGAAAACATTGGAAGAGTGATTTCAGTCAGCGGACCAGCCGTTGACGTGCAGTTTGAAGAGAAGACGATGCCGCCCATCTACCAGGCGCTGCGCATCGTCTCGGACGGCTTCGACGTGCCGACGCCCTTGTCCGTCATCGTGGAAGTCCAGCAGCACCTGGGCGAGGGCCGCGTTCGCTGCATCGCCATGGTTGCGACCGAGGGCATGGTGCGCGGCATGAAGGCCATCGACACCGGCGCGGTCATCACCGTTCCCGTGGGCCGCGCAACGCTGGGCCGCGTGTTGAACGTCCTGGGCGAACCGGTGGATGAACTGGGGCCGGTTAACGCCACAGAGTTCGCGCCCATCCATCGCCAGGCGCCGGCCTTCGACGAGCAGTCCACCAGCGAGGAGATGTTCGAGACCGGGATCAAGGTCATCGACCTGATCCAGCCGTTCCTCAAGGGCGGCAAGATCGGCCTCTTCGGCGGCGCGGGGGTCGGCAAGACCGTCATCATCCAGGAGCTGATCAACAACGTCGCCACCAACCACGGCGGCTTCTCCGTGTTCGCCGGCGTGGGCGAGCGCACCCGCGAAGGCAACGACCTCTGGATCGAGTTCCAGGAATCCGGCGTCATCGACCTGAAAGATTTCCCCAAGAGCAAGGCGTCATTGATCTACGGCCAGATGACCGAGCCGCCGGGGGCGCGTCTGCGCGTCGCCCTCACCGGGCTGACCGTTGCCGAGCACTTCCGCGACAGCGAAGGCGCCGACACGCTGCTCTTCATCGACAACATCTTCCGCTTCACCCAGGCGGGTTCTGAGGTATCGACGCTGCTGGGCCGCATGCCTTCAGCGGTCGGCTACCAGCCGAACCTCGCCACCGAGATGGGCGAGTTGCAGGAGCGCATCACGTCGACCAAGAAAGGTTCGGTCACCTCCGTGCAGGCCGTCTACGTGCCCGCGGACGACCTCACCGATCCGGCTCCGGCGACCACCTTTGCCCACCTCGACGCGACCACCGTGCTCTCGCGGCCGCTCTCCGAGCTGGGCATCTACCCCGCGGTCGATCCGCTGGCTTCCACCTCGCGCATTCTTTCGCCGCGCATCGTCGGCCAGGAGCACTACGACGTCGCGCAGGGCGTGAAGAAGATTCTGCAGCGCTACAAGGACCTGCAGGACATCATCGCGATCCTCGGCATCGACGAGTTGAGTGAGGAAGATAAAACCACCGTGGCCCGTGCGCGCAAAGTCCAGCGTTTCCTGTCGCAGCCGTTCCACGTGGCCGAAGTCTTCACCGGCATCCCCGGCGCCTACGTCAAGGTCGAGGACACGGTGCGCAGCTTCAAGGAGATCATCGAAGGCAAGCACGATGCGATCCCCGAACAGGCGTTCTACCTCAAGGGCGGCATTGAAGATGTTCTCAAGGCCGCTGAGAAGATGCAGCAGACCGCGTAGTAGCGGATAGGTTTGTTAAGGGCACGGGCTTCAGCCGTGCCGGCAAAGGCGGCGTACTGAAAGGGCATTAGCCCCAGAGAGCAGGCGCCGGGTGAAGACGATATGGCAGAGAGCGCAGGCAATTCGGGACTGTTGACGGTGCGGCTGGTAAGCCCCGACCGGCTGCTGCTGGATGCAACGGCGGAGGCGGTGGAGCTGCCGTCGCGCTCCGGCTACCTGGAAACGCTCTACGGCGCCGCGCCGCTGCTGGCCGAGCTGGGTGCAGGTGAGGTGCGGCTGCACGGCGGCAATTCGGGCGACCAGAAGTTCTTCGTAGCCTGGGGATTCGTCGAAGTGCTGCCGGAGCGCGTCACCATCCTGGCCGAGACCGCGTTGCGTCCGGACGAGATCGACCCGGCCCAGGCGAAGCAGGACGTCGAAGCCGGCGAGAAATTGTGGCACGAGGCCGGCGACGATCCGGCGAAGTACCACGACGCGAACACCGTCATTCGCGAGGCGGAAGCGAAGCTGGCTTCAGCCACTGGCGAAACCACTCAATCCTGACTTCGGCTCAATAAGCGCGAGAGGCCACTCGGAGGCAGCTCCGGCGCGAGGAAGCGTGTGCGCTTGCCGGTCAGTTCGCCTGCTGCCAGGCGTCCGCTGCGGGCCGCGCCTTCCATGGTTGCGGGCCAGTCGGTTGCGGTCCAGTCGCCGGCCAGGTAGAGGCCGGGCCACGCGGTATGCTGCGCCGGGCGAGACGCGTCCAGGCCGGGCGTCACCGAAAACGTCGCGCGAGCTTCCTTCAGGATGCCGGACTTCAGCAGCTTCGCATCGCGCACCCGCGGGAAAAACGTTGCCAGCTCGGCCAGGGCAGGCGCAAGTATCTGCTCCCTCGTTTTCGGCAGCTCGCTTCGCGATCCGGCGATCACCAGCTCAACGTAGCTGCCGCGCTCCGGCGCATAGCCGCGAATCCGCGACTTGTGGAAGAACCACTGAATGGTGGAGTCGAGCAGCCACGCATGGTCGAGGTCGGTAATCTCGCGGTCATACCACAGCAGGATGGAGATGAAGGGCGAGTGGATGAAGCGCGTCATCTTCCCCAGCAGCTCCGCCCGTGCGTCTTCTGCGCCGGGATCGAGCAATTGCATTCCAGTGACCAGCCGCTGCGTCTGTTCGAACGGCAGCGCCAGGATCACGTCCTCGCTAACCCATTCCCGCTCACCGGAACCGAGCAGCCAGCGCCCGTCGGGCCGCTGCGAAATTTGTTCCACGCTGGCGCGCAGCTCGAACTGAGCGCCACTGGCACGTGCAAGGTCGACCACGGCGCCGTAGAACTCGCTCAGCGGCACGGTGGGGATGCCGAGCCGCCCACCGCTCGAATCCTTCAGAAAAAGCTCGTAGATCACTTTGCCGGCAATCTTCATCGAGCAGTTTTCGGCGCTGTCGTTCAGCGTTGCGAGAACCAGCGGCTCCCACAGATGGCGGATCGCGCCTTCGGTCTGGCCGCTGCGGCGATACCACTGGGCGACGCTCTCGTCATCGCGGCCGGAGTTGCCGCGCGCGAAGCCCAGCAGCCCCCGCGCGATCGCGAGCTTGTCCGCCGGGCTCAGCATTGGTGCTCGCAGAAAACTCCCGGCGTACTGCAGCGGCGCGGGCAGGGAGAACTGATCTCGATGGTGCTGGCGCGGACACCGCGGCTCGCGGTTGCCGGCTCAAGGTAGGTCTGGCGATCGTACCAGCGGATCTTCCCGGCGAGACCCGCGGCATCGCACCAGTTCGATCAGGTTGGTGCAGCATCCGACCACAGACGTGCTGCGAGTCCACCACCTCATCCAGCGCGGGATGCAGATAGGAGCAGGCGCGGCCGCCAACGTAGGGGGCGGCGTTCCAGCACGGTGACGCGCGCGCCATCGCGGGCCAGCGCTACCGCTGCAGCCAGACCGGCTGCGACCTGCCCCCGACCACCACAACGTTGCGCTCGGACGCGTTCAACCCCAGCACCCGGTTCCACGCGGCCATCATGGCGCCGCGCGCGAGGATCGTGAGCTTTTCGCCGGTGGAGAGCCCGATGCGCTCACGGAAGACCTCCATCCTGCGGTCGGCGATGCGTCCCAGCAGCCGGTGGTAAATGGTCACCAGAACCCACATGGCGGCGCGGCTGTCGCGGTCGAGCAGCGGGATCAGCTTTCTTGCTGGCAATGTAGTACTTTTCCGCGCGGATGGCCAGCGTAGCCAGCATCGCGCGTTCGCGTTCGGTCATGGCGCGAGCCCCGGAACCGGCCAACAATG
>CAWBFL010000030.1:0-73859 GCA_963787905.1 uncultured Acidobacteriaceae bacterium | reverse complement strand
CGGAGGTTGGGCTGCGGAGGCGTGGCGGGGACGATCTCCAGCCACTGCGCGTGGTTGAGGGGATAAACCCACTTGCCGCCGGACTCGCGGCCGTCGAAGCCAGCGTCCCGCCGTAGAAATGCTGCGCGGCGGGAAGGTTGGTGGTGTAGAAGCGAGCGAAGGCGACGCCGGTGATAGCGGGGCGGCTGGCTGGTTGAGAGAAGGACACCGCAGGGAGAGCGAGAGCGAACGCCAGAAGCAGGGTGGGTTTCATCGGCTAAGACTCTACTGCATCGCAGGGGTCGGGTCAAAGCAGCGCAGAGGGCTGGGCTCCCGTAAGTCTTCGCGGAAATGAGCAGCTCATGGTGCGGGTGTCTCATCGAGAGGCAAAATCCGCGAGGTGGCTTCCATCAGGTGGTACGTGCGATAGGTGGCGTCATAGGACCATGAAGCTCTCCTGACAGCCATGCTCTCGTAGATCCTCTTCGGCAGCCAGAAAGTCTTCCCGTCCAGCTCCACCGGTGCATACTCCACCGTCACATCCCACCAGCCCATCTCCGTACCGATCATGTGATGAGGCGCATGAAACTGCATCCGCGTAACCTGCATGGTCTCCGGGTCGATCACTGCGCTCCCGCTTACGTCTTCCTGCATGCGGCAGTCGGCCGGTCGCTTATCGGCAGCTACGCTGGCAAACTCGACCAGGATCGGGTCTTTGATTGACGTCAACGTATAGTCCATGCAGGCCTGTTGGCTCAGACTGACCAGCGCCAAACCGTTCGAGAAGGCGCCGACAAACAGCATGCCGCCGCCAATCGAATCTCCCGTCACCGGCTTGCCATTCACCTTCTTCACCTCGCGCGACTCGCGGAGAATCACCTGGTCGTCAGGCCGTGGAATACGCTTCAGCAGAAAGGTTGAATCGGTGACCGTGCTCCCGTAGCCCATCGGGGCGCGGGGGGAGGCGGTGAGGACACGCTCGTCGCAGAAGAAGCTGGGCACGGAGGAATCGTACTGGTCCAGATTCTCCTGCAGCCGTTTCAGAATCTCCCCCAGCGTGGGCGCGTTCTGCGCTACGGCCCTCGCACAGACCCACGCCCCCATTCCGATCAGCACTGCGGCGGCAATGCAGCGTTTCTTATCCATGGGACGGCATCTCACCCGCGGCCTACTGAGTAAAGGCAGCGGCTTCATCGGACCGGTGTATCCTTAGACACCGCGTTGGAGAGATTCGTTCCCAGTGAAACGCCCGGGCACACCTGAATAGGGTGAAGTTGATTCCCGCAACTCTCGTGCATTAGCGCCTGTAACGTCACCTTTTCACCAGGTTCAGTCATTCACCTCAAGATGACCAACTGCTCAAAACCTGTTCGCGGGCGGTGCGGAGGGTGGAGACGATGTCGCCGGCGGGGTAGAACTCCATGGCGATGGTGTGGGAGTAGTTGAGTTGCGCGAGGGTGCGGTAGATGTTGGCGTAGTCGATCTCGCCGGTGCCGGGCTGGTGGCGGCCGGGGACGTCGGCGACGTGGATGAGGCCGACCAAGGCGATGTTCTGCTGGAGCTTTTCGATGAGATTTCCGTGGCTGCGCTGCTCGTGGTAGAGGTCGTAGAGGACGCGGAGGCTGGGGCTGGAGACGGCGTTGACGATAGCGAAGGCTTCGGTGACGCCATCGAGGTAGATGGTGGGGTTCTCGAGGCGATCGATGGGTTCGATGACGCCCTGGAGGTTGGCGGCGGCGAGGAGCTCGGCGGCGCGCTTGAGGGTTTCGATGGACGCGGCGTGCTGGGCGGGGTTGTGGGATGAGTCGGCGGGGTCGGCGGCGGGGATGCGCTTGCCGGAGAGCAGGATGATCTGGCGGCAGGCGAGGCGGTTGGCGACGGGGATAAGGGTCTTGAGTTCGGCGAGGAAGGCATCGCCGCCGGTTGGGTCGGCAAAGCCGAGGGTCATGCCGGCCATGGCGTCGATGGTGATGCCGAGGGCCTGCATGCGGGCGAGGATGCGGGCGGTGTCCGCGGGCGACCAGGTTTTGAATTCGGCGACGAGTTCGACCTGGTTGTAGCCGGCCTGGGCGACGCGCTCGAGATTCTGCTCGAATGTCCCATTCTTGTTGAGCGTCCACATCATGATGGAGGTTTTCGGGTGGATTGCGGGAGAAGGGGATGAAGCGGTTTGGGCGAACATGCGGCTACCGAAACAAGGCGAGGCAAGTGAGGCTGTGACGAGGCCGGCGAAGTCTCTGCGAGTGAACATGCTGGGAATGGTAGCAAATGGGAAAGTGCCTGCCTAAGAATTGCGCACGCCCGATGCGGCTTTTGGAACTACCGTCACTGAACGGTGATTGCGACCACGGCATTATGCACAATGCCGTTGGCGGTCCCGGAGACGAGCACGGTGTATGCCCCCGCCGGCGTGCCGTTTACCGGTGGCGCATTCGACTCTCCACCGCCTCCGCAGCCGGCCAGAAAGAACGTGCCCGCAAAGACCGGCAGGCATAGCAGGCCGATCCACCGCCGCCTGCGCATTGGCAGCACCACGACGAAGCACAAGGCCACTGCTGCTCCTTCGCTGAGCCAGCCGTGCCGATGCCCAGCGGGTAGCGAGAGTTTGGCAGTTGTTCCAGGAAGTATGGCGGTGACCGTCAACGTGGCCAGAGCCGCAGTGTTCAGCGTCGCGCTAGCTGGACTTACGGAGCATGAAAACTGGTTCGAGGAGGGGGTGCAGGTGAGGGTCAGCGAGCCGCTGAAGTTATTGATGGATACAAGATTGATGCCGACCGCACTCGTGCTGCCTGAGGCCATGACGATCTGCGGGCTTTGGGCCGCCAGCGTAAAATCGCCGCCGCCTTGGACTACATTCACCGTGACGGCGGGGCTGGTCGAGGGCAGGTAATTGCTATCTCCGGAATAGACCGCCGTGATCTGATTGGCGCCGCTCGCCCAGAAGTACTCAGAAGGCAGCTCGAGAGCGTAACTTGCGCTGGCGCCTGAGGAAGCCGGAATCAACTCGTCAAGGTAAAACCAATTGGTGACAGCGCCGTTATCGAAGAACGTGACGTATCCAGTCGGCGCGATTGTTGAGCCTGCCGCGCCGTTCACGGTTGCCCGAACGATTGCCGTTTGCCCGGCGGAGATACTGCCGGGGGTAATCGTAAGCGCAGTGGTTGAAGCCGCCACCGATGCCGTAGGAGCGGCTACGTTGATGTCGCCGACAAGGACTTCGCCCCCGCCTTGCCAGTTGCTGTCGCCGCTGTATTGTGTGCACAGCGTATAGCCATAACCGTTGCTGCGGGCTGGAATATTGGAAAAAACCACCTCGGCCGATGCATATTGACCGAAGAAACCGCCCGGCGATACGAGAGTGGCCGTCTGAGCGATGCCGGTAGTGTCTTCCGCGCAGCCTAAGCCATAGACATCGGACTCAGCCCAGACCAGCTTCACGGTGACCGTCCCCGTGGGCGCGAGTGTGCCTGGGGCTGAGGGAGCGGTGTTCCCGAACATTGGCCCGTAGATGGTGCCAACGATAACGTTCACGGCTAAACTGCTGCCGGCGTAAATGGTGTTATAGATGCTGGTGCTGGGATTGAGGTTGATCCATGGGTCTCCCTTGCCGACACCAAAGGTCTGCGCCGGGGCCGAAGAGGACTGGAAGCTGGCGTCGCCAGAGTAGCTCGCGCTTACCTTGTGCGTTCCCACGGAAAGCAGCGGCGCGGTCCACGATGCAATCCCGCCCACATTCAGCGGGGCCATCGCTGCCACGCCATCCAGGGTGAACGCGATACTGCCGGTGGCTGCGCCATCGGTCGACGCTGCCGGTGAATTCACGCCTACCGGTTGCGCGCTGAGGATCACGGGCACACCGTAGGTCAGGTAGGCTTCTCCGACGCCGCCGCTGCCTTGAAGGTTCAGAGTGAGGGTCGATTTCTCCGGAGTCACCGTGAGCGTCTGCGGCGGCGAGGTGCTGCCGGCAAAGGCAGAATCGCCGCCGTACTGCGCAGTGATCTGATAGGTGCCGCCTGGCAGGTAATTCAAGCTGGACGAGCCGCTTCCGCCGTTCAGCGAGACCGCGGTCTGGCTTTCGTTGGAGGGCAGAGTGGAGGTGGTAAGAAGAGAGACTGCGCCCGTGGGCGTGCCAGAGCCGGAGGACGGCGCAACCTTCGCGGTCACCGTAACGTTGGTCCCGTGAACCGCGGTAGGCGGCGTCACCTGGAGCGTCGTAGACGTGGGGGCGAAGGGGATCGTATTCCAGTTGTTCACCAGTTGCGCGGCATCCACGCTACCCAGACCGCTGGCCTGGTCGTATCCTGGCCCCGCGGAGAAGACGGTCGATTCGCCGGCTTGCGGTCCCAAACCCGCAACATTGAGCGTGCAGTTCTGGTCCCCCTGGATGCAGGTATCCCAGTTGCCGCCCAAAGTGATGTCATGGAACGCTGCGGGCTTCTGCTGGGCCAGCGGATAGAGCACCCGATTGGCCTGTCCCTGGCGGCCGTATTTCCCCACCACCAGCGCCATAATGCCCGCCATGGCTTGTGCAGAAGCCGAGGTGCCCCCGACGACGTCGACGCCAAAGTTGCCGCTCGCGTCGGGCGCGCAGGCCCCTTCGTAATCGCAGATCACGTAGCCGGAGTAGTTGGCGCCGTTCGAGGCGAAGAGTGAGATATCGGGCAGATCGCGAACGCCATCCGCCGGCACGCCGGTGCCGGCTTGCCAGTCCGGCTTGGGATAGCCGCTCACGCACAGGTTCGTCGCGCTTTCGCTCGAGCAGTTGCTGGCGCCCCCTCCTCCAGCCCCGAATTCATTCCGCTGCAATCCGTTGGAGATGGCGTCCAGGCCAAAGGGATCGTTCCACACCTGCTCCGCGATCGGCGCTTTGAGCGAGCCCTTGGTCACTGCGTCGTTGCTGGCATTCCAATAGGTGGAAGCGCTGGGTGCGCCCGTGGCGTAGTCCGCGTAATAAAAATCGGTGCCGCCTACAGCGATGTTCCAGGGAGTGGAGGCGATCCCGCTTACAGCAGGCCCGGTAAACAATCCCAAAAAGAAATATTCCTCGTCAGGTACCTGTCCGTAGTCTCCGGTAGCCACCAGCACCGTTTGCCCCTGCGCGGCAGCCTCTTCCCACAGCGCGTTCCAGAACTGGTTGCCGGGGTTCCCCATCTCCGCCTCGCCTGCGCCCCAGCTGATGCTCAACACATCGGCTTGGTTGTCTTCCACCGCACGCAACGCGGCCAAGGACAGCGGGTCCTGGTATGGCGATCCGGCGGAAAGGTAAAGATCCACCGTCGCACCCGGCGCCGCCGCTCCGGCCAACTCCACGTCGAGATACGATTCCGCATCGCTCCCGCTGCTACCGGGATCGCCTCCGTCCAGCACCACTTCCACCGAGTTGGCCTTGAGGCCGAAGACGCTGCGATAAGCATTAACGAGGCTGAGGTCAATATTCGACACGTCAATGACGCCGATGGTTGCGCCAGAGCCGGTCACGTTCGCGGAGTAGAGAGGGTTGAGGTCGTACTCCGTGTAGAAATCCGCCGGAGCCACACCATACAGCAGCGGCGTCCAATCTGATGGCAGGTTGTACTCGGGTACAAATTGGCGCGCAGTCGCATCATAATGCCCCTTGCCGCCCTGGTGCAGCTGCGGAGTGGGACGAAAGTCGTGCAAGGGGGACAGGCCCTTCACAATTCCTGCGAGTGCCTGGGGAATCTGTAGTTCGGTCGCATTGGCGTGGTGCAGGACGCCGTTGACGAGGTACTGGTGAATTTGGGTATGAAAGGCGGCGTTGACCTGGCCGACGGTGCCGGAGAATTCAACCAACCCGCGGGCTTTCGAGACTCGGCTGACACGAAAACCGGAATTGCCGAGCCATCCAACCACCCCATCCACATCTGCATCGGCAGGCCCAAAGCGGCTGCCGATCTCCTCCGGGGTCAGCCAGTGGTGATAGCTAGGCGATCCCGGTGTATGCAAGTCCTTGAGCAGTTGCTGAAAGGCCGCCTCCCGTTCTGGCGGGCGGTTGAGAATCAGCAGCAGTCGCTCTGCGGGGGTGGACTCATTTACAACTCCGCGATCGTTCTGCGCCACAGCCAGAGGGTGCACGGTGCCGTGCAGGGTTATCAGTTCGCTGTCACGAATGGGCTGAGTGAGTAGCGGCGCGGGCTGGACTTGCGCGGCAAGCGGAAGTGACACCATACTCCCGAGAAGAAGAAACAATACTTGTTTTTGCACGACTGGCCCCGTGACCCTTCTGGTGACCCGCTCCGGCGACTTGGCCGCCATCAGCTGACGACAAAATTCCCGCCTGGGGGCCGCGAGTATTGTAGCGCCGGCCGGAAAATGCGAACGCCAATTTCGTCGCGTAGCCGGCCAACTTTTCGTTAACGTGCCGGGCGGCGACCGAATGTTGCCACTCGGGTGGCTGGCGATGACGAGCAGCCTTTTCTGATTCGCAACAATGGCAATGTTGGCTGCGTGCCGAACGAAAAAAGTGATTGACACGAGGTTTGGTAGCGTTACCGGGGCTCGAACCCGGACTCTCCGCCTTGAGAGGGCGGCGTGTTAACCAGTTACACCATAACGCCATCGTTGCCGCAGGAGGATGGTCCCTCCAGTGCAGACTCAACTATACCAGCCGGAAGTGTCCGGACTCAACCGCAGCCAGGGCTTGCCTAGAGGCCTAATTTCTTCACTTCATCGTTGTAGTACTTGCGGTAGAGGATCTCCCACTCCTGCGAACCCTCGAGGATGATCTTGCGCTGCGAAGCAATCTTCTGGCGGGCCGCGGCGTCGAGTTTGGTCTCTTCGGTCAGCAGCTTTTCGAGGGCTTTGCGGGCTTCCTGGCGAATGGTGTTGCGGTCTTCCAGAAAGTCGCACTCGGGAATCTCGGCGAGGGTATCGGCCACCGTATGCGCCAGCTTGTTCACTTTGTCGCGCGAGATTCTCACAGCACCGCCTTGTACTTGCGCGCCAACTCGTTTTTCACCTTTTTGAACATCTCGGGGTAGCTCGCGCCAGTCTTGCGCATGTCTTCCTGGAAGGCGTCGAGGATCACCCGGACCTCTTCGTTGATGCGGTCCTCTAGAGCCAATTCCTCAACCATGGCCGCCGCCACGCGTTCATTCAGGACAGCCGGTTTTGCGGTTTGGATCACCTTCGCATCGACAAGATGCTTTACCGTCTGGCGCGCCAGATATCCAACATAATCTTTAGAAAAAATCATCGCTTTCTTCCAGAATACACCAGTGCGGTCCAGCTTTGGGCAGGGGGGACTTTGCTTCCCGGGCAGCGGCTCAGGCATGATGGAGGCGAGCGGCTGAGCCAGGGGCAAATGGCGCAGCTAACCAGGATACGGATGCCACCTAGCCGATCATCTCGCAACCCGCAGGCGCCCAGCCGGACGAAAGTGTGGATCGGCCTGGGAGTTGTGGTGTTGATCGCAGTTTCGCTGGCGGTTTACTTCCTGACCAGAGGAACCGAGCCGCAGCCAGCCACGCCGACAGCGCCGACATCTGCGTCTACGGCGCCGGCGACTCTGAATCGGCACATCTACTCGGAGACGGCCGACCCCACGGCCGATATTGCGGCTGGGTTGGCGCAGGCCAGGCGCGAGCACAAACGTGTGATTCTGGACTTTGGAGGCGACTGGTGCGGCGATTGCCAGGTGCTGGACATCTACTTCCACCAGCCGCCGAACGCGCCTCTCCTGGAGAATAACTTCGTTCTCGTTCACGTATGGATCGGGCACATGGATGCCAACATTGGCGTAGCGGCGAAGTACGGTGTTCCGATCAGCCGGGGCGTGCCTGCACTGGCGGTGCTGGACTCGAATGGCAAGGTTCTGTATGCCCAGGCAACCGGCGAGTTTGCCGACATGCGGCATATGGACGCGAGCTCGGTGACCGAATTCCTGACGAAGTGGAAGATCTGAACCCATCCTCGCCAGCCCCGGACCCAGCGCAGCCAGCCCAGCCGCGCAGCCACAGCGCGCCTGTTTCTGATCTGAAGCGTTGGTCCTCGGTGATGTCGCGCGCACTGCACCGGACCTTGCTCAGTGTGGCAGATCACGACTGCCTGAATGTTGCGCAGTCGACGGCATATTCCGGTATCGTGGCATTGTTTCCCGCGCTTATCGTGGCGGCCGCCGTGATCGGATTGCTTCCGGATACCGCGCCGGTGCGTTTCCAACTGGCCGCATTCTTTGACCGCGTGCTGCCGCCGGGTGTCAGCCCGCTGTTGGATGCAGCCTTCGAGATTACACCGATGCATGCGCATTCGGTGCGCGCGCTGGTCAGCGCTGGTATCGTCAGTTTTCTGGGTGCGTCGAACGTGATTGCCACGCTGATGGAAGGACTGCGCCGGGCGCGCGAGCTGCCGCCCGATTGCTGGAGCTTCTGGGAACGCCGCAGGAGATCCTTCGAGCTGGTTCCACTTTGCCTGGCGCCACTCGCGGTCTTCAGTGTCCTGATTATCTTCGGCCACGCGGTGACCGGGTGGCTGGTGTCCAGCATTGGTCCGGAGGTGCGTGCGCCGATCTACGCGGTTACCGTGCTCGTCCGCTGGGTCGTTGCGCTGGGCGCCAGCGTTGGGCTGATCGCGTTGATCTACCACCTGGGCGTGCCCAGCCGACAAACGGTCACCCTGCGCAAGGGAAGAGATGACCGTCCGCGCGACTCTTACCGGCGAAGGAGAATCAATGAGGCTTCGGCGTCGTTGATGATTGCGCTGGCGCCGCGGTCATGGCGGGCAACGGTTCCGGGAGCCGTCATGGCCACCGCGATGTGGTTCCTGACCACACTGGCTTTTGGATGGTATGTGACCCGGTTTGCCAACTACTCCGAGGTGTACGGCTCGCTCGGCGCCGGTATCGCGTTGCTGTTCTGGCTTTACATCGTCTCCCTGAGCGTGCTGTGCGGGGCGGAATTCAACGCCCAGTTCGCGAATCAAATTCACATTCATTTCGGGCACGGCGGTGCCGTCGAGCCTCCGGCAGAGCAACGAACTCCGGCACCCGGTGAGGCACTGGTCTCGGAAGAGTCGTCGGCTTAGGCCCGGTTTGTTTTGACCTGACAGCGGATGGCGGCTCACCAACCGCACTCAGCTTCATCGTGGATTCATCGCTTGCGGCTTTCATGGTACAGAGTGCATCGGCGATGGGCAGTATCTCCGGTCACCACGCACGTTCCGCCGAGTGCGGTTAGAATTGAAAGAGACGCCCCACCCAAACGTCGCAGCGTGGCCGCTGCATTTAGCCATGCACCATAAACCCACCAGTCCAGCACAAGGAATTTGAACTCATCCATGGATATTCCAAACCGTTCCAAAGCGGCTTTCGCTCCCCCCCGCAATGCCCTGGGTTTTGCCGCATTGAAATACAACCGCCGCGCCAAGATCGTTGCCACGTTGGGCCCGTCCTGCAGCAGCCCTGACGTCTTTCGCAGAATGGTGCGGGCCGGGGTGGACGTGGCGCGCCTGAACTTCTCGCACGGCACGCACGCACAGAAGGCGGATTTGATTCGCATGGTGCGTGAAGTTTCAGCGGTGGAGCGCAAGCCCATATGTATTCTTGCGGACTTGCAGGGGCCTAAGATTCGCACCGGAAAACTCAAGGACCACAAGCCGGTGCAACTGGTCGCAGGGGAGCGGCTGACGATCACTCCACGGGAGATCGCCGGCACCGCGTCGCTGGTTGGCACCACGTTCAAGACGCTGGCCGAGAACCTCGAGTCCGGCTCGCGGATCCTGCTCTCGGACGGCCTGATCGAGTTGCATGTAACCCGGATCGACAAGGGGGATGTGGTCTGCGAGATCGTCAACGGAGGGGTGCTTGGTGAGAATAAGGGCATCAACCTTCCGGGCATCCCGGTCAAGGTCCCGTCGTTGACGGAGAAGGACGAGGAGGACTTGACCTTTGCGGTGGAACAGGGCGTTGACACCGTCGCCGTCTCCTTTGTACGGACCGCGGAAGATGTGCGCCATGTGAGGCGTCGCCTCGACGCGCTGAAGTCGAGTGTGTGGATCATTGCCAAGCTGGAAAAGCCTCAGGCGGTCGAGCACCTTGATTCCATTCTTGAGGTTGCGAACGGAATCATGGTGGCGCGCGGCGATCTCGGCGTTGAGGTTCCGCCGGAGAAGGTGCCTGCGATCCAGAAGCACATCATTCGCCGCGCGGGGGAGTATCGCAAACCGGTGATTACGGCAACGCAGATGCTCGAGTCGATGATCGAGAATCCGCGTCCTACGCGGGCCGAGGCGTCCGATGTGGCCAATGCGATCTACGACGGAACCGATGCCGTGATGCTCTCCGGCGAGACCGCGGCGGGCAAGTATCCGGTGGAAACGGTGGCTATGATGGCGAAGATTGTCGCCGAGACGGAACATCAGATCCGCCTCGACCCACCGGTGCGCCGGAACGCGCCGCCATCCAGCCGGCTTTCGGTGGCCGAGACTATTTGCGAATGCATGGCGCACTCCGCCGAAGACCTGGAGATGGCGGCCATCGCGATCTTCACGGAAACCGGTGCGACGGCGCGGCTGCTTTCGAAGTATCATCCCGACCCGCCGATCTTCGCCCTGTCTCCGTATCAGCCGGTCGTCAATCGCAATATGATGCTTTGGGGAACGTTTCCGATCCTCTGCGAGCATGCGCGCGATACCGACAAACTGGTTGGGATGGCGGAGGCGATCCTGCAGAAGGAAGATTACGTCCATCGCGGTCAGGTGGTGGGGATTGTTGCCGGAACGCGCACCAAGTCCGGCGCCACCAACTTTATGCGGCTGCATATGATTGGCGACAGCGTGGACGCGGCGGCCAGAGTGAGGTCCCGCAGCGCCAAGAAGGCGAAGAGCAAGAAGAAATAGCGCTATCGATCTGTATCGGCCTGCGTTCCCGCATCGTCTGCTGATGCGGAGTGCGGCAAATGGCCCGTTTTCCGCAGTGCGTCGCGGCCTACAATAAGGGTTCATGGGGCGCATCCGCATACTTTCCGACCAGGTGGCCAATCAGATCGCCGCCGGCGAGGTGGTGGAACGGCCCGCGTCGGTGGTGAAGGAGCTGTTGGAGAACTCGCTGGATGCGAACGCCACGCGGATCCGGATTGAGGTGGAGGGTGGCGGCCGCAAGCTGATCCGCATCGTCGACAACGGACACGGAATGATCCGGGACGACGCGCTGCTCGCGTTCGAGCGCCACGCCACTTCAAAGCTGCATACGTCGGACGATTTGCTGCAAATCCGGACCCTGGGTTTTCGCGGGGAAGCCTTGCCGTCGATTGCCAGCGTATCTCGCTTGACGCTGGAGACCCGCGCCAGCGACGAGGCGACCGGCACGACCGTAGAAATTGCAGGCGGCAAAATTCTCCGCGTGGAAGATGCGGGAATGCCCGCGGGCACGACCATCGCGGTTCGCGACCTCTTTTACAACACGCCGGCCCGGAGGAAATTTCTCAAGTCGGAGCAGACTGAGCTGGCCCACATTGCCGCGCTGGTCACGCATTACGCGCTGGCCCATCCTGGGCGTCACTTTGAGCTGCATTCGTCCACGCAGGCCCTGCTGATTGCAGCGGCGGTAGCCTCGACCGGCGACCGGCTGTTCCAGATCTTCGGCCGCGATACGGCCGCGCTGATGCTGCCTGCTACTGCTGAGATCGACTTCACGCGAGCGGGGCTTCCGGAGCCGCCGCCCTGGAAGCGCGAGGCGGATTATGCGCCGACCGACCCTGGGTTTCTCCGTCTCTCGGGCTTCGTGTCGAAGCCGGAGCTGCAGAAACTGAATCGCAACTCGATCTATGTCTTCGTCAACCACCGGCTGGTCCGCGATCGCGTCGTATTGCACGCACTCACCGAGGCGTACCGCAACATTATTCCGCCCACCTCCTATCCCGTGGTCCTGCTCTTCCTCGAGATGGCGCCGCAGGAGGTTGATGTGAATGTGCATCCGGCCAAGACCGAGGTACGCTTCCGCCAGCCCAGCTTCGTGCATGACTTTATCCGCGACTCGGTGCGGACCACGCTGATGACGGCCCGCCCGGCTGCGAGCTTTGCGACAGCTCTGAATTCCGGCGCAAACGCCAGCGCGTCCCTGCTGATCGATGTGAGCCCGATGCCCGGACCGCCGGGCGATACGGTTTTCTCGCCTCAGGCAGATGCCGGCTCGGAACCCGATCCTGCGGCTGCCGATTTCGCGGATTTCACCCTGCGAGCGCCGATGGTGCCCGAATCTCCCGGCCGCCTGGCTTTCTCCGATCAGGGCATCGCGGTGGGTTACGAGACTGATGGATCACCGATGGCCGGTGGCGAGGGCGCGGCACGCGCAGGCGATACCCCGAGCGAGACGCTGAACGCGTTGGCGACCTTGAAGCCGCTTGGCCAGTTGCGCGAATCGTTCATCCTGGCTGCGAACGATGAGGGGCTCTGGATTATCGACCAGCACGTGGCGCACGAGCGGGTGCTGTTTGAGAAGATCCTGCGGGACCGCGAGGTGGAGAAGGTGCAACGCCAACGCCTGCTGATGCCGGTACTGGTTGACCTGCTGCCCGCGCAGATGGTGTCGTTTGCCGCGATCGCGCGGGAGTTGGAACGTTAATGGTTTTGAGGCTGAGCCATTCGGTCCGAACACGCTCGCTATCAAGGCCGCGCCGGTTGGTCTGGAGGGCCGGGAACTGGAACGGATGCTGGAAGAGGTGCTGGCTGTCCCGGAGCGGGAGCAGCAAATCGAGAACGCAGAGACCCGCCGCCGGCGCATTGCCGCCTCGATTGCTTGCCATGCCGCCATCAAGGTGAACATGCCGCTCGACCCCAAGAAGATAGCCTGGCTGCTCGCGGAATTGGGGAAAACCGAGCATCCGATGAGCTGTCCGCATGGCCGACCCATCGCATTGCGGTATTCTCATAAAGAGATACAGCGCGCATTTCAGCGCATTTAGAAACTGAGACCACCGAACTCCCCTGCGAAACCGCTCGGAATCCAGACCTCGTTTTGGCATCCACCGACATCACTCACTTCGCTCTTTGATAAATCATCCGCAACCGGCCTGAACCTCGGCCCTGAACCTGGAAGTCTCCACCGCGCCGCGCGATGGATTGCTGCAGCCTTCGCTCAGAAGCGAGCGCGCTGTCCGGCAGGAAGGCATTACCCACTTTGAGCAACCCAAACACCAACGAATCCTCCACCCCAGCGATCCCGACGGCTGCGCAACTTGCCGAGACCCGCTTGAAGCAATGGCATCAGCAGGGCGAGGCGCTCCTGACCATGGAAAACCTGCGCGCATGGATCAATGCAGCCGGCCTGGTTCTGTTCGCGCCGCGTCCGCAGATTGCCTCACCCGCGCCCTCGCTGGTCGAAGCAGTGCTGGGCGCGTCCAACCCAAGCCCTACGATCGAACAGACTGGGGAGGCCCGCGGCCTGTTAGCGCGCCTGGTTGCCGAGGGCCTCGCCGTTCCGCTGAACCTGCTCGGTCCTGGGGTGGGGACGGTCCACGCCGGAGCCCCCGGCGATACCCCCGACTTCGTCGCCTCCACCGCGGTATTTCCCTACGTTTTCACGCTGCGTGGAGATAAGGCCTGGAAGCAGGCTCCCGTCACGTCTGGCGCGTTCAAAGTATCGAACCTCGCATCGGCGATCCATGCGGCGCTGGCTGAGCGGGGTCCGCTCACGGCGTATGACCTTACCACCGAAGTCGGGAAGGAGGTCACTGAGGCTGCTGTCCTGCGAGCTCTGGCCGAGCTCTGGACGCATTTGCGGGTGTTACCTCTCTATCAGCCCGGCGGAGCGTCCACGGTGTGGGAGCTTACCAGCGCGCGATTCACTAAGCAGATCAAGGCAGGCGCGAATGCGGGGCAGCCTTCCGCGCTCTCCGCGCTGATTTCGCTCTACCTCGGCCAGGCCGTGGTGGCCTCCGAGGACGAGATCGAGAGCTTCCTTTCACCACTGGCTTCGCGCTCGCGAGTTCGTGATGTGATCCACGCTTTGTTGTCCGCCCGCCAGCTGAACGCGATAGCGATCGAAGGACGCACCATGCTGCACGTTGCCGGCGCTCTGCCCGCATTCCTGGCACCGCAAGTTGCGACGCCCTCTCCTGAATCGGAGGTTTCCAGCCAAGATGCGATTGCGGTCGAAGCAGGCGCCGGGGAAGTGCAGCCGCGCATCACCCGGTTTGTGGCTAAACCGCGAAAGATCGGCACCGGTTATCTGGCCAAAGCCAAGCCGGCCAGATCCGGCGATAAGCCGTTTTCCGCCGCGAAGTCCCGTCCCTACGATCGCGGCATCAAACCGCGAACCAGCACCGGCCCCAAGCGGGATTTCGGCTCAGGACCTAAGCCGCGAGAGGGATTTGGGCCAACGTCCGGGAAGGCGCGCCGCCCATTCACCAAACCCGCGTCTCCAGGCTTCGATAAGCCGTGGAACGAAGAGAAGGCTCGCCGGGCTCCGGCCTCGCGGAGGCCGTCCGAGGTTCACGCGAAAGAGGGCCAGGGTGCAGAAGGTCAGCTTCCGCGCAAGACATTTAGCAAGCCGGGCACCTTCGGCCGCAAGCGGGAAGGCTTTGCTGGAGGTGCACCTCGAGGCGATTTCGGAAAGCGCGCGAGTCAGCGACCGGACCAGGGCAAAGATCAGCGACCCGGACGTGGTTTCGATCGCGGCGAACGCGGTGGATTCGGCTCCGCTCGAAGTCCAGGCTCGTATGCAGCAAAACCACGCGGCGAGCGGCCAGCCGGCGACAGACCCCAGCGCAGGGACGCGGGTGACCGCGGACCAGGCAAGCCGTTCGGTTCGCGTCCTACGACCGGCTCGAAGTTTGCCGCGAAAGCTCGCTTTTTCCCATCCGATAAAGCGGGAGGCAAGCCGCGGAGTGAAAGCAAAGAGAGCGGCAAGCCTGCGTATCGCAAGTTTGACGCTCCGCGTGACCGGCCTTCGCGGTCGTTCTCGTCGGATCGGCCAGCTCGGCCTGAGGGGTCGGCCAACGACGCTCAGAAGCGTTCCGGAGATTTTGCGAAGCGGAAGTTTACGGGCAAGCCTTCAGGAAAGGCGAGCGGCTTCGCAGGAAAGACAGGGCGCAAGCCGGGTGGTGGATTTGCCGGGAAGAGATCGTCGGCCAAGCCGGGAACATCGTTCTCCGGCAATCCCGCCAGTACTTTTGCCAAATTTGCCGGAAACAAGAAGCCCTTTGGGAAGCGGCCGCCGGGACGAAAATTCAAACCCAGCCAAGGTGATTCCGCCTAATGCAAGACCAGCCCAACCCCACGGCACAGACTGCGCCCAGAAACCGCACTCGTCCCGTCATCGCCATTGACGGACCGGCGGGTGCGGGGAAGAGTACGCTGGCCGCCCATCTGGCAAGGCGTTTTGGTTTCCTCAATCTGGAGACCGGAGCAATGTACCGCGCTCTTGCTTTGAAGGCGATCGAGGGCGACTATGCGTTCGACGAAGAAGAGCCATTGCTGACGCTTGCCGAGACAACCCGCATTGTGCTGGAGCCTCAACTTGAGGGCAACCGGGTGCTGCTGGACGGATTGGACGTTTCGCGGCGCGTTCGCGATACCGATGTAACCGCTGCAGCCTCAAGAGTTTCCGTCCATCCGAAGCTGCGCGCGTGGATGGTTGCGCAACAGCGCACGCTGGGAGCCGGGGGAGGGGTCGTGATGGAGGGGCGCGACATTGGCACGGCAGTGTTTCCGGACGCGGAGGTCAAAATCTTTCTCGATGCCGCTCCTGAAGTCCGGGGGAACCGGAGGTTTCGCCAGGCTGCTCCTACGGAAGTGACCACTGCACGCCAAACTCAGTCACGCCAGGAGCCGGCATCGGAAAACGCGGAACAGCAGCGAGTTACGCGGCAGGCAATTCTCGACGAGATGCGGGAGCGCGATCTGCGTGACCGGAATCGCGCGGAATCGCCGCTCCGTCCAGCCAGCGACGCGATTATCCTCGACTCGACTGCTATGACTCTCGAAGATGTGCTCGCGCGGGCGGAACAGATTGTTCTCGCCCATCTGCACCCGGCCGGGGACTGAACCGGATCTTGTTGGAAATATTGGCCGGCTGGCGCAGACGCGCCACACTGCACCATCTATAGTGCATACTTGACTGTTTACGATTTTTGTACACAAAAACTTGCCAACTGTGCTAACCTTCACACATCGTTTGAAACAGATTGGTTTCTGCGACAATTGCTAGTTGTCGACCCCCGATTTGGATCTTGCGGCAAATTCATCAGTACTAAGGAAATTAACAAAATGGAACAGGGAACAGTGAAGTGGTTTAACGATGCCAAGGGGTTTGGCTTCATCAGCCGTCAGAACGGCGAGGATGTCTTTGTGCATTACTCGGCGATCAATTCGAACGGTTTCAAGAGCCTCCAAGAGGGTCAGGCGGTGCAGTTCAACGTGGTCAAGGGACCGAAGGGTTGGCAGGCGTCTGACGTCCAGCCTCTCTAATTCTTGTTTTGACCGGGGCACTTAGCTTCAACCAAGATTTGCGGGAGGGACGGCTGTGGCTGTCCCTCTTCGCCGTTTAACCGCAGGCTGGGTCAGCGTGGTTTCTGATCGCGCGCGGGGTCGTCCGGTCCGGGCGGCGTGCCAACCTGTGTCACTCCGGGGAGAATTGTCGACGAAGTTCGAAACTTGCGATAGTCCGATTCGACGGCATGCAGACTCCCATTGAAGTTGAAGAACAGCAGGAACCTTGCGGCTCCCTGAGCGTTCACGCTTGCGGGTAGCCAGACCTCGTTGTTGACTCTGGTCTGCTCCATGCTGAAGCGTGTGTCTTTCTGGATATTCACAAGCAGCCCTCCGCCAACCTTGAACGCGTTTACGAAATGGCCGTCGACCCGGGCAAGGACACGATCCTGCTCGTCGACCCACGCGGTCCCCACCATGTCGCGAATGACCTCTTCCGCGCGGTTGCGTGTCTTTGCATTTGGGTTGCCGGCGTAATCGACCGCGATCGTGTCGCGGCCGTTAAGCTGAACCCGGCGCGGGTTGGTAAAGGAGCCTAACTCCAGCAGACGCGACACGGTAATCTCCTGGTCACCGCGTGGGTCCGTCTCCTTTCCCTCGGCATCTCCTTTTTCCCGCCGCTCATGGGCTTTGGCGGCCTGCTTGTCGATGCGTTCGTCCTCCTTAGTGATCTCCTCCGCGTTCAGAGGTCGGCCATCCTTCCTCACCATCCGTGCCACCGGAACCCCATTGACCCAGTAGTGGTCGTACTCGGTGACTTCGGTCTTTTTCACCTGACCATGTCCGTCGACATGCTGCTCGGTCACCACCGAGTGGTAGAGGTAGTCCTTCTCGATAGCCTCGGCCTTGCGCTGGTTGGTTTCCACGTCGTGCATCATCGCGATGATGTCGGGGAGCGGCTTGTCGAGGGACGGTTCGGCTTGATGGCGGCCATTTTCCGGATGGGACGGAGCTGCGCCTGGCGGGGTCGAGGAACTCTTGATCGGGCTGGCAGCCGGCGCGGTTTGCGTTTGCGCGCAAGTTACGACGCAGAGGGCCGTACATCCCAAAAGGATGAACATTGCAGTCCGCGATTTAGGCATGGGCGCAACCATCGCTTCAATATGGGATGCAGAATGGTCCTGCTGTCGCTCGGCTCAGTTGGCGACTGCGAGTTCTTCTTCGAGTTGCTGCTTTTCGGCCAGCGCGGTGTAGTACCCGTTGCGTGCGATGAGTTCCTGGTGGGTGCCCAACTCGGCAATGCGGCCGGCAACGAGGACAGCAATTCGATCGGCGTAACGTGCCGTGGAGATGCGGTGGGAGATGAAGATGGTGGTGCGCCCGCGCATCACCTCGCGCAGTCCGGACAGAATGCGTTCTTCTGTGTAGGTGTCGACCGAGGCGAGCGCATCGTCGAGGATGAGGATTGGCGGGTTGCGGATGACGGCGCGGGCGATTGCTGTGCGCTGCTTTTGGCCGCCAGAGAGGGTGATGCCGCGTTCGCCGACGCGAGTTTCGAAGCCGAGAGGGAATTCGAGGATTTCGGCGGCAATATGCGCGGTGGTTGCGGCTTCGAGGATTTCGGGCTGGGTGGCGTCGGGCCGTCCGAAGGCAATGTTCTGTGAGATGGTGTCGGAGAACAAAAAAGTTTCCTGTGGGACGAAGCCGATGCTGGCGCGGAGGGTAGCGAGGGGAAGGTCGCGAACCGGACGATCGTCGATCAGGATGGACCCGGGAGGCGCATCGTGCAGTCTCGGGATCAGGCCGACCAGGGTGGACTTGCCAGAACCAGTGGGGCCAACGATGGCAAGCGAAGAGCCGGCGGGAATCTCGAGATTGATGTTGTGAAGAACCGTGGGGCCGCCCGTGGGATACGCGAAGGTCAAGTTCCGGAATTGGATGGATCCGTCGATTTGCGGTGCCGAACCGGAAACAGTTTCCTGTGGCACACCGCGGACAACGAAGCGGGAGCGGCGGGATGAACGGGATCGTCGGTGATTGAGGGCTGCTGCTTCAAGAGTTCGTCGATGCGAAGGACCGAAGCGGTGCCGCGCTGAAACAGGTTGACGACCCAGCCGATCGCGATCATTGGCCAGATGAGCTGGACCATGTAGACGTTGAAGGCACCGAAATCGCCGACTGTGATCCGATGTTGCACCACCTCGTGGCCGCCCACGAGCAGGGTAATCATGAGGCCGAGGCCGAGCACGAGTTCCAGCGACGGCCAGAGCATTGCCATCAGGCGAACCAGGTGCAGGGACCGGCCGATGTACTCCTGGTTGGCTCGTTCAAAAGAGGCAATTTCCGCGTCTTCCTGGGCGAAGGCACGGATCAGGCGGGCGCCGGAGAAGTTTTCCTGGGCCTTGGCCGAAATGTCCGAAAACATGGCCTGGATGCGTTCGAATCGGCGGTGAATGCGCTGCCCGAAGGACTGTACCAGCACCGAAGCGAGGGGCAGCGGGCCGACCGCGCAAAGCGTGAGCTTGGGGCTCAGGTGGATCATGAACGGCAAGGCAAAGATGGTGAAGAAGAGGCAGTTCGCGCTGTACATGATTGCCGGGCCCAGCAATTGACGCACGGCATTCAGGTCGTTGGTTGTCCGGGCCATAATGTCACCCGTGCGGTGGGTGTGATAATAGCCGGCGGACTGGCGTTCGAGGTTGGCGAACATGTCGTTGCGCAGGTCGAACTCAATCTCACGGGAAGCGCCAATCAGCACCTGGCGCGTGATGTAGAGAAAGACTGCGGCACACGCAGCTACCAGCACCAGGCGCATGCCGTGGTGGATGATCTTGGCGGCGGTGACGCCATGCTGCATATCGTCCAGCGCATGACCGACGATGGGAGGAATCAGGACGCGGAAAACATTGTAAAGAATGACCGCTACGCCTCCCCAGGCGAGGTTCTTCCAATAGCGTTTCAGGTAAGGCGCGAGCGGTCGGATCTTATCAAGCATTCGTGGAATCTCGCCTGGGGAGACTGTAGAGTTTAGATGTTGCAGGGAGGCCGTCGATTCGTCATTGCGGCTTTCGGGGAGTCGCAGCTGGAGCAGCCGCGGACGGCGTCGCGGGTGCGGCGGCTGCAGGCGGCGGTAGCGCAGCCTTCGGAGCCGGGGTCGGGTCCTGGTCGGTCTGTTTCACCAGTTCGATATCGAAGACCAGGTCTGCGTTAGGTGGCACAGCACCGTTCCCTCGCATGCCATAGGCGAGCTGATGGGGGATGAAGAGACGGCGTTTGCCGCCGACGCGCATCCCGTAAAAGCCTGTATCCCAACCCGGGATGACCTTGTGGGCGCCTTGCTGGAGGACAAAAGGTCCCTGCTCGGGATGTTTGGCGGACGAGTCGAATACAGTGCCATCCTGAAGATAGCCGGTGTAGAGGACGCTGTACCACTTGTGCGGCGCCGCGAGCTCGCCGGTGCCGACTTTGGTATCGATATACCCGAGGGAGAAGGTGGTCGAATCGATGCCAAGATACTCGCGCACACTGGCTGCAAGGGCCGGAGGTGCGTCGCCGATTTTTACCGGCGGAAGGGTGGTGAGCGAATAAATTGCCTTGGCGCACGGCGTCCCCGCAGGCAGCGCCGGGATTTTCGGGGAGAGCGTGGGCAGCTTGATGCAGGCAGAAGCGGAGGCGGCGGCATGGGGCGCCGGGTGGGATCTGGCTGGGGCCGCTTTTTGGGCGACGGCAATTTGGGCAAGAACTAAGGAGGGAAAGAGAAGTGTGGTGACGATCTTCATGGTGTCTCCATCATACTTCGGCTGGGAGTCGCGATTGAAGGTACCGGGTTGGGCGGACGCCGCCGGGTCGCCGGGCGCAAGAGCCTGAAATCAGACCGGAAGCACTGCCTGAGCGGATGCCCGACTGCGGTCCGGCGCCAGCCTGATTTCTGGCGGAGAATGATCCTCCGACACAGGTCGCCGCGGGATCGGAATATTGATTTTGCGGAAAAAATGCCGAGGTCAAATCCAGCCGTGGAGCTTGTAGTCGACAATCTTGGCGGACTCAACCACCAGGACTTCGAAGGCGGGAAAGCGCGCGTTCCAGTGTTCGGCGGCCTTCCATACATCGGGCACCGGCAAGGGCTCGACTTCGACGCCAAGTTTGCGAAACACGCGGATTGCCCGGTACATGTGGAAGTCGCTGGTAACCAGGACCTTTCTGCCGGGCAGGCTTTGCAGCAGGCGAGCTGTTTCGATTCCGTTTTCGCGGGTGCTTCGGGATTGCCACTCGGCGACGACAGCACTGCGCGGAACGCCCTCGGCGACGAGGAATTCGAAGATGCCATCCCCGCCTCCGCCACTGATGACGATCTTCTGGAAGCCGCCGGAGCGCCAGGCATCGAGCGCGTAGCGGGCGCGCCAATACGACGAAAAAGAGATAAGTCCGTGGTCGTCGGCCGCGGCGCTGAGGAGGATCAGGACATCGCCCTTCGGCTGGTTCATGGGGCCGGAATAGGCGCGTACCCACCATGAATCGATCGGGGTTACCGTCGCCAGCACGACAACCAGCCCAATCGCGGCGAGGAGGCGGCCAAAGAATTGAGTGATACGGCCCGGGGGGGTCATGCGACAGTGCCCTGGCGACGGGGAAGCAGCTGGTTATCCATGCACGGCCGCCTTACGGTCTGCTACGAGGGATTCAAAGAGGTCGCGCAGCTCGGTTGCCACGGTGGTCCAGCTTCGACTCCAGTGCGCGGAGATCGCCGCCGCATCCCATTTTTGTTCGAGGACCGAGACCAATGCGCCCGCCAGCGCCTTCGCGTCTCGTGGGGGAACGAGTTGCCCGCACTCGTTGCTCATAATTTCGGGAATACCGCCAACCCGCGTTGCGACCACAGGACGACCGCAGGCGAGCGCCTCCAGAACAACATTGGGGCAGCCTTCCATGTAACTTGGCAGGGTGACCAAATCCGCGGCGGCCATCCAAACCGCTACCTCGTCAAAACTGCACGCGGGCAGCACATGGATGTAGCTGCCGGCGTTGCCGGCTTGAACCAGGCCTTCGATGAGGGAAGCGTCCGGCCCTTCGCCAACCAGATACGCGTGCAAATTGGGCCGCTGCGGGTGGAGCGCAATCGCCGCCTCGACTAGTTCCCGCAGACCCTTCTTGACGTCCATCCGCCCAATATAAACGACGGCTTCCGCGGCTGGATCGATGTGCAGTTGCAGCCTTGCCTGCAGGCGGTCACTGACGCGGAAGACAGAGAGGTCGCAACCGTTAATGACCGCGCGGGTCTTCTGGGACGGAGCACCCATGGCGACAGCCTTCTTGCAAAGGTCATCGCTGACGGCAACCAGATAATCGACCCCGCGCAGTACCGTTCGCGTCTGCATGGACGAAATGCGATCGCCGATCCTGTTGATGTCGGAGCCGATGCTCATGGCGACAACCGGAACGCCCAGAGCTTTTCCGACTTTGAGGGCGGCATAGCAGTCCGGGTAAAGGAAGATGCTGAAGATCAGATCCGGCGAAAAACTGCGAACATCAGGCAGAACGGCGTGGCCGGCCATCCATCCGTTAAGTGGCCTTGAGATCAGGGGCAGGGCGGGATAGTCGAAGTAGTTTACTTTGACGTCCGCCGGTCTGTACGAGGGATCCAGATGCTTGTAAATCCGGGTCCGTGGCCTGAGGAAAGAAGGATATGCCGCGTTGGGATAGAAAACCTGGACGTCTGCCTCCCGGGCAAGCATGCGCAGCGTCTGATACGCTGAGCGGCCCTGCCAGGGTTCTGCCGAACTGGGAAAATACCGGGTGACGACGGCGATCTTCATCGGTTTACCTGTGTCACGGTTCAGCTGTACAGAAGCCTGTTGTTGTCGAGAATCGCTTCGAATTCCCGGCTGACCGCTGCCCACGAGAATTCATTCTGCACGCGCTCGATCGCTTGATTCGCAATGGCCATGCGGGCTGCCTGGTTTGAGAGCAGGCGAACACAGGCGGCGGCAAAGCTTTTAGAATCATCGGCCAATACGATGTCACTTCCGTCCTGGTAGCGCAACCCCTCCGCTCCCACTGTGGTCGAGACAACCGGTAGACCGGCCGCCATGCATTCATAGATCTTCAATCGGGTTCCGCCGCCGATGCGGATCGGCACGACAGAAATCTTCGCCCCCCAAAGATAGGGTCGCATGTCATCGACTTTGCCGGTAACGCTGACTCCGGAGAGTCCCTGCACTGCCTTCAACACCGCGGCGTCGGGCGAGCGCCCTGCGATGGTGAAGGTTGTGTCCGGCAGTTCCGCGCGAATCAGAGGAAGCACTTCTGAGAGGAAATAGGTGACTGCATCCACGTTGGGCAGCCAGTCCATCGATCCGCTGAAGACAATATCCGATACGGGAGGAGCATCGTTGGGTGGCCTGAAATACTCCACATCGACGCCGGTCGGAACGCTGGTGACGGTTTCAATGCCAAACATGCGTTTCATCCTGGACGCGTCAATCTCCGAAACCGCGATCACATGTTTTGCGGCCCGGCAGATCGACCTTTCGTAAGCCTCCATCTTTTTGGACTGCATGAGGAAGAATGGCTTCTTGAGGAGAGAGTGCGTCTGCTCGACGTGCCGCTGCCAGATGGTCGTCTCTACGTTGTGTTGAAAGAGCACGCACCGGCTGGTATCCGATAGATTGGGCGCCGCTGCCAGAAAATCGCAGACGATGGAGTCGTATTGCTCGGTGGCGATCAACTCGTCGACTTTCTGTTTAAGTCTTCGTGACGAATACCGGGAGACGGCCAGGGGCATGCTGCTGACGATGCTGGCCGCGAGCTGCGGAATTATTCTGACCGATCCACGGTCCGGAGCCGCGTGCTCCACAGCGATATGACGGCTGGAGTATTCCGCGCTGCGCTGGGGGCCCTCGACATTTCGCGGGTCATTGAGCGCGGCGAAATGGATCTGGTGGCGCTTGTGCAGTTCCTTGAGGGTGCCGAGGGTGCGAATCTGAGCGCCGCGGTCGGTGGGATGGAGGAAAAAAGGGCAGATCCAGAGAATTTTCATCGCGACACTGACATCCCTCGCCCGTGTGATTGACGCATTGACAATCGGTGGCTAGTCTCAATTCTATAATTAATAACGACTTATCCTGTGAGGTTAGGTTGGACAACGGCGTCTGCAAACGAAATGTGATCGTGATGGGACTGGGCTACGTTGGCTGCGTCAGTTCCGCCTGCCTTGCTGAAATTGGGCACAGCGTCCTCGGGGTTGACCGCGATGCGCACAAGGTCGAAGCGATCCGGCAAGCGCAATCCCCGTTTTACGAGACCGGGTTGCCCGGCCTGATCCAGAGAAATGTCGCCGAGGGACGACTACGAGCCGGCGTACTCGATGAAAAGGCACTGCATGCTGCGGATGTCGTCATGTTGTGCGTTGGTACGCCCTCGCAGGCGAACGGCAACATCGATCTCAGCCATTTGCACCGGGTATGTGATGACATTGCTGGACTTCTCCGTCCCAGAACCAAGCGCCTGATCATCGTAGTGCGTAGCACGGTGTTTCCCGGGACCTGTGAAAGCCTACTAGAGAGATTCCTTGGACATAGAGGGAATGTCGATATTGTTTCCAACCCGGAGTTTCTGAGGGAAGGCACTGCCGTGAAGGACTTCATGGAGCCTTCCCTGATAGTTGTAGGGGGAAGCTCCGATGAGGCTGCCAAGACGGTGGCTGAGTTGTATACCGGTCTTCCTGGGGAGGTATCCATCGTTTCGCTGCGGACTGCGGAGATGATTAAGTACGCTTGCAACGCATTCCATGCGGTGAAGATCGGGTTTGCGAACGAGATTGGTTCGCTCGCCACGAGCCTGGGGGTGAACCCCGATCAGGTGATGGCGACCATGTGCCGGGACACAAAGTTGAATATATCGCCGGCCTATCTGAAGCCCGGCTTCGCGTTTGGCGGATCGTGCTTGCCCAAGGACCTGCGAGCACTGACATTTCGCGCCTCGCGCCTTGACCTTAAGTTGCCGATGCTCGAATCCGTGCTGCCGTCTAACGACGAGCATCTCAGACGGAGCATTCGGGATGTGCTTGAGCTGCCGGGAAAGCGGATTGGCATCTTCGGCCTGGCCTTCAAGGAAGGGACAGACGACTTGCGCGAAAGCCCGGTGATCGCGATCATCGAGCATTTGATTGGGAAGGGCAGGGCGGTGAGAATATTTGACCCGCACATTCAACTTGAGGAAATCTACGGAAGCAATCTCAGCTTCGTAGTTTCAGCATTGCCTCACATCGGCAAGCTGCTGATGCGGACCCTCGACGAATTAATCGCAAGTTCTGACACGCTCGTGATCGCACAGAAGCCGAGCGCGGGGGCCCTGGCCCAGTTGGCGGCGAGCGGTTTACCGGTGCTCGATCTCACCCGCCTCACACTGAAAGGTCCATCCTTAGCTGCAACTTCTGTCTAGCCGCAATTACAAGGTGCCCGCAATGCTGAAGAGAATAAGGATTCAAGCCGAGGACGTGCTCCGGCATAACCCCGGAGTCCGCAACCTGCTTGCGTCTTATATGCTCGCCAAAGCACCCGGAACGCAGGCTGAGAACTCAGCAGACGCGACCCGCATCATTCACGGGTTGTGCCAGGCGGCTCGACTTTCCGCAACTGAATCGACCATGCTGAAGGCGGAGGCGGCGATTGCCCGTCAACTTCCGGCGATCAATCCAGAACAGATACCCTGGGGCGACTTTTTGCCCGATTTTGGCCTCGATCGCATCAACAAGACAATCGTCTTGAAGCGCTATGTGAGTGAGCGCGAGAAGGGCGTGATTTTCGTATCCTTCGACAATCAAATGGCACGCCTGGCCAAGGCGGGCGACCTGCGGAAATTCGCAGAACGTTACACTTTGGTGCTCTCCCCCCAGTGGTCGCCGCCGCATTCGATTCCTGCATATCTATTTCCGCGCCTCTATCCCGGCCCGATATTCTGCCTCATCAGCAATGTGCGCGACCTTGAGTTCTTTCCGCGGTTCAATGACACCTACAAGATGGTCCCGCTGTATGCGTCCAGTTGGGTCGACCCGCGCGAATTCTCCCCAATTCCTTATGCGGAAAAGAATATCGACATTTTCATGTTGGCGAATTTCGCCAAATACAAACGCCATCACGCGCTTTTCGCCGCCATGCGTGACCTTCCGCGCGACTACCGCGTAGTACTCGTGGGTCAGCGAGAGCGTGGACGCACCAAGGAGACGATCCAAGACGAAGCCGCGGCGTTCGGCGTGCGTGACCGGTTCGAGATTCGCGAAAATGTCTCCGATGAAGAGCTGCACGACACCTTTGTGCATGCCAAGACCAGTCTTATACTCTCCCGCCGGGAAGGCTCGTGCGTGGCGGTGGTTGAGTCCATGTTTGCCAATACTCCGGTCGGAGTCTATGAGGACGCGGAGGTCGGTTCCCGGGTGTTCATCAACGAACACACCGGGCGGTTGCTGAAGCACAATAACCTGGCTGCGCAGTTGAAGGAATTCGTGGGGTCCTCCTCGCAATACGAGCCGCGAAAGTGGGTCATGGAGAACGGAGTTGATTGTGTTGCTAGCTCACGGGCCCTGAATCAGGCACTGAAGCAACATGCGCTGGACACCGGTGGTGAATGGACCGAGGACATTGCTACTCTGCGATGGCGTCCGAATCCGCAATACTACGATTCAAGCGAAGGCGAACCTCTTCGCCCCAGTTACGAGGAAATCGAACGCTACTGCGGAATCAGCATTGCTGCGCCGTAGCGAGGCAGAGCCATTACAAGGACTGCGGGACAGGAATGATAATGGGAGGGCCTTGGTTGGCGGGCCCTGCCGCGCGGTTGGCAGCCAGACAACGGGTGGCTCGGATGCAATTCCAGGGCGAGGTCAAGAATGCAGCTTGAGGACGGACTGTTCGGCGCGGCCAAAGCACAAGAGTTGAATATTTATTATGCGTCGCTGTTTATGGTGCTCGCTGTCATCCTGGTGCCGCTGTGGCTGGTGACCTATCCGGGTATGGTCGACTATCCGAATCACCTGGCCAGGTGTTACATAGTTGCCCATTATCATGACAACCCTCTCTGGCAACAACTCTATATTCTCGATCGCCAACCGTTACCGAACCTCGCGATCGATTTGATTGTTACCCCCATGCTGCGGTTTCTTCCGCTGATTGTCTGCGGAAAAATATTTCTTTCGCTTGCGGCAGTACTTTACGTAGTGGGCTGCGGCGAACTGGGAAGGGCTGTGATTGGCAAGCCAAATTGGCTAGCCTTGATCTGCGCGTTCACGTTTTACAACTCATCTTTGCTCTATGGCTTCGTCAATTACGTCTTCGGCATCGGCGTGTTTCTGTGCGTGCTTGCATTCTGGTTGAGGATCCGAAACGCAATGACTCCGTTTCGGTTCGTTGTCTGTTGTTTCCTGAGTTTCGCCGCCTATCTGGCGCACCTGTCTTCCCTGGTGTTCCTCGGTATCGCATGCGTAACGATTGCTTTGCTCGATTTCGCGCGCGATCGCAAGGGGCGCGACCTGATCATTAAGACCGTCTGGCTGGGGTGTCCGTTGTTGTTTCTCGGCGGCTTCGTCAAGAAGCATAGTGGGCAGGTCGGAACAATTGACTGGGGGTCTCCGAGTGAAAAACTGATCACTTTGCTGGCACCCGTGAGTTCCTACAGTTGGGCCATGTATGCGGGGATGATCGTTGTACTGGCTGTATGCGGATGGGTGGTGCTAAGAGGGAGCAGCATCCGCAATACGGCTCTGGTCAGTGCAGTGCTTTTCGCCCTCGTCTTAGTTACCCCCAAAGCATTGTTGACAAATACTGCTTCGGGCGCTGACGAGCGTTATGTGATTCCTGCCTACCTACTGCTCATGCTTTCGATAGAACCACGCTGGGGCCGATGGCAAAAACTTGCCCTTGGCGTGGCATTGTCCGCGATGTTAGTTCACACGGAGAGCATCACGGCCAATTGGCTGGCCATTAGTCACCGCAGCGAACAGGTACTGGAGATGGGTAATGCCTTACCGCAGGGGGCGCGTGTCTACGCGTTGAGCTCCGGATCCGGAAGCGGCCTGCAAAGCAAGCTTGATCGGGGCCTGATCCATGTCATTCAGTTCTGGACGGTCTCGCACGGAGCAGAGATTTCAAATCTATTCGCCATACCGGGTTCGCAGCCGTTGGTATTTCGGAGCCAACCCTGTGAAGGGCCTGAGTGGACAGAGTGTTTATCCACCTACGACTATATCTGGACTGACAGTCTGTCAGCGTCCATGCGGCCGTTTGTCCTGCAGATTGCGACTCCGATAGCCACTTCGGAGAGCGCCACTTTGTGGCGAGTGAATAAATCGCTTTCGGTTGGGCCGGTTTTTCCTTGACCTGTTCACGATAGGAATGCCGAAGCGCCCACTTCCCCGATGCAGAAAATCGAACGGCGGGTTGGAATTCGAATCGCGAGAGAGTGTGCGGCTTTGCATTCCGTCGTGTGGACTGCCAGTAGCTGCGCGTTCCCAGCGTAGGTGCTTTCGATCGGCAGAGAACCCCATCGTCGACTCTGAGGGTTGAATTCGAGGGGAGTGCCTCGCTTACCAGATGATGACGGGCTCGCAGGCTGGTGCCTCGTCCGCCTCGGATCGACGCAGGTTGCCCGTAGCCGCGAGGGGCGGTCAGCCAAAAAACAGTCCCAGTCATTGAGGCAGTTGAGCATTCGCGACTCCGCGCGGGGGTTGCCACGCGGCGAGAGGCCCTCGCCCTCGGCTGGCAGCAGTGACGACGCTCCCGTTTCGCGTAAGAAGGCCCGGCTTTCTCGTCTCAATCTGTTCGGTTATTTCAGATCTACCGCCTCGGCCCGCCGTTGGCCCAAGACGAAAGTCAGTCGGAATCGTCGCGCGAGTCGAGAGTGCCTGCACCAAAGTACCTCACCGACTTTGTTGCTCCTGCGGGACCCAATTCGCGGTGAGGACGTCGCGCTTGGAAGAGCTTGCCCAGGCAGCTGTTGCCGCATTTCATCTATGAATTGCGGGCCTCGCCGGACCGTGTCCCGAGGCTCGCGGGTCCGAGAGCAATGCAATTCTGGCGCACTCGACTTGTATCCCTTGACTCACATCCAGCAGACCCCATGTCGATAACCAGAAAGTGTGAGTGCTGATCAAGAAAGTGTCAGTTCGCAGAGGCCTTTGTGGAACTGTAACCATCTTGGTTCAGCGATAGGGTGTAACTCGAAGGCCGTAGCGAAGTGCATATTTTGGGCATCGTTCGAGATCATTGCGCCGAACAAGCGGCCTTGCCACGGGAGCGGGGTGTGTCTTGAAAACTGTTGATTTTTTGGGGAAAGTTGTAAGGGGTATCGGGGGGTATCTTGGAATCACAGCTTGCTTCTGCATTTTTATTGTGTCGGCTGGGTGTTCGTGGGCTCAGGTAGCCATTACTGCCAGTGCTCCTGCCTATAATTTTGCGGTTTTAGCCGGTTCAACCAGGCAGATATACGTCAATATCACGGGCGGCACGCAGAATACTGTCTACTGGAGCGTGCTTTCGACGACCGGAGGCGCGTATGCCAGCTTCACTACGCCGTCTGCGAGCAATGTATCGGCGGTAAGCGGAGGCTTACCTGCAGTTCAGGTGAATATAGGTTCTACAGCAGGTAACTGTACAGTTTCTGGATCCTTGGGCAACTATTCGGTCACGTCCACAGCGACTGTCACGGTGCAGGCGCAGTCCATGGATGACGTTACTAAGACAGCGACATTCTTGTTCAACGTTTGCAGCGTCCCGCTGAGTTCCGGCCTTCTGGCGAACGGGACCAATCCCGTGATTGTGGCCCCAGCATATCAACAGGCGTACCAGGGTCAGCCCATGACCCTGCAGTCGTGGGTCATCGGCTATACGGACGAGACGGGAACATGGAGCATTGGCAGCCAGCCCACTGGTGGGAATGGCACCCTGGTGGATACAGGCAACCGGGACACGGTATTCTCCGCGACGGTCACCGGGCGCTACACCATCAACTACACCTCGCACGCAAACGGTGCCCTGGTGGGCTCGGCTATCATCTATGTCAGCCCGAACCCGCTGCCCAGCTACGTTTCAACGCAAAGCGAGACGAGGCCCCACGAGTGCTATCCTGACCCGGCCCTGGCTGGCGCGGACTTTGAAGTAGGTACCGGCTACACCTACGCTTCTCCCATTGCAGTTCCGGCTTCAAACACGTGGACTCCCGGGACAATCATGCGGATCCACAATACCGGGGGCTCGAATCCGACCGTCTACTACAACTACATCCAGATCGGTGTAAAGGGAACGGCGACGCAGCCGATCGTTGTTTGCGGCGTTGATGATTCAGGAACAGGCAACCTGCCGATTCTGGATGGCAACAACGCGACCGGACAGTCTGTGACCTCAACTGGGGCCGCTGCTGGATTTGGAGTAGTCAGTACCTGGGGTGGCTATGGGTCCACCCCTTACGGTTATTGGCAGGCAGGTTCGGCGGGACCGAATTACGTCTCGATCACCGGGCTTCACATCCGCAACGGAAACCCGCTTTACAACTACACTCCTCCCGGTGGAGGAAGTCCGGTCGGCTGGAATGGTGGAGCATCCTGCGTCAACTTGCGCAGTGGCGCCTACGTCGACGTGAGTGGGAACGAGATGGACTCCTGCGCGAATGGGTTTTTTACTGCCGAGAACGCGAGCAGCGGGTGGGTAAATATCACGCAGGACGTGACCGTTACCGGAAACCACATTACCAACAGCGGCGTCGCTGGAAATGGCGGGGATCACCAAGTCTACTTCGAGACGTTTTATGGGCTCTTCGAGGGAAACCGTGTGGACAATTACCTCTGCACGGCCTCAGGCTCAAACGTGAAATGGCGCGGAGTGGAAGGTATCTTCCGGTACAACTACCTGCAAGGGCAAGGCAGTTGCTCCGGCCCGCTGCGGGACTTTGACCTCGTGGACAACGAGAACGCCACGCCTTATGTGAGCCTTGAAAGCTATTTGTATCCTGGGCCATCAGGCGGCACCGGCTGCGATTATTCCATGTACTGCCTGGGCGATACGGCCGGCCCCAACATCATTGCAGCTTACCAGGAAGGCATGATGAAGGACTTTGCCTACGGCAATATCCTTGGCACGGTCAGCGGGGGACAGGTCCATTACAACGGCGACAGTGCAAGCGGTTTGGGCGAGAGGCAGGGAATCCTCTACTTCTACTCAAACACTCTGCAGGGTGCTGGCGATGTGTTCGACACAGAAAATAACAGCGACAACGCCTCGATTCTGAACCAACTCATCGACGCGCGAAACAATATTTTCTGGGCGACCGAGGCGCCAACTTCCGGCTATTACTCGGTTCTGGCGATGAACCGCTCGGACACTGAACTCCTTGCGAGCACGACGAACCTCTACCAGACGGGCTCGATTGCCATTACGCCCCCAATTACTGGGGGGGTCTACACCGGCCCAGGAGGACAAGTTGGCTGGGGCCAGGGTGGATGCTATGGATCGGGTTGCCCGTGGCCTCTGACGAACCCTTTGAATACGCATCTGTATGGCCTGAGCAATGCAAACTTCTTGCTGACGCCGACGCAGCCATTCGACTCGACCACTTTCATCCCGCCGAGCGGTTCGGCGGCGATTGGGGCCGGTACGGCGCTGAGCGGCGTCCTGGCGACGATGCCGATTCGCTGGAATTTCAACGAAGCAACAAGTTCCCTGACTCCGAGAATTTACCCTCTGACAATTGGCGCGGAAGATCAACCAGGTGCTACTACTGCGTCAGCTGCCACGCCAGCTTTTAGCCTCGCGGGCGGGACCTATACCTCGGCACAGACGGTAACCATCAGCACGACGACGCCTTCGGCCACGATCTACTACACCACCAGTGGGGCCACTCCCACCACCGGCTCGACTGTCTACTCCGGGCCGATTACAGTCGCAGCGACCGAGACGGTCGAGGCCATTGCAGTCGCTGCCGGCGGCTCGCCCAGCACAGTGAGCTCGGCTGTCTATACCATCACTCCGGCAACCGCAGCGCCCAGCTTCAGCCCAGCGCCCGGGACGTACACCTCGGCACAGACGGTAACCATCAGCACGACGACGCCTTCGGCGACGATCTACTACACCACCAGTGGGGCCACTCCCACCACCGGCTCGACTGTTTACTCCGGGCCGATTACAGTCGCAGCGCCCGAGACGGTCGAGGCCATTGCAGTCGCTGCCGGCGGCTCGCCCAGCACAGTGAGCTCGGCGGCCTATACCATCACGCCGGCAACCGCAGCGCCTAGCTTCAGCCCAGCGGCCGGGACGTATACCTCGGCGCAGACGGTGACCATCAGCACGACGACGCCTTCGGCGACGATCTACTACACCACCAACGGCTCGACTCCGACGACCAGCTCGGCTGTCTACTCCGGTTCCATCACGGTGGCAGCGACTGAGACGGTGAAAGCGATTGCGATTGCGAGCGGCGATTCAGCCAGTACGGCGGCCTCGGCGGCCTACACCATCACTCCGGCAACCGCAGCGCCCAGCTTCAGCCCAGCGGCCGGGACGTACACCTCGGCGCAGACGGTGACGATCAGCACGACGACGCCTTCGGCGACGATCTACTACACCACCAACGGTTCGACGCCGACGACCAGCTCGGCTGTCTACTCCGGTTCCATCACGGTGGCAGCGACTGAGACGGTGAAAGCGATTGCGATCGCCAGCGGCGATTCAGCCAGCACGGCGGCCTCGGCGGCCTACACCATCACTCCGGCGACGGCAGCGCCCAGCTTCAGCCCCGAGGCCGGGACCTACACCTCGGCGCAGACGGTGACCATCAGCACGACGACGCCTTCGGCGACGATCTACTACACCACCAACGGCTCGACTCCGACGACCAGCTCGGCTGTCTACTCCGGTTCCATCACGGTGGCAGCGACTGAGACGGTGAAAGCGATTGCGATTGCGAGCGGCGATTCAGCCAGCACGGCAGCCTCGGCGGCCTATACCATCACGCCGGCAACAGCAGCGCCCAGCTTCAGCCCAGCGCCCGGGACGTACACCTCGGCGCAGACGGTGACCATCAGCACGACGACGCCTTCGGCGACGATCTACTACACCACCAATGGGGCCACTCCCACCACCAGCTCGGCTGTCTACTCCGGTACCATCACGGTGGCAGCGACTGAGACGGTGAAAGCGATTGCGATTGCGAACGGCGATTCAGCCAGCACGGCGGCCTCGGCTGTCTATACCATCACGCCGGCAACCGCAGCGCCCAGCTTCAGCCCGGCGGGCGGTACTTATGCTTCTGCACAGGCGGTAACGATTAGCACGACGACGCCTTCGGCGACGATCTACTACACCACCAATGGGGCCACTCCCACCACCAGCTCGGCTGTCTACTCCGGTACCATCACGGTGGCAGCGACTGAGACGGTGAAAGCGATTGCGATTGCGAGCGGCGATTCAGCCAGCACGGCAGCCTCGGCGGCCTACACCATCACTCCGCCGGCTTCGATGCCTTCGGTCAGTCCTGCGAGCGGGACCTATCCCGCGGCACAAACGGTGACCATCAGCACAGCAACGCCTTCGGCAACCATCTACTACACCACCAACGGCTCGACGCCGACCACGAGTTCGTCCATCTACTCCGGCCCCATCATGGTTGCCGCGACGGAAACACTGCAGGCCATGGCAATGGCGAGCGGTTATTCGGCGAGCCCGGTTCGCTCGGCCGCCTATACCATCACCCCAACAACCACCGCACCCACGTTCAGCCCGGCGGGCGGTACTTATGCTTCTGCACAGGCGGTAACGATTAGCACAACCCTCAGCTCGGCGACGATCTATTACACAACCAATGGATCTAACCCCACGACTAGCTCTCCGATTTACTCCGGTCCCATCATGGTTGCGGCATCTGAAACGATCAAGGCCATGGCGGCGGTCAGTACCGCTCCGGTGAGCAGACCGAGAGATTCAAAGGCTACCTTCTTCTCAACCAGCGCGGTGAGTGCGGCAACCTACGTTGTCACTGCTGCGGCGCCAACCTTCTCCGTTACAGTGTCGCCTGCGTCCCTTACTGTCCCCGTCGGACATAGTGCTACTACCACAGTCCTGATCGCGCCGCAGAACGGCTTTGCGTCCGCCGTCTCCTTTAGCTGCTCAGGGCTGCCAGCGGGGACCTCCTGCAGATTCTCCCCAACGCCCGTGACTCCCTCTGGTGAAGTAGCATCGGCGGTGCTGACAGTAACCTCCTCAGCGGCGTCGGCTGCGCAACTGCAAGATCCATCGCCATCGCTTCCAGGCGCAGCGCTAGCGGCTGCAATCCTTTGTTTTGGCTGGAAGAGGCGGCGAGGGATGCAGTTATTCCTGCTGGCCGCAGTAGCGGTCGGGCTTGGGCTTTGCACTGGGTGTGGCGTATACACGCCTCCTGCGGCGGCCGGCCTGACATCGACGGTAGCAATCATTGCGACTGATGGCTATCAGCAGCCAAGTGCGACTCTCACCCTCACTATGCAATAAGAACAGATCACATCCTGATCGCGAACCGGGCGAATAGCCTTGTCCCAATGCTGGATTCGCGACATGCCCTCGGGTTGAGCCTGTGCCGATCGCATCTCGCATCCCAATCCTCGATAACCGCCGTCCGCGTGCCGGAAACCCAGCAATGGACGCGAGACGGGGTCGTCCAGTGATCTGAGTCGACTAAGCTGGCTAACAGCCGTACAACGATACGAGAAGATTTGGCGGCGCTGAGACCAGCTATTGCCTCGGTGAATTACGAAGCCCAAACCTGCAGTGATTTTGCGACCACAGTATGCGCCGTCGATCGCTGTCGCGCCCTAAACGACTGTCTTCGAAGAGCTCTTCAGGGGGGGAGCTTGAAAGTGGGGTTGGATCCCTCCGCATTAATGCCGGAGGAAATGGGAGCGCCGACCAGTCGGATGCCACAGACGGGAAGATGCGTCGAGAACAAGATGATGCACCCCCGCAACACTCGTTGGGCGCGATCTCGTCAACAGTTGGGGTATCGTATAGAAAAGAAGCTCGAACTCGCGGGATTAGGCGAATTAGTTTTCGGTGAATGCCAGGAGACTGTACGATGGGAAACGGCGCGGACTTCAACAAAAACAATCTCGATTTTCTCCGCTTAGTCTTCGCGTCCACCGTCTTTTTATTTCATATGCACGCACTCACGAACCTCACCGCATTTTCGGCGTTCGGTGAGTACCTATCCGCCCCGTTTGCGGTCCGATCGTTCTTCGTCATCAGTGGGTTGCTTATCTATCGGAGTTACAATCGGTCGTCATCCATGCGCTCCTATTTCGAGAAGCGCGTTCGGCGAATTTATCCAGCATATTTTGCCGTCATCGTGCTGGCTGCGATAGCGTTGTGCCCTTTAAGTCTGCTGCACCCCCTGCAATACTATGGCGCACTCGGATTCTGGAAATATCTTGCGGCAAATCTCCTATTTCTTAATTTTCTTGCGCCGTCGTTGCCGGGAGTTTTCACCTCCAACCCTAACCCAGCAGTAAACGGAGCGCTGTGGACCTTGAAAATCGAGGTTGCCTTTTACCTCTGTGTCCCCGTCATCCATTATTTGTGCACGCGATTGGGCACCAAGAAGACTCTGGGCACTCTTTTCTTCCTATCATGTCTGTGGAAGTATGGGTTTGGCTATCTTGCCTCCGTCGAAAGTTCCAGAAGCATCTATTCATTGGATAGTTCTCGCAGTGTTTACGAGCAGCTGCAAGTGCAGTTTCCGGGACAGCTTCTCTACTTCATCGCGGGGGTGCTCATCCTTTTATATTTCGATAAGTTGGTTGGACACTTTCGAAGTATGGGCCTGGTCACAGTATGCCTTTTCGCCATCGACCATTGGTTCACGAAGGGCAACCTGGATGTCTTGTCAATATCGGGCATGGTTTTTGTTGTAGGATTTTGGCGGTATTTCGGAAACTTCTCAAAGTACGGAGATTTTTCATACGGCGTCTACATTGTTCATTGGCCTATACTGCAGATTTTGATAGCATTCGGCCTTGCTACCCGGCTCGCTCCCGAGATGTTCTTTCTGCTATGCGTGATCCTGGTTGTTCTCGTGGCCATGCTTCTATGGGTATTGGTTGAGAGCAGATTCCTGGCAAGCGGTTCTCATTATCGCCAGGTGACGGCCAAAGGGCCGGCGTAAAGCTTCCTTTCTGTCTGGTCGTTGCGGGACATTGTCAGTTCCACTCCTATGAGTGGATATGCCTTCTTAGGATTTATGAAATGGATGCCAAGGACACGAGTAGTGCTGGAGCGTTGGAGGAAATCTATTAATTGTTTTCAGCGATAGCTTTTGGTCAGGCTTGCATAATTTGCGAGAACCTGAGGATCAGATGTAACTGAAGGTGTGTATGTAGTGCCTGTCTGGAATTGTGCAACGTCTACATCAAATGTGAAGTATGACGGGCAAAGTTATATGACGGACATAGGTGATGGTGCGGTCCTGGCATTTAGGATATGCTGATCGAGACTCGGCCGTGCGCTCGGTTCTATTTACCATGGGTTTCTTCTTAAGTCTTCTTTACTTCATCACGTACTATCTCACGCCGACTCTGATTTTTGGGCCGCTGGCCCAATTTCGTGTCGAGTTAATTTTGGCCACCCTCGTGGTGATTGTGTCATTGCCTCGATTGGGGAAGTCTTTCGTTCGGAAGACGCCTCAGTCTCTCGCGTTGGTGGGTTTGACCGCTGCGGTGGTGATGTCTGTATTGGTCGGAGAGCAATGGGCGGGCGGCGGAGTGGATGCATTGCTGTTCTTCATTCCGAGCGGATTTGCTTATTTCTTGGTGTGTTTGCATTGTGACTCCAGAAAAAGGTTACAGATTCTTGTATTAATGCTGCTGTCCGTGTGTCTATTTGTAATTGCGCAGGGGGTGCTCGACTTGAGGCATGTCGTCCCAGACTCGTTCAGCGCTCAGCCAGAGACGGGCAGTCTATACCTTTTGCCGCAGGGCGTCGGCAAGGGAGAGTGGATCTACCGGCTCCGTGGATTAGGCGAGATTAACGACCCAAATGACCTTGGGCAACTGATTGCCTGTGTGATTCCGCTCGTGTTCATATTTTGGCGCAAGAAGAAATTCATGCGAAATGTCGCTTTTGTGCTGTGTCCAGTTACCGCGCTGCTGTTTGGGATATTCATGACCCACTCCCGTGGGGCGATGCTGGCGGTACTGGCTATGGCGATCGTGGCCGCCCGGCGACGCATCGGGACTGTTCCTTCGATGGTATTGGGTGCCGGAATGTTCGCCGGCGCGATGGCTCTGAACTTTACTGGGGGCAGAGATGTGTCGGTTGGAGCTGGAGCGGATCGAACCGCACTGTGGGGTACTGGGTTAGAGATATTCAAATCCCACCCGCTCTTTGGCGTCGGTTTCAACAATTTCGCGGACTATGCGGGGCTGACCGCGCACAACTCGCTGGTGGTGTGTGCGGCGGAATTGGGGTTATTTGGCTTGTACTTCTGGACCATGTTCCTCCTTCCGACAGTCAGGGATGCTTTAGTGGTTGCTTCGCCGGAGCGGGTAATTGCGGACGCTTCGGCTGGATCTCAGAATGTCACCTCCCCACAGGCCGCGAGAAAAATCGAAGTAATAGACAAGGCCGAGATCAACGACCTGGGTAGATTGATGGTTCTATCGCTCACGGGATTCCTGGTGGCGGGATGGTTTCTATCTCGCTCCTTCGTCACGACTTTATTCCTTTTGGGCGGAATGGCAGAGGTAGTCTTCGAGCTGGGTTTGCGACGGGGAATGGTAATGTCCCGTATGACACTTGGGCGGGTAACCCTCAACACTATTGGCCTTGCAGTTGTCCTGATTGCGGTGATGTATGGTGTTCTGAGGACAGTGCATTTGATGCGTTGATCAGCGCACAGGTCCTGCAGCGGCGGTGGCAACTCAATCTGCAATGGGCCGCTCATGGCGGTACGTGGAAGGCCCTGCGGCACGAGGCGTCCGTTCTTCTGCAATGTGCTTCTGGCCGCTGATGTGGCGGAGTGAAGTCATTGATGGAAGGTTTCCCCCTCGGTCGTCGTAGCAAGGCGCTCGATCCCAAGTTTGCGATGTGTGGACGAGGAATGAATCACTGTATGGCCCTGATAATAGGTAGATTGTTGATGGGGTCTCGAAGTAGTGTTCTGAGGTGAGAGGTCTTGAGCGAAAGCATTTGTTACGACATTCGAATTCTCGGGTCATGCCGGACCAGCCTATGAAGATTGCGCACGTGGTAGACAGCATGGAAGTGGGCGGTGCTGAGATATTGGTATCGCAGATGTGCCGCCTGCAGCGTGAACAGGGGCATGAGCCGCGTATTTACGCCGTTGCATCGCTGGGCGATCTTGGGAAGCAGATGCGGACCGAAGGCTTTCTAGGCCAAGCGAATGTCGGTGAGCACCTGTGGGGCGCCGCTTGGAACTTCTTCAACATTTTCAAGAAAGATCTACCCGACGTTGTCCATCTTCACAATCCGACTCCGACTATCTATGCTGCGTTGTCTGCGAGAGTGGCCGGCGTTCCGTCCATTGTTTCAACCCGGCATAGTCTGGTTGCGCCGCCGAATAATCGAGTTCAGGAATCGAAATATAGGATCGCAGCAAGCTGGTGCGATTGGGTGGTCGGAATCTGTGAAGCGACGACCAACAATGTGAAGGGAATACGCAGCGCTCCCGCGCGAAAAATCGTAAGAGTGTATAACGGCACGGCGCCTTTATTGCGAGTGGCGAAGGAACTTTCCGCTCCGAAGAGCGACTTCAATCTACTCTTCGTTGGCCGACTCGAACCGGTAAAGAACCACACGCTCCTGCTCACTGCATTCCGTGAGGCACTATCCTCGATGCCCAATCTGCGGCTCTGGATGGTAGGTGATGGGAGCGAACGCGAGAAGCTGACGAGACTGACTGCGGAATTGGGGATCAGCAGCGAAGTAACCTTCTGGGGGCAACAACTCGACGTGGCTCCGTTCTTTTCCGCTGCCGACGTCTTTGTCATGTCGTCAAAATCAGAGGGATTGCCCATATCGCTTCTACAGGCTTTTTCGCTCGGTATACCCGCCATCGTGACCGACGTAGGCGGAATGGCAGAGGTGGTTCGACTGGCGCAGGCGGGACTTGCGGTATCCGCGACGGACCCTGCAGCAATGGCTGGGGCAATTCTAAGGATGGCGAGTAATTCGGGAGAGCGGGAAAAACTCGCAATCAACGCACAACACGCTTTTCGCAGCTACTTCACTCTCGACGTAATGGTCGACAACTACATGGATCTGTATCGAAGCACTCCGCGATTTCGGCGCCTCGCGAAGAGTAAAAGCCGGCCGCCGGAATGAATTCGAGGAGTTGCCGCCGAAACGGTGGATTGTAGATACCAATTTCACGGTACCCGCTGCCAGCGGTGCAATCAGGACCAGACCGCCGGTATTGAGTGTGGCCATTTGGTGAGATGCACGCCATACGTCTTACGTCGTTTGGACTATTGGAGCGTGTGTGTCTGTATGAGATATTCCCTAGAAGCTGCCGCCGAAGGAGGTTTCTCAGCATGAGCAATCGAATCGGCTTCGTTCTCGTGACCTACGACAAGCCGGCCCAACTTCTGAGGCTAATTCGGCGACTCATTGAGTTGTACGACAATCCTCCAATCGTCTGTCATCACGACTTTTCGAAGTCTTCCCTGGAAGGATTTGATTTTCCGGAGCAGGTCCGTTTTGTCCAGCCCTACATGGAAACGAGATGGGGCAATATAGCATGCGTCAACGCCTTTCTCGCTGCTCTCCGAACGCTATACCAACGCGCTGATGCCCCCGATTGGTTCGTGTTCTTGAGCGGCACCGACTATCCGGTGCGACCGGCAGAGGCTGTGCTTGCGGAACTCGATCATGGCGGATTCGACGCGTACATCGACCATCGACTGGTTGAATACCCATATACTCCGGAGCCGCATGAGGAATACGAACCCCATGGCTTCAGGAGCGGCCGTTGGGTCCCCGTCGCCTACGACCGCTATGCAGCTATCCAGTTGTGGTTTCCCTGGTTTTCCTGGTCACGCCGCAAGCCCATTAAGATACCCATCGGAAATGTACGGTCTAAGTCGCTTGTAGGTCCATTCAATCCATTTTCAGAAACACTGAAATGCTACGGGGGAGAATGGTGGCACACGGGCAATCGTAAAGTAGCGGAAAGGCTATTGGCACAAGACGCCACAAATAGGAGGATTCTTGATCACTTCGCCAGGAAGTTCATTCCCGAGGAAGGCACCCTGCACACAATACTCTGCAATCAGCCGGACCTGAAGATTTCGAATGACAATAAACGATATATAGACTGGAGTCTGGGTGGGCCGAATCCGAAGGTTTTGGGGATGGAAGATCTCTCGGCAATCCTGAATTCAGGGGCGCATTTTGCCCGGAAGTTCGATCTGGCTGCGGGAGACACGGTGTTTGAAGCGATTGATGCGTCTGTCAATCTGGCAAGACCCTGAACCAGGGAGCACCCAGGGTCAGCGATGCAGGCGATTCAAATCAAGATCGGCAATCGAAGTGAGCAACTGTTTCAGGTGGGACCTCGGCTCCACTGCCGATTGATAGTATTCCCATGCGGACTGCCGGCGCTGCTTTGCATCGACAGGATGGGAGAGAAAGAAATCGCAGGCGGCAATGCACTCCTCGGTATTGCAATACTGAGTGAGGGGTATGTCGTCCGGCAGGAATGCAATTGTGGGCTCCGAGATGAGGCACTGAGATGCCGCGAAAGCCTCTGCCAACTTGAAACCAAGTGATCCAAAAAGCCCCCTGAAGCCGATAGAGACAAGGTGTTCTCGTGCCCATCGAACATATTGGCTTTGACGACTGGATAAAGTTGTCAATAAATCGGGATGGTGCGCTTGCGCATATGGTGTTGGCACCAACCCGCCGACTACTCGCTCCTTGAATTCGTTGCGAAGGGCCAGCAACAGCCCAACCCGACCTTCATTGATTTGTTCATCTCCCGCACAATCTTCAGCGTCCCACAGGCGCGCCTGGAAGAGAATTGTTGGTGTTGCAATTTCGGTTGGCGCTCGTTCGAATTCTTTTACCAAGGGGATGCTCAAAAACTTCTTCCAGACGGCAGCGCGGCGCAAAACGTCAGACGGACCCATGAGACCCAATAGTCGCAAAGTTGCTCTTCTGGAGCGGCAAGAGTAGTTCAGCCCGAAGGCCCGAATCTGGCTTGACGACTTCAGGTCTTCCAATCTCACGCAGCGCTTGAAGTATAGGTCGCAAGAGGCAAGTTCCGGCTGCATCTGGTCGCTATGATCTGAAAGATCGATTCCAGCAGCGATTCCATCCAGTTCAAGAATCATTGAATGCTGCCCAACATCCGGAGAAATCCTGAGCTTGAGGTCAATCAGCCCCTCTTCCTCTAACTGGCATAATCCCGTGACCGTGTTCGCAACGTGAAACAGATCAGCATCGGAACCGAGAGTGCAAGAGAGGCTTGGCTTTGTTTTCATGGCATCTCACTTGCCCCTGAGAATGTTACATTCTTGAACTATCACCTGCTCGGTATAGTAGGCGCGAGTCACGGATTCCGCACGCAGTTATCGGTCAATGGAATTGGCGCTCCCGTATCGACAACTTCGAAGTCCGTCACCTTAAGGGTACGCAAATCACGAGGACCAAAATCGACGTCTGCATACTTCGCGGTTGTGTCCTTGTCGCTCTGTGCGGTCAGGGTAATGCTGCCGCCATCCGAAAGGAACATGCCGTACTTCTGCATAGCCCGTGCGACCACCTGGGCTGCCGGCTTGAGTCTGGAAACGTCATAAGAAGCCTTGAGCCGGAAATGGGCTCCCATGGGCGGAGCCAATACCGGCCCGCTCGGAGCGCCGGCATGCGTTGCAGGATGAACAAATACATGCGCGCGCATGCGCCGATTAGGAAGAATAAACCGAATGGCGTGGTTAATGCTTCCGGTCGCGAGCTCATCGGCATTGAAGAGGAGAGGGGCAATTGGAAAGCCCGCAGCATCCGCACTGGTGCATTGATCTCCGCGCCCGGAAGGCGGATAAACTCGGTTCAGATTCCAAACTGCGAGAAAGTTGGCGGTGACTGTGTTGGCTGCGTAATCCGCCTGATAGGCTTCAAAGAGTTTGCCGTCGCTGCGGTCGACCACTATGAGATGGCAGTCATTTTGATCGTTGGAGCAATGGTAGCCCGATTCTCCTTCAATGCCGCCTCCGGTGGGGAGCGGAATTGCAGAAACCGTATCCGAATCTGGAGACATCCATCCCGAACCTTTGACGAAGGTCGCACTAGGTGTGTTTGGATCCGCCTGCAGAACGCGCAGGGCGAAGTCGACTTGTATTCTCCCGTGTCCCCAGCCGCCCGATTCAGCCAGCCAGGCAATCATGGTGTTGGACTGGGGATCGAGGGGCGCCTGACTCACATCCTGGGTCCAGACAGATCCCTGCGGAAAATATGGCGCCGGAGCGATGACCCTGGCCAATCTCGCATCCCGTTGTCGTGCTTTGTGGAAGTGGTATAGAACGCCTCCAGCGACGACTCCGATCCCAAGGCAAATAGCCAGCGCCTTACGGTAATCCATATTTTATTTCCTCACCTTGATCTTATTCGAATTCCATATTTTCCAAAGGGGGCCAGGGGTGAAGAGAAACTTGTAGAGGCCGACTACGGCAGCTGCGTTGAGCACGAGCAGCGCGCCCGCTGGGGACGCGAGATGACGCACCAGCGGAATCTGATAGCGCAAGCCGACGAAGGCGACAATCCAACCGCATCCTTGAACCGCTGCAAGCACTGCGAAAAGCATGGAAGTGTGCGATAGGACGACGCTGGATATCAAAAGCAGCACCAGAAGATAGGGAACAATAAGACGCATCAGCTTATGTGAGACGAGTTGAAAGAGGACGCGATTCTGCAGCGTCAAGGTCCACGGCGCGAGTTGGAAGAGCTGGAAGTTGCCCGCCAGCGTGCGCACCTTGCGATGAAATTCGCCTTCAAAATTCTTCGGCCAGGTGTCATACACGAAGGCGCACGGATCGACTACGGAGCGGTAGCCCTGGCGAATGATCGATAAAGGCTCAAACATATCGTCAAGGATGATCCCAGGAGGTTGCGGGACAGCTAGTTGCCGCCGTATGGCGTAAAAGCCTCCATACACTCCGACCGGTGAATCCGCAGCGGACTCACACGTCCTGAGCCACTGTTCGTAGCGCCAGTAAAATCCTCCGACCGCGGCCGAGGTCGCGTCGTGGCCGTCCTGACGCAGCTTGAGGTTCCCAGACACACAGCCGACCTTGTCATCGGCAAAATTGCTGACCAGTTGTTGAATGGCTCCCGGAGCGATCTCGGGCCGGATGTCCACGAAAACGATAATTTCCCCGGTGGCTGCCGCCATACCAGCATTTACGGCGACAGCCTTGCCCTGGTGCTCGCGAAGGACGATTGGTCTGAGCCGGGGATGTTGTTGGCTCGCCAGTAACTCCGCGGTACCGTCGGTCGAGCCATCGGAGACGACGATGATCTCGGCAACGTTGGGATAGTCAAGGCCAACCAGATGCTGAATCTTGTCTGCAATCAACAAGACGCCATTATGAACGGCAAGCACGAAACTTACGCTGGGAGTAATTGGAGCCGTTTTCCAGGGCCGAGGACGGACGATCGCGAGCGTCCACATTATTAACGGGTAGCCCACATAGGTGTAGAGCAAGCCGATCAGCGACAGCCAGAAGATCATCTTCACTTTGCACCGTTCCGCAGCCAGACCACCTTGATCGTATCAAACGCAGCCTCGGCCGAAGCTAGAAGAACACCTCCTATTCCACGAAGGACGCACTTGGGAGCGAGGGGGAGGATGCTACGATGCAATAGGAAATCGACAATCGCAATAAGCTCGTTCCGGATGAGAGTGGGGGCGGGACGATAGAGAAGCGCACCGGCCACTGGTACCTCATTCGCCAACAGGGGAGTCCGGAAATGGAACGTCGCAAGGACTGGGACGCGGGAGGGGTGGGCAAGATTAATTTCCGTTGGCCGCCGGCGCAACAGTCGCTGATGCTACAAACGAGTCGGCACTCCACGAGGAAGATCCCAACCCCCCGCTGATCAGGGTCAATATCGGCATGTCAAACACCAAGACGATTGCTCGCAATACCGGGTGGTATGGTCTCGAAAACGCGATCAACGCAGTTGTCACCCTGTTCACCTCGATCGCGATTGCGCGAACTCTGGGTCCATCGAAGATGGGCTATGTTATCTACGTCTCGTGGATTGCCGCCGTGGTCAGCGCTCTGGGCGGACTAGGAATTCCAGCGACGACACAGAAATACATGGCCGAATTCCTCGGTATGGGCGACCGCGGCACGGCACGACACATTTATTTTCGCACCATGCAGTTGCAGATTGGCATGGCGACGCTGGCTACCGGCGGCATCCTGTTGTGGGTGCTCAGAGATGCGAATGCGGCGTACAAAGTAGCCTCGATTCTCATAGCCCTCAGCATCTGGCCAGCGATGGTGAATACCATCTCGGCTCAGGCGAACGTCGCGACGGAAGAACTCTCTACGAATCTTCCCGCCTCCGTCGCTTCAATTTTTGCATTCTTTGCAATGATTCTGGCCACCGTGGTGTTCAAGTGGGGTGTCATCGGTGTCGGCGCGTCCATGTTTGTCATGCGCGCCGTCGATTTCCTGGTGCGGGTGTTTCCCACCATGCGGCGAATCCTTTCATGGGAGACCACGCATGTTCACCCAGAGGGGTTGAGCGCTCGCATGATCGCCTTTTCGTGGCAAAGCGTCGCGAGCATGGTGGTGGCGATCATCGTGTGGGACCGGTCGGAGTTCTTACTGCTCAAACACCTATGCGCGGATATACGCCAGATTGCTTACTACTCGGTTGCATTTAACATGGCCGAACGGCTTCTGATTACCTCATCTATCTTCGGTTCGGCGACCTCGGCAACCATATTCGCGCAGTATGGGCGCGACAAGTCCAAGATCGCCTCCCTCACCGCTTCCACGTTCCGCTATCTTGCGCTCACGTCGATTCCGCTGCATTTCATCTCCGCCTCCCTCGCGGTGCCGGCCTTGCTTCTTCTCTATGGCAGCCAGTACAAGGGTGCAGCCATGGTTGTCACCCTGGCCCCGCTGCTATGCATGCCAAAGGCCTTCATCGGTCCGGTGCAGAGTCTGCTGCAAAGCGCGGAGCGGCAAATGTACGTCATACTCGCCACCGTGCTCGCCGGCATCGTGGACATCTCCGTTGCCTGGTATCTTATTCCCGCCCATGGCGCGGTGGGAGCATGCATCGGCAGCGGAGCCGCGCAGGTGTGCGCGATTGGAATAATGTGGAGCGTGGGCATCTATCTTTACAAAGTGAGACTTCCCTGGCTGCAAATCTCAAAAATAACTTTCATTAGCACTCTTGCGTCGCTGGTTGCGCACTTCATTGCGTTGCGCCTGACTCCGCTGTGGGCCGTTCTCTGCGGCGGGAGCGCGTCCCTGATCGTTCTCTTTGGGCTTTTCTATCTGATGCGCGTGCTGGAGCCGGAAGACCACGAGCGCTTTCAGATTCTGACTGGGATATTGCCGAAGCCAATCTCCGTGCCTGCAAACAAATTGCTCTCCCTGCTTATCCGGCCAGGGCTGCCGGCGTAAGGACAAAGCACAGCCGTGGCAGAGCAACCGTCTGCTTCGTATGACCGGCCGCTCCCTTGAGGAATCGCTCGGGCGACCGCCACTCCAGTAGGCTCTCCGAGCGTTGCGGTGTCGAGGGCCTCCGTTCCCAATTGGTCCAAGCTCCATCGCATTTCGGGTATGTACAACATCACGGCGTTTACCCGCGATGGATTCGTCGAAGACATGCTGCTCACGTTGTCTTTGACATGCAAGTTGAGTGGACCGGATAATTCAGTCTGGCGTTCTGGTTTACCCTGTGACTATCGCAGGCAGCCGCGTCGCCCAAAGGGCTACTCCGACACGCATGAAGCTCCCTCGACACGCAGAAATCTGGCTTCTGCCCTATCTGAAAGACCGCCTGCGTAGGAGTTCGCAGCCGAGAAGACAGACGCGCGCGTGGGTTGCCATCACCGATCACTATGAGCCTCTCGGCATGGGAGCTTCGGTTGAGACCGCTCTTGGGCGGGTGGGGCGCTGGCGCGACCGTTGGCCACGAATTGCTGAAGACGCTGCGCGAGATGCTGCCGGCCAGCCCCCGCAGTACAGCTTCTTTTATCCGCAGGAGGAATACCGGCGCGACCTGGTCGACGGAATTGCAGAGATGGTGCGGCTCGGGGTCGGCGATGTGGAAGTTCACTTGCACCACGACCAGGAGCAGCGCGAGTCATTTGTGCGGAAGGTGACGGATTACTGTCGCCGTCTCACGGAGGACCACGGGCTGCTTCGCCAGCAGGATGGCCGCACCGTCTTCGGCTTCATCCATGGCAACTGGGCTCTCGACAACTCCCGCCCCGATGGCAAGTGGTGTGGCCTGAATGGCGAGATTGCCTTGTTGCGCGATCTTGGCTGCTACGCCGATTTCACCATGCCTTCTCTTCCTTCCCCAACCCAGAGCCGAATTGTGAACCAGATTTACTGGTGCACAAATAATCCGGACGGACGCCCGAAATCCTTCGATCACGGCATCGAGGCCACTGTGGGTGGCGGCAAGCACGGTGATCTGCTGATGATTACCGGGCCGGTTGGATTGCGCTTCGCAGGCAGGATGGTCCCGCGTCTGGAAGCCGGCGAGATCGCTGGATACGATATGCCGACCCCCGCGCGCGTGCGCCAGTGGTTCAATCTCGCTCCCACCATAGGCGACGACATTTTTTTGAAGCTCTACACCCACGGCGCGCCGGAGAGGAATCTCGAGCCGCTGCTGCACGACGGCCTCAGCAATCTGTTTCGCTGGCTGGCAGAGGAGGCAGACCGAAGAGGAATTGAGATCCATTGGGTGACAGCCTGGCAGATGTATCAAGCCGCGATTCACCTGATGCAACCGGGTGGGCCAACTCACGACTCAAAGCAAGGCGATCCTCAGGCTAACGCTGGCCTGGCCAGATAAGAGCGGCACCGATCCGCGCCAAACTCCGAGCGCCGACGCGTCCTCCACGGTCACGCCCGAATTTAGCAGCGAACAATTTTGGGGGATTGAATTCCCTTGGTTGCATTGCGTGAGTCCACTACCAGTTGGGATTGGCCCACAATCTGGTTGTAGTCGTAGTCGGAGTGGTCGGTCATGATCAGGACACAGTCGTATTGCTCGAGGTTCTCGAGCGGCGTGCAGGTCATGTTCAGGTTGTAACGGCGGCCCTGGCCAACAGTAGGAAAGTAGGGATCGTTGTACAAGATCTCGGCGCCCTGCTCGCGGAGCAACTCGATTACGGTTAGGGAAGGTGATTCGCGAAGGTCGTCAATGTCTTTCTTGTAGGCCATGCCCAGAATCAGAATTCTCGAGCCGTTCACCGCCTTGCATTGCTGATTAAGGCCCCTGGCAACGTACTGCACCACGTGTGCGGGCATCGACGCGTTGACTTCCCCCGCGAGCTCGATGAAGCGCGTATTGAAGTCGTATTCCCTCGCCTTCCAGCTCAGGTAGAACGGATCGATCGGGATGCAGTGTCCGCCCAGCCCGGGTCCGGGATAGAACGGCTGAAATCCAAAGGGTTTGGTTGACGCAGCGTCGATCACTTCCCAGATATCCAGGTTCATGCGAAGGGAAAGCAGCTTCAGTTCGTTCACCAGCGCGATATTGACGCAGCGGTAAATATTCTCCAGCAGCTTGGTCATCTCGGCGACGCGGGTCGAGGATACACGAACGGACCGTGCAAATACTCCTTCGTAAAGCGCGGCGGCAAGCTCGGTGGCGATGGCGTCGTGGCCGCCCACCACTTTGGGAATCTCGCGGCGCGCGACCGTAGTATTGCCGGGATCCTCGCGTTCGGGAGAAAAGGCAACGTAAAAGACACCACCTTCCGCAGGCGTTCCGGCCGTCTGCGCCTTCAGGCCCTGGGAACTTCCCGCCTCGAGCAATGGAATCACTAACTCTTCGGTTGTGCCTGGGTAGGTTGTGCTTTCGAGTACCACCAGCTGTCCTTCCCGCAGCCAGGGTGCCGTGGCCTTGGCCGTATTTGCCACGTAGCTGAGGTCTGGTTCGCGCTGCGCCGTCAGCGGGGTTGGAACGCACAGAAGAATGGCGTCCTGCTCCGACAGGCAAGCGAATTCGGTGGTGGCCGTGAAGCCCTGCTGCCGCGCACTCTCAATCTCTACGGCAGGAATGCGGAAGATGTAAGAACGGCCAGCTTCGAGATCCGCCACCTTTCGGGCATCGATATCGAATCCCGTCACCTTGAAGCCTGCTTCAGACAGAAGCAGGGAAAGCGGCAGCCCGACGTATCCGAGCCCGATGACGCCGATCCGGGCAGTGCGAGTCTGCAGGCGGTTGAGACGCTCCTGGGCAATTTGCGGCAGACCGATTTCAAGGATATTCGGCATCTCCGCGATTATCGCATCCAACCGCAATGAATCCGCGCGGACGTCAGGCGATCAAAACGAGGCGAGAGATTTGCCCATAAAGAATTCGCAGGCGGGTTCGTCAATTTCACCTCAAAACTGAGGTTCGGGGGAGGCTCGGGCATGGGGACGGCGCTGGTCACGTCCCTCCAATTGAGATTGAATATAGTGGTAGCAGCACGTGCGCGTGGACGATGACTGAAACTGGACGTTGGTGGATTGGGCCGGTTGCACAAAAGTTGCATCGACGCACACGGGTTCCGGTTGCGAGACTGAATACTCATGCCGATATTCGAGTTATACACAGCTGGCGTACCTGCGAGCATGGGCAAGGCAAGGTTTACCCTTGATTCACGATAGGCATTGCGCTGCGCCTCGGGAACCTGGGTTATGGAGGATTGATGGCTCGCTACTTGATCACGGGGATTGCAGGCTTCATCGGTTCAACCCTGGCCCACGCGCTGGTTGAGCAGGGGCACGAAGTGCGAGGAATCGACAATTTATCGACCGGAACCCTCGAGAATCTAGCTGACATTCGCCATAGAATCTCTTTCGAGCAGATGGATTTGCAGGACATCGCCGGGATGAGGTCAGCCTGTGAAGGCGTGGACTATGTGCTCCATCAGGGGGCTGTTGCCTCGGTTCCGCGATCGGTCAAGGATCCACTCACTACTCATGAGTCGAATGTCAACGGAACCCTGAATCTTCTGCTCGCAGCGCGCGACGCCAAGGTGCGGCGCATTGTTTATGCAGCATCTTCCTCGGCCTACGGCGACCAACCCACCCAACCCAAGCAGGAGGACATGCCGCCGTTGCCACTGTCTCCCTACGCAGTGCAAAAGCTCACGTGCGAGTATTACATCCAGTCGTTTTACCGCGCGTATGGACTGGAGGGAGTCTGCCTGCGCTATTTCAACATCTTCGGTCCGCGCCAGGCGGCGGACTCACCCTATTCCGGGGTAATCGCTCAGTTCACGTTCAAGATGATGGCAGGAGAGACGCCGACCATTTTCGGCGACGGACTCACCAGCCGGGACTTCAACTACGTGGATAACGCGGTCAGCGCAAATCTGCTCGCCTGCTCAGCGCCGAGCTCCGTGGCCACCGGCCGCGTCTTCAACATCGGCACGGGAAAGAGCCACACGCTCAACGAAGTGTATGCCGCCATCGCCGGCCAGATCGGATTCTCCGGTAAGCCAAACTACGGGCCAACCCGCGAGGGCGACATTCGGCATTCGCTGGCCAACATCGATCGCGCCGTCGAGGAGCTTGGCTACCAGCCGAAGGTAGGCTTTCACGACGGCCTTCATAAGACGGTGGCCTGGTACCTCGCGGAGAAAGAAAAAACGCAGGTCGCCGCCCTTCAGGGCTGACCAGTCCGATTCGTGCCTCATCTGCCAAAGAGACCTGAATCCGGCCGTCCGACTTCGTTCCAGTGACAATGCCTGTCAATCCCCGTTGACCTTTGAGCGCCTCGGCTGGCAAAGAAGCGGCCGGTCCGGCTTACGAACTGGGTGCATCGGCGCATTCGCTCGTCTCACGCGGTGAGGAATCCCGGCGGGAAACGTCTAAGATGAACAGAGCCTTCGAATCGATTGTCGAGGTGAGCTTGCGGGTGTGTGGTAATACGTTGCTATGACTGAGTTCGTAATCAGGTTGGCGGACGAGCGTGGACGGGTGATGGAGCAGACGCACGCGGCTGCGACCGCGGAAGAACTGCGCGCGCGGTTCACGCAGGCCGGATACTACGTCTACTCGGTGAAGGCGCGCGGGCTGCTGGCGCGGCAGGGCAAGAACAAGAAAGTGAAGCTGGAGCCGTTCCTGGTCTTCAACCAGCAGTTTTTGACGCTGATTCGCGCCGGGCTGCCGATTCTGAGCTCCATCGAACTGCTGGCTCGCCGGCAGAAGCTGCCGCATTTCCGGGCGCAGCTGGAGGACGTGGCGACCCGGGTGAAGAACGGAGAATCGATTTCCGAGTCGTTCGAAGCGCAGGGCGGGTTCCCGGTGGTATACACGACAACGCTGCTGGCGGGCGAGCGGTCCGGCAATCTGGAAGAAGTCTTGCAGCGGTACCTCGACTTCCAGCGAGTGAGCCTGACGTTTCGCAAGAAGCTTACGGCCAGCTTGATCTACCCGGCGGTGCTGGTGGTGATGGTGATCGGATTGTTCATCTTCCTGATTACCTTTGTGGTGCCGCGCTTCGCCGAACTGTATGAGCAACTGGGGACGAAGCTGCCGGCGATCACGACGTTCCTGCTGGCCCTGGGAAAGAACGCGCAGGAGTATGGGATCTACGCCGGGGCTGCGGTGGCATTGGCGATTTTTGTGTTTTATCGGTGGATGAAGACGGATTCGGGCGCGACCCTCGTGGACAAGGTGCGGATCAGTTTGCCGCTCATCGGCAACGTATGGCTGAAGTACCAGGTTGGCCTGTTCGCGCGGACGCTGTCGACGCTGCTGAAGGGCGGCTTACCATTGGTGCCGAGCCTGGAGACAGCGGCGCGGGCGATTGACAGCAAGCAGATCAGCAACGCCGTGTTCTCGAGCGTCGATACGGTGCGCGAGGGCAAGGGCTTGTCGGCAAGCCTGGAATCGACCAGGGTGTTTCCCGAGCTTGCGGTGGAGATGATCGAGGTCGGCGAATCGACCGGGGCGCTTCCGCAAATGTTGAATTCGGTGGCAGAGTTCTTTGAAGAAGACGTGCAGACCAGCCTGACCGCAGCGATGAGCCTGATCGAACCCATCATTTTGATTGCGATGGGACTAGTCGTGGTGACGATCCTGATCTCGCTCTACCTGCCGATCTTCGAGATGGGTGCGGGCGCCGGGGCTGGCGGCGGGCTATAGAGGCAGCTTGGGTGCAGTCGCTGGTGCTTGAATCTCTAAAGTATATTTTCTAAATGACTTAAGTCTGGACCAGAGACAGATATGGCCGCGGCTGGTCCGGCTCATTGGCTGGCGGCGTCCGGCTTCGCTGAAAGGGGCGAAGCGAAATCCGGGAGCCTCAGGTGGGGGTGCGGAGGAGGAGGTAGGTTCCGGCGATGGCGAAGAGGAGATCGGGGGACCAGGCGGCGAGCATGGGGGGCAGGGTATTGATATTGCCCATGGAGCTGAAGACACCGGCGATGATCCAGTAGGAGATGGCCACTCCGATGGCGGCGGCGATGCCGACAAGGCCTCCGCGTTTGCCCATCGAGACGGCGAAGGGCACGGCGAGGATGGCCATGACCAGGGTAATGGCGGGGACAGCGAGCTTGTTTTCGAGCTGGACCCTGAATTTGATGGTGTCGAAGCCGGACTGGCGGAGGTCGGCTATGTAGTTGCTGAGTTCGCCGTAGGACATTTCGTCGGAGAGTTTGTCTTCCTTGACGAAATAGGCGGGCTGCTCGTGGATCTCGGGGAAGGTGGAGACGCTGAAGGGCTGGTAGGTGGCAATGGTTTGACCGGTGAAGGAGCGCTGCCAGCCTTTGTCGAAGACCCAGCCGTTGACGGTGGGGTCCCATCGGACGCTTTCGGCGAAGATGCGGCGCTGGAGGGTGAAGGTTTTGGGATCGAACTCGAAGACGCTGAGGTTGGCGAAGACGTTGCGGACTTGGTCGAAAGCCTGGTAGTAGAAGATGCGGGCGGGGGCGCCTTCACTGTCGGTTTGGCCGGAGATCCATTTGCGGCCGGCGAGGATGAAGGTCTGGGCGGGTTTGTCCTTGATTTCGGCGCGGAGCTGTTGCTGGCGGCGGTTAGCGCCGGGGAGGTAGTACTCGTCGAAGGCGAAGAGGGCGGAGGCGAGAATGGCCGCGAGGACGAGGACGGGCGCGAGGACACGGTAGAGGCTGATGCCGGTGGCCTTCATGGCGGTGAGTTCGGAGTTCCGCGTGAGGGCGCCGAAGGTGATGAGGACGGCCAGCAGCGAGCAGAGCGGCGTAACCGCGGAGACGATGTAGGGAATGAGGTTGAAAAGGTACTCGCCGACGACGATGAAGGGGGTCTGGTTGCGGATGATGTCGCCCATTAGCTCAAAGAAGGTAAAGACGACGTAGAGCAGGACGAAGGTGCCGAGGGAAAGGACGAAGTTCGCGGCGTAAGAGCGCATGACATACTCGTCGAGCAACAGGGGGAAGCTGGTCTTGAAGAGACTGCGCATGCGCTGGACGAGGGTAGGGCTGGGATGGAGCGGACGGTTGGAGTAGCTGGAATAAGGGCCGGAGGGCTCGACCGAGCCGGCGTGAGCGCTGTTTTGCTGCTGGGCTTCGCGGGCGGCGGCGTCGCCGGCCGGGCTGGTGAGGCGCGCGAGAAGCGTGGTGATGCGGCGGGGGGCGATGCCGACAAGCTTTCTGCCGAGGGTTGCTCCAACGGTGGTGAAGAAGTTGAGCACGACGCCTCCGCCGGCGAGTTGCTGCAGCAGCAGCAGGCCGAAGGCGGCGAAGATGAAGTTGGTAGCCCAGACTCCCACGAACGGGGACAGCTTGCCGGACTTGGCCAGGGCGACCCCGTTGATTGAGAGAATGTAGTAGGCGAAGACGAGCAGCAGGGTGAGGACAAAGCCGGTGCTTTTGCCGCCGCGCTTGGAGGACAGGCCGAGGGGCACTCCGATGAGCATGAGGACGAGGCAGGCGAAGGGATAAGAGAAGCGGGAGTTCAGCTCGATGAGGGCGGAGCGGATATCGGCGGCAGGGATGGACGCGTTGCCGGGATCGATACCGTGGGCGCGCTGCCAAAGCTCGCGCAGCGAGAGCGCCTGGAGGTGGGTGTTGGAGCGGGAGATGTGCGTGTCATCCTGGGCGGCGAACTGGAGTGGGACGTCGGTGGACGTGAAGGTAGAGATGTCGTACTGGTTGGGATCGGTGGGGGAGATCTGGTGCTGGCCGCCGTCGATGAGGTGAAGGCGGAGGCTTTGTTGGTCGGCGGCGCTGGGGCTGAAGACGACGGCCTCGTCGGCGGTAGTGACGTTGGGGTTGGCCGGCTGGGCGAGATCAGCGAGGAAGACGTGGTGCCAGGTGGTTGCGCCGGAGCCCGAGGGGACGTCCTGCACGTAGAGAACGTAGTTCTTGAAGTCTTCGTAAAAGACGCGGGGCTGGACCTCGAAGGAGGCCTGCGAGGATTTGAGCTGGTCTTCCAGCTTGAGCAAATCGCCCGCTCCCTGCGGAGCGAAGTAGAGAGCGTTGACCAGACCCAGGGCAAGGGCGGCGAAGGAGAGGATAGAGACAACGCGGACAAAGCTGAAGGCGCCAATGCCGCAGGCGCGCATGGCGGTAACTTCAGAGTCGGCGGCGAGGCGGCTGAGGCCAAGCAGGATGCCGGCGAGGACGGCGGTGGGAATCGTAACGGTGAGGGTGTTGGGGAGCATGTCCGCGAAGATGCGGGCAGCGTCAGTGAGGGAGGCGGAGTCACGGACGAGGAGATCGAGGATCTTGTCCAGGTCGCGCATAAACAGGACAAAGGTGAAGAGGAGCCCGCCAAGGAGAGCGTAGGAGGTGACTTCGCGGAGGATGTACCGGGTGAAAATGCGCATACGATGCTGAGTTTGAGTGTAGCGGTTCCGTCCTGCCGATGGCCATGAAACTGCAGTGCTCGTCTCCCCGGCGACCGATGGCCGGTTGCCGGGGAATCGAGCTAATGGGCTGGAGCATGGGGGCTTGAGGCTGGGGCGTCCTGTGAGTACCCGAAGGCTTTTGCCTAGAATTTGAAGCGGTAGCGCAGCTCGGCGTAAAGCTCGCGGGGGTCGTTGTAATGGAAACCCCCGAAGGTGAGCGAATTGTCGAGCAGGACGCGGGTGTTGCCGACATTGAGCGCGTTTACCGAGATGGTATAGCTCTCAGCAAAGGACTTGCTGAGGGCGAGGTCCGCAGTGGTGTGGGAGGGCAGATAGGGGCCCGAGTAAGGCGACGGCGGCGATTGGTAGCCGTTCGAGAAGCCGGAGCCGTAGTAGACGTTGAAGGACGCGCTGACGCCGTAGGGCAGTCTCCCGTTGAAGCCGAGATTGAGGGTGTTGCGCTGGTCGTGGTCGAGCGCGGAGTAGCCGGGGGCAACATAGCATGGGTCGCCGGGGGCGGCCGAGGCTCCCAGGCAGGTAAGGCCGCCGGTGATGCCGCCGATCTGCTGCGCGATCTGGTTGGAATAAGACAGATGCGCCTGGCCAAAGTGCCACATACGGGGCGAGCGTAACGTTAGTTCCCAGGCCTGGATGAGTGCGCCTTGCACGGTGATGGGGATGAAGATGCTGGACTCGCCGATGTTGTTATGGTCGAGGAAGTTGTGCGCCTCGGTCTGGAACGTATCGGCGTCGAGCAGCCAGCCTTTGAAGGGAATCTGGACGCCGAACTGGTGTTCCTCATTGCGTTCGCCCTTGAGCGGCACATAGCTGTCGCCGTTGGATTGGGCGTAGGCGAGGGCTGGGCCGGTGATGCTGGTGAGCGGCGGCGGTTGGTAGAAGTGGCCGTAAAAGCCGCGGAAGACCCAGTTGAGTTTGGGAATCCGCACGGCGGCGCCGAGACGCGGATAGATCGCGTTCTCAGTGATTGCGCCGGAGAAGTGGGTCTGTCGCTCACCCGCGGTCAGCGTCAGCCACCGGGCCGGTTTGTAGTTGTCCTGGATATATAGCTCCTCAACGCCGGCGGTGACGATGGGGTTCACGGAGAAGGGAGCGCTGCTGCCGTCGTTGAAGACCGAACCAAAAAGGTCGTTCTCGTGCTGCGCGTAGCCGTACAGGCCGGCCGAGAGGGAGTTTTTTGCAATCACAGTCGAAAGCGAAGCCTGTACGCCGGAGTAGTTCGCAGTCTGGTTTGCCGCGGTTGCCGCCGGCTGGTCGTCAGGATTTGCCGAGTATCGGGCCTGATTGAAGTGGTAGAAGGGAGAGAGCTGCGCGACGGTCGACGAACTGAAGGTATGGAGCCAGCTAAAGGCGGCATAGCTGTCGGTCTCGCGCTCGCCGTCGGAGAGTCCACTGGAGTCGTAGAGCTGGTTCTCCCAGTCGTTGACGTTGGGGTCCTTGGGAATCTGGTAGTAGTCGCTGCGCAGCTGGATGACGAGGCGAAACTGATCGGCCGGGTCGCGGTTGTAGATGAACGATGCGAAGCCGCCGGTTCCATTCTCCGCGTCGTTTACGGGTTGCGAAACGGCGGGCTGCAAGCCGAGGCTGCTGCGGTTGCCGCTGACGCTGGCATACCAGGCGAACTTCTCGGTGTGATCGCCGAGCGAGACCTGGTCGTTGGTCTGGTAGAAGTTTCCGGCGGTGAGCACGAGTTCGCCTTCGCGGCTGCGTTCGAAGCCGGAGCGCGGCAGCACGTTGAACATGCCGTAGGTACGGTCGCCCAGGTCGGCGCTGTAGCTGCCGCGTTCCACTTCGAGCGAGTCGATATCCTTGGGGTCGATCTGCGGGCCAACGTTGCTGGCGATGTTGGTGTTGGGAATCTCGACGCCGTCGATCAGCCAGCTCAGCTCATGGCCGCCGCGCATGTGCAGCATGTCGTGGGTCATGTAGGCACCGGGAACGTAGTCGGTGATCATGGCCATGGAATTGGTGCGGTCAGCGCCGGGGGTCTGGGCGATGTCGAGGCGGTTGATGAGCGTGGTCGGAGTCACAGTATCAACGTTGGCGGCGTCGGCGGTGACGGTCACGCTCTGAGCGACAGCACCGAGTTCGAGCATGAAGTGGAGAATCGGCGAGGTGTCGGAGTGGACGGTAAGGGGCTGGCGGAGAGTTTCGAAGCCGACGTGGGTAACGGTGACGGTATAGTCGCCGAAGGGGATGTTAGGCAGAGTAAATGCGCCTTCGCCATTACTTTCGGTCGATTGGGTGAAATCGGAGTGGGCAGCGGCAAGGGTGATGCGGGCCCCGGGGAGCGGGCGGTGCTGGGGATCGTGCACGACACCCTGAAGCTGGGAGAAGACGGTGGCGTGGACGCGAGATGCGGGGAGCAGGCACAGGAGAAGAAAGAGTCCAAAGAATGCGGGGTGTTTCCGAGCAGGGACGTGCATAGGGGGCTCCGGTCACTTCGTGACGTGTTTTGGGCTTCGCGCAGTGCTCCCGTTGGACGCAGACCGGGATCTGTGTGAACCACCGGCAGGGCCTTGCGAAGCGGGCGAAGGGGTGTGGATGCCCCGCCATTCAGGCACGCCGCAGCAATGCGGGCACGCGGGGGAAGGTGGGGATTGAAGAGTGCGAACGCTTAGGCGATGAGCGAGGGAGGTCCGCGTTTGAGGTTTGCGGAGGCAGCGAAGATGCAAGCGGCGCGGCGAGGGGCGGCAGCGGGCGGAGCGGGATTCCGCAGCTGTGCGGCAGAGAAGACGATCGGCGGGACGAGAGAGGCGTCCGCGATGCGCGGCGAGGTGGTGGCGGAGGGATAGAAGGGGCAAGGTGGAGCGTTGAAGGATGGGCTGTTGTAGGCCGCCATCAGCATCATGTGCATCATGGCGCAGTGATGCTTGCCATGGCTGCGGCAGCACGGCGGAAGCGAGGCCTCCGGGTCCGCAGTTGCGGCGAATACGGGCGCGACGAGCGGGAACCCAAGTGCGATCAGCAACGTGATGGCAAGGATTCGGCGCATGGAGTGGGTAGTATAACGGGGTTGCGCGGCAAATGGGAACGTAAGGGGACTCGGGTTGGCGGTAATCTTGGGGATTCGCGGCGGAGTTGGTAGTCTGGCCTGTATGAGAGAGCGCGGGATGGTGCGGGTGTGGACGGTGGCGTGTCTGGCGGTGATGACGGCAGGAATCGGGCTGGGGCAGAGTTCGTCGTCTTCAGCGCAAGGGATACCGTTGCTGTTGCCGTCCGCGCCGGGGGCTGATTCGGGCGGGCGAACGGACGATGAAGACCGGTTGCCCCCCCAGGAGGGAGCGCAGCGTAACGCATTGATGGTGCCAGGGCTTGACCTATTGAAGGGAGGAAACAACAAGGCCGCATTTGAAGCACTGAACTCGGTCCTGACGAAGTATCCCAACGATATCTATGTGCTTCGCTACACGGCGGCGGCGGCAATGGGTGCGGGGCAGGACGAGCAGGCGATTGCGCTGTTTCGTCGGGCGATGGCGCTGTACCCGCACAATCCATGGCCGATGCGCAATGCTGTGATCATTCTGGAGGCGCGGTTAAACCGATGGGCCGACTTCGATCGTGATGTTGCTGCGCTACGGATGGCGAAGAAGAACGGGATGGACCACGGACTGGACAGCAGCACCGGGTTTGTCATCGATGAGTTCGATATGGGGACAGGACTGGTGGAAGGGGAGATATATCCTTTGCAATCCGGGCAGTACCACATGTTGTACCGCTTCCAATTGCCCGAAGGGGAGCTGATAGCGCCGGCGCGGCCGGGTTCCTCCTCGTCTTCCATCCCCTCCCGGTGCGAGAATCGGGATTTTCGGCCGCACCTGGACGTGGAGTCAGCCGACGTGGACCAGGCGGAGTTCCGGAAGGCCCATCCGGACAAGGCGGCGAAAGGCGATCGGAGCTACACGCTGATCCTGTATGGGGCACCCTGCGCCCAAGCGTTAGCCGGGTTTTATCCGGACGGGGAACCGAGCTACGAGAAGGTACGGGGGGATGCGATCCGGGTGCTGACAGGCGCGGCTAAGCACTAGCGAACGCTGGAGTTGTGGGTCTCCGGCCGGGGAGGAATGCGGTCTTGGCAGTCCCCCTCGATGCAGGCACAGCGCAGGATGCCGCAGAGAACAGCCAGACCGAGGCCAGCGAAGAGGTAAAGGACGGCGTTGGAGAAGTGGCCCGTAAGGTACGGGTACAGGAAAACGGCGACGCCTGCGTAGATAAGCACGGTGAAGATGTTGCGGAGGGTGCATCTTGACATGGCGTGCCTCCCTGCAAGGAATGCTACGGGCGCGACCCTGCGGCCCTGGTGGGCATCAGTCTACTGTATAGACGGGGATTTGGGCCATAGGGATTTTGGGGAAATGCAGGCATTCTGGGGGGTATGGGGTACAGCCGCATTGAACTTGAGGCGGCGTCCAGGGGACTGAAGGCCCTGCTCCCTTCGCAGCCGAACGGTGCACGGTGGAAAGGCAAATGCTCGGGTTCGTCCCCTTCGGCTGCGTCCATGGGCGGGATGACAACCGAGGAGCGTGTTGGGGCATTCTCACGTCAGGCTTCGTCTGATATTGTGCGCCCGTAACCGAGGGTTATTCGGGTTTGCCGAGGGTTTGGGTCTTGTAAGCCTGCTGGAGAGTGTAGAAGGCCTGTTTTTCTTGCCGTCCTCGGAGATGAGGCCTTTTCGGTTGTAGCCGTCCTGGAGTTTGGGGATGTTGCGGGTGGGCGAACGGAAGTCCATGAGGACCCACGGCGTTATGCCGCGAAGGTTGGGGATTTTGTTGAGCATGACGAACTGGTGCTGGTAGACGGAGTTCTGCTGCTCCTCGGTCCAGCGGTCGGTGGCGGAGCCGTGATTGCCGGCCTTCGCTTCGGCGCCGAACTCGCTCATGATGACTGGCTTGTTGGGGAAGGTCCAGTGCATGGTGTCGGCGTCCTCGGGAGCGCCGGTGTACCAGCCGATGTATTCGTTCTGGCCGATGACGTCGAGGGCCGCGGTGAAGGGGTCGTTCTCGACCATCTCGCTGCCGTTGGCGCGCGGGCCGAGGAGGGCGGAGGTGATCGGACGGGTGGGATCGAGACGGCGGGCTTCGTTGGCGAGGTTGGTGAGGAATTGGGTGCGCGTGGGATTGTTGGGAGTCTCGTTGGAAACCGACCAGAGGATGACGGAAGCCTTGTCGCGGTCGCGGCGAATCATCTCGTTGAGCATGGCTACGGCCTTGGCGTAGACCTCGGGTTTCTCGAAGGAGATGTGCTGCCAAAGCGGGATCTCGGACCAGACCATGACGCCGTCGCGGTCGGCGGCGCGCTCCATACGCTCGTCATGGGGATAGTGGCAGAGGCGGACGAAGTTGGCGTTGAGGTCTTTGAGGTAGCTGAAGATGGTGGCGACGTCCTGGTCGTTATCAACGCGACCGCCGCGGATGGGGGCTTCGGCGTGCATATTGGCGCCGCGCAGGAAAACGGGCTTGCCGTTGAGCAGGATGCGGGTACCGTCGACGCGGATGTCGCGGAAGCCGATGTCGTCGGTAATGCGGTCGTCACCGGTAGCCAGCGTGACTTTGTAGAGTTTGGGGGTTTCGGGCGACCAGAGGGTGAGCGAGGCGGCCTTGACGTCGAAGGGGGCGCGGCCCTGGGCGTCGGTGGTGGCGGTGGCGTGGACGCCGGCTTCGGGGATGTCGATGGTGACGGCGGTGCCGGCGGGCGCGGCCTGGTCGCCCGTACCGCTGAGGACATGGACGTAGCCGGTGAGCTCGGTCGATCCGGGCTGGAAGGCGGGGCCGTGGGCGAGGTGGACGTCGTAGTCGTCGATGAAGGCTGCGGGTACGGTGACGAGGGAGACGTCGCGGGTGAGGCCGCCGTAGTTCATCCAGTCGATGCCGACGGAGGGGATGCCATCGACCATGCGGGTGGCGTCGACGGCGATGACGACGAAGTTGGAGCCGGGGTGGAGGACGGCGGTGACTTCGCAGTCGAAGGGAGTGTAGCCGCCCTCGTGGTCGCAGGCGCGCTTGGTGTTCACCCAGACGTGGGAACGGTAGTTGGCGGCGCCGACGTGAAGGAAGGTGCGGGTTCCAGGTTTGGGCTGGGCATCGAAGTCGCGCTGGTACCAGACGACGCCCTCGTAGTTGAAGAGCTCCGGAACCTGGGTGTTCCAATCCCCGGGGACGTGCAGGGTAGGCGCGGTGGCGAAGTCGTACTCGTCGTTGTGGGGACCGGAACTGATGTTGGGATGGGTGTTCTGGGCGTAGCTCTTATCGTTGATCGCACCGTTCGCGCCATAGAGAGCGCGGGCGGGGGACTGGTCGACGAGGTAGTGCCAGTCGCCGTCGAGGCTGGTGACGGTGCGGTGATCGATGCCGACGAGGAGGGTCTGGAAGTTCGCCTGGGCCTGTGCGTTCGCGACGAAAGCAAGAGCAAGAGTGGTGAGGCCGAGGGCGATACGGATGTTGCGTGCAGAGCGAGTCATATGCGGGAGTTCCTCTTGTTTGGCGTCGTTGGCTGAACGAGATGGAGCGACGAGCAACGATATCAGGGGTTGGCGAGGAAGCGGTAGCCGACGCCGCGGACGGTGGTGAGGTGCTGGGGGTTGGCGGGGTCGTCCTCGATGTAGCGGCGGAGGCGGACGATGAAGTTGTCGATGGCCCGGGTGTCGGTGTCGGCATGGACCCGCCACACCTGCTCGAGGATGTCGGTGCGGGAGACGATCTGGCCTTCGCGCTCGGTGAAGAAGCGGAGCAGGTCGGCTTCCATTACGGTGAGGTTGGTGATGCGATTGGGGGCGATGAGTTCCAGGGCGGCAAAGTCGATGGTGCGGTTGTTGAAGAAGTAGGTGTCTGGCGCGGGCGGCGGTTCGGCGGGAGTTGCGGCCTGCGCTGCCTGCCAGGTGGTGCGGCGGAGCAGAGATTTGATGCGGACGATGAGGATGTTGAGGTCGAAGGGCTTGGGCAGGTAGTCGTCGGCGCCGGCTTCGAGGCCTTCGAGGATGTCTTCGGGGCGGGCGCGGGCGGTGAGCATCAGGATAGGCGTGTAGCGCTGGGCTTCGCGCAGGGCGCGGGTGATGGCGAAGCCGTCGGCGCCGGGGAGCATGCAGTCGAGCACGATGACTGCAGATCTTCTCCGGGCCGGACGGTGGCGCAGCGAGCAGATAGGCGAGAGCGGCGTCGCCATCGAACTCGTGGTGGGTACGGAAGCCCTCGGCGGCGAGGTTGAAGAGCAGACCCTGGGCGAGGTGCTCTTCGTCTTCGATGAGGGCGATGAGGGGAGTGGTTTCCATGAGCGCGTCTATGGTTTTATCTCAACCGGCGTTCCAACGGGGACGATGGGCCAAATTGCGTCGATTTCGTCATTGGTGAGCGCGATGCAGCCGGCTGTCCAATCGAAGTGACGGGATAAGGGGCCGAGCCATGCGAGTGAGTTCATCTGGCCATGGATCTCGATTTCGCCGCCGGGGTCCACTCCGAGTTTCTTCGCGCGTGCAAGGTCCTGTGCGTTGGGATAGGAGAGGTGAAAGGCGCGATGGAATTTGCTGGAGGGATTCTTTGCGTCGACGATGTAGAGCCCTTCTGGTGTCTTGCGGTCTCCGGCTTGTTGCTTCGGGCCTGAGTTGCTGCCGAGTGAAACTTTGTACGATTGAAGCTTGGTCTGGTCGTGATAGAGCGTCAGTGTGTGGCCTGACTTGTTGACGACGATTTTAGTGGCCTGCGGAGGTGGTGCTATGAGGGCGGACCAAAGCAGGAGTGGGAGGATCTTCAGCATGGCTAGGCAATCATCGTAGTTCAAGAGAACAACCCATGATAATCGCGATACTCGCGACGATAATGGGGCACCCGGTTAGTGGGGGTGGGCGATGCTGGCGAGCAGGGGGACGAGGCCGTTCCAGGCGATCTGCACCCCGATGCAGAGGAGGATGAAGGCAATGACGCGCAGGATTCCGTGGGCGGTGGAGGGGGAGATGCGCTGGGCGATGGTCGGCGCATACGCGTAACAAAAGTAGACAGAGAGGCAGAGCACAAGGATGGCAATGAGCAGGCCGGCGTGGGCGAGCAGGTTGTCGGAGATAGGGCGCTGCGGGCTGTGCGCGGCGAGGGTGAGCATGACAACGATGCAGCCGGGACCGGCGGTAATGGGGAAAGTGAAGGGGTAGAAGATCTTTTGCCGCAGATCGTCGGTGAGGTCGCCGGGGTGGATCTGGGCGGCTGCCTGCATCTTGTCCGGAGTGAGGTCGGTACTTTCCTGATTGAGGAGGCGCCAGGCGATGGCGGCGATGACCAGGCCTCCGGAGACCTGGATGATGGGCAGAGAGATTCCGAAGAAGCGCAGCAGGGTGGCGCCAACCAGATCGACTGCGACCAGAAAGAGAACGGTGTTGATGGCGATGCGGCGCGCGAGCGAGTGGTAGACCGGGATGGGCGCTGGTCCAACCAGGCCGAGGAAGATGAGCGCGGACCCGAGCGGATTGATCAGCGGAAGCAGCGCGCTGAAGGAGAGGACGAAGTAGGTCCAGAGAAGCATGCTGGTTCAATCATAGAAGAATGGTCCTGCGGGACGGGCCCACTGCGCGTGGAGCGGGCGTTCGCACGCTGTTTGCTGCTTCGCGTGGTGCTCCCGATGGTCGCAAGCCGGATTCGCTTTATTGCGCGCCCGGATTGGCCAGGGGAAGGGTGAGGGTGATGGTCGTGCCGCGATTGGGGCCAGGGCTTTGGGCGCTGACGTCGCCCGAGTGCTGGCGGGCAATGGAGCGGACGAGGAACAGGCCGATGCCGGTGCCCTTGATGCGGACGGCGATGCGGCCGGGGACGCGGTAGAAGCGCTTGAAGATGCGCTTGAGCTGGTCGGGCGCGAGGCCGACGCCGTTGTCGGTGACGGAGAGCGCGATCTGGGTGTAGTTGACGATGGCGATGGAGCAGACGATGTGGACGCCGTTAGGGGAGTATTTGACTGCGTTGTCGAGAATATTGAGGACGGCGGTGCGGAGGTCTTCCACGATGGCGCGGACGTGGAGGCGGACGGCACCGGGAATGGATGCGAGCTGGATGGCCTCGGGCGGCAGGTGGTGGCGCTGCAAGGTGATGGCGATGCAGTCGGCGACCAGCGGGGCGAGCTCGAGCAGGATGCGGTCTTGATGGCGGCGGCGGGCGCCGAGCTCGCCGGCTTTGAGCACCTGCTCGACGGTGCCGAGCAGGCGGTCGGAGTCGGCGAGCATGATGCGGTAGAACTCCTGGCGCTGGGATTCGGGGATGTCGCGACGCTGCAGGGTTTCGAGATAGAGGCGGATGGAGGCGATGGGGGTCTTTAATTCGTGGGTGACGGCATTGAGGAACGAGTCCTGGCGCTCGTTGCGGCGGACTTCGCGGACCAGGAAGACGGTGTTGAGGATGACTCCGGCGACCAGCAGCCCGAACAGGATGAGGCCAAGGATGATGAGCAGGAAGCTCCGCTCGTTGACGATGATCCAGGCAATATTGAAGGCGATGAGGCCGCCGACGATGAGGACGCCGAGGGTGATGGAGAGGGCGATGGCTCCGCGGCGTCGGGTGATGTTCATGGCGTGGAAGCTAGTATAGTTGCCATTGAGGTGCGGCGATGGACCGGCGGGACTTGATGATGGCGATGGGGGCGGCGGCGATGATTGCAACCACAGGTGCTGGAGAGGCGCAGGCGCAGGATGCGGTGACCGATGAGACGGTCTACGAGCTGCGGATTTATCACTTGAATGAGGGCAAGCAGGCGGCGATTCTGGATCGGTTCAGAACGAAGGAAACGGCGATCTTTGCACGCTACGGCATGCATGGCGTGGCGTATTGGGTGCCAACCGATGAGCCGCTCGCCGGGCGGACGATCGTCTACCTGCTGCGGCATAAGAGCCGGGCGGCAGCGACGGAGAGCTGGGCCAAATTTATGGCGGACCCGGAGTGGATCGCGCTGAAGGCGGAGACCGAGAAGGATGGCGCGTTTGTGAAGTTGCACGACGTGACGTTCCTGAAGCTGACGGATTTCTCTCCGAAGGTGTGAGCACTTCGTGCCGTTCTCGACGCGCTTGCGCGCGTGGACTGCGCCGATGCTGCGGCGGGTTTGATCAGCGCCAGTAGTAGGGGTGGTAATACGGAGGACAGCGGTAATAGGGCGGACAGGAGAGGAGCGCCCAGAGCAGCATGACGATCCAGCCGATTCCGGTCCAGCCTAGGAAGAGGTTGAGCAGCAGGATTCCGGCGACGTGGTGGCCGCGGTGCGACGCGATGATGGTGGGCAGGAAATAAAGCAGAGCGAGAACGGCGAGATGGATCATGGGGCTGCCTCGGCGCGGGTTGAGGACTCGCGCAGAGTGTACTACGCGGGGCGGGGGAAATTGGTTCCGGGTGAATCCTCTGATGTAGAAACGCCAGAGTGCCAGAGACACTGGCGCCGGGGTATGATCGTGGGCGCGTGAAATTGGTCTGACAACTTGCCCGCGGGAGTGATGACTATGAGGCGCTTCGATCGTCGTACTTTGCTGCGTAACTCAGCGATGACCGCAACCGCGCTGACGCTGCGGACGAAGGGTTGGGCGTGGGCAGACGGAGCGGCAGTCGCGGCGACGACGGCCGGGGAAGATCAGCGGGGTGGTGGAGGACCGAATCCACGTGTTCCGCAGCGTGCCCTACGGAGCGGACACGGCCAGGACGCGGTTCCAGGCTCCGGTGGCTCCGGAGCGCTGGGCGGGAGTAAAGGAATGCACGGAGTTTACGACGATGGCTCCGCAACTGCTGTCGGCGCGCGCGGGTGGGGCGAGGCCGGCGGCGTTGCCGAATTCGCCGACCGGGAATATGGCTACTTCGTCGAGTGGCGTTCCGGGGGCTCCGCGGGACCAGGGCGTCCAGAGCGAAGATTGCCTGCATCTGAATGTGTTTACGCCGGGGCTGCGCGACGGGAAGAAGCGGCCGGTGCTGGTGTACTTCCACGGCGGCGCATACAACAACGGGACCGTGAACAGCGATCTGTATGACGGCAAGCGGCTGTGCCATCGCGGCGATGTGGTGGTGGTGACGGTGAACCACCGACTGAATGCGTTCGGGTATATGTACCTGGGAGACCTGGCGTCAGAGTATAAGGATTCTGGCAACGCGGGACAGCTGGACCTGGTGCTGGCGCTGAAGTGGGTAAAGGAAAATGCGGCAGAGTTTGGCGCAGACCCGGAGCGGGTTCTGATCTTCGGGCAGTCGGGCGGCGGAGCCAAGTGCGCGGCGCTGATGGCGACCCCGGTAGCGCATGGGCTGTTCCATCGGGTGATGACCATGAGCGGGCAGCAGATCAAGGGAGCTTCGATCGAGATTGCGTCAGGGCGGGCTGCGACCGTGCTGGAGAAGCTGGGCGCGGGCGGGCTGAAGGGCAAGGACTTGGTGATGAAGCTGAATTTGCTGACCATGGAGCAGATTCAGGAAGGCGCGCGGGCGGTTAGCTCGGACTGGCTGCCGGTGGTGGACAACGTGATCCTGTTCCGCAACCCGTTCGATCCGGATGCGCCGGCGCTGAGTGAGGCGGTGCCGATGATGCTGGGCAACACGCACGACGAGACGGGGGCCGTCAACGGGCCTGCGAGCATGACCTGGGAGCAGGCACCCGACGCGGTTGACCGCGGAGTGCACGATTACCTTGGGCCAGTGACGGCGCAAGAGGCGGTGGATGCGTTCCGCAAGGCAGATCCGACGTATACGCCGCAGCAGGTGGCCCGGGCCGTGGGGACGGCGTTCCGCGCGTGGGCAGGGCAGCGGATGGAGGCGGAGCGGCGCGCTGCGAATCCGGTGAGCCAGCCGCGCACCTGGGTGTACCAGATGAACTTCCATGGCGCGGACGGCTGGGCAACGCACACTATCGACATTCCGTTCATGTTCGACAACATCGCGATTGCGCAGAGGCAGGTTGGGGCCGAGCCGGAACACCTGGCGGAGGCGAATGAACTGGCCTCGATCATGAGCCAGATGCTGATTACGTATGGGCGAACCGGGAATCCTAACGGCGACGACAAGAGCAAGGTGGCAACCCAGGAGGGCAAGCTGCCGTACTGGCCGGCGTATGACCTGAAGAACCGCTCGACGATGATGTGGGAGACGAAACCGAGAGTGGAGAACGATCCGCGCGGGGCGGAGCGGATCGAAGCGGAGAAGTCGCACTACCACCAGGCCGGGAACACCGATGCCTTAAGTACGGGTACTAGGTGCTGGGTACTAAGACCGGTGGGTGATATGCTCGGCGGCATGGGACGAGAGCTGGATTCGCAGGCGTTGCAGCGGTTGCAGGAGCATTACGGCGAGATGTCGGACGGCGAGCTGCTGGCGATCGCCGCAAAGCCGGACGATTTGACCGACATGGCGCGCGAGGTGATGCGCGGGGAGATGGCGTCACGGCACTTGAAGCTGGAGGAAGCAGTGAGTGATCCGTTTACTGGGTTGGGGCGCGACGAGCTTCCGAAGCCCGAGTTTGGCACGAAGCTGGCGAACGGAATGGTGGTGCTAACGACTTTCCACGATGCAATTGCCGCGGGCGAGGCGTGCGACTGGCTGGAAGAGGAAGGGATGGACGTGGACGTGCGGGACGTGTCCGATAAGAGCACGGGAGGAGGGTCGTTCTACGGCGGCCCGCCGGTGGCTCTGCAGGTGATTGTGGGGGTGCGCGACCGGGATCGGGCGGTGAAGATTCTGCGCGAGAAGATGGGGCTGTTTCCGCTGCAGGAGGTGGAAGACGCGGACCCGCTGGTGGATGACGGGACGGTGGCGGTGCTGGGGTCGTTTGGGCGGCGCGAGGATGCGGACGAGGCGGCTCGGGTGCTGGATGAGGCCAGGGTATGGCATCGGGTGACCGCGAACGCAGAGGGAAGCGCGGCTGACGAGAACGCGTGGACGCTGGAGGTAAGAGAGATTGATCTGGTGAAGGCCGGGGAGTTGGTGGAAAAGGCGATGAATTTGCCAGAAGGGTGAACGAATTGTTTCCGGTGGAAAGCAGACGCCCGTATCGCGCTGCAGATTCACAAACAAAAAGTAAAGGCCGTCTCCGGAGAGGCGGCCTTTACTTTTTGCGGGATTGATGTTCGCGCGGCGATTGGTTTACAAGACGCCGGCGGGTTTGGGGTTCTTGGGGTCGAATTTGGCGATCTGGACTTTCCTGGCGAGACCGATTTTTTCCAGGAACCAGATGCCGTAGTAGTTGACGTCGACCTCGTACCAGGCGAGGCCGTGGCGCGCCGAGACGGGGTGGGCGTGGTGGTTATTGTGCCAGCCTTCGCCGCCGGTGAGCAGAGCCACCCACCACGAGTTGCGCGAGTCGTCCTTGGTTTCGAAGCGGCGCGAGCCGAACATGTGGGTGGCGGAGTTGACCAGCCAGGTGGCGTGCAGGCCGACGACGACGCGCAGGAAGGTTCCCCAGAGCATCATGGAGAGTCCGCCCAGGATGTGGTGCCCGGCAGGCGCAAGCGCAGCGCCGATGGCGATCTGCAGAATGCCACTGACGGTGAGCGGGACCCAGTGGAATTTGCTGAGCCAGACGTGGCCCTTGTCGCGGGTCAGATCAGGAGCGTAGCGACCGAGCAGCGCGGTCTCAGAGTGGAGCGCGCGGCCGGAGATGATCCAGCCGGCATGGGCCCACCAGGCGCCGTCATGCGGGGTGTGCGGGTCGCCGTCGTGGTCGGAGTTCTGATGGTGGACGCGGTGGGTGGCAACCCAGAAGATGGGTCCGCCTTCGAGCGCCATGGTGCCGCAGGCGGTGATGAAGTACTCGACCCACCTGGGGGTGCGGTAACCGCGATGGGTGAGCAGGCGGTGGTAGCACATGCCGATGCCGACGTTGATGGCGAAGAAGTAGGTGATGGCGAAGGCGGCCAGGTTCTTCCAGGAGAAGCAGAAGAGGGCCGCGATGGCGCCGACGTGGAAGAGGCCCATGAAGATGGCGGTGATCCAGTTGATCTTGCCCTGCTGGTGCTCGCGGCCCATGCGCAGATCCTGCTTGACCTTCTGGGCGACCTCGGCGGTCAGGCGGCGTGCCGCTTCGATGCTCTCCGGCGTGATGGGCGCGGAAGTGGTGCGGGTAGTTTGCGTTGTTTCGGTGGCTGCTTCAGGGGTCAGGAGCGTGGGGGACATAGAGTGTAGTTCGCCTCGTACTTGGGGTCTGGGGCCTCGTACTTGCTCGTTGGCTTGCCTGAGTTCAACGCTAGCAGGGCGTGGCTGGGTCGGGTGTAAGACTTTTGTAATCCTGCGAAGAGCGAGGTTTGTTAGGGTGGGTTCATGACACTTTCGAGTGATAAATTGCGGAGTTTCGGCGCTGCATGGGGCGGGTTTCAGGTTGCGGTGACGTTGTCGCTGCTGGCGCCGGCGGGGTTGTGGGCGCAGGAGACGACGGTGGTGAATCTGCCTTCGAGCAAGCAAGTGGGGGCGGTCCCGGGGAATCCGCAGCGGGTGAATTCGGAACCGATTTCGTTGGCGATCTCCCCGGATGGGCGCTACGTGGTGACGGTGAATGCGGGGTATGGGACGTACGAGTCCGGGTATGACCAGTCGCTGGCGGTGATGGACACGCAAACCGGGAAGGTGACGGATTTTCCGGATGTGCGGACCGGGATGACCAGCCACCAGACGCTGTATTCGGGGCTGGCGTTCAGCGCCGATGGAAGGCATGTGTATGCGAGCATGGCTTCGCTGACGGAGCCGGTTGCGGGGAAGGTTTCGAGTGCGCCGCGGGCGGCAGAAGACGTCCGCTCGGTGCCTGCGGAGGATGGGCGCGGAAACACAGGGAATGGAGTCGTGGTGTATGGGTTTGCGAACGGGAAGATCACGCCCGAAAGAATGATCCCAATTCCGTTACAGAAGCTGGCGGATGGGAGAAAGACGGAGCTGCGGCTGCCGGACTGGGATGGGACGATGGCGGTACCGTTTCCGGCGGCGATCGCGGTGGTTGAACCCGGTCCAATGGTAGGCGGAGAGTTGCTGGTAGCGGACAATCTCTCGGATGACGCGCTATTGGTGGAAACAGCGACAGGCAGGATTTCGAAGCGCTTTGATCTTTCAGAAGGAGACGTGGTGCCGGGAACGTATCCGGTGGCGCTGGCGGTATCGAAGGATGGGACGCGGGCCTTCGTCGCGCTGTGGAATGCGAGCGAGGTGGTGGAGCTCGATCTGAAGAAGGGAACGGTGGGTCGGAAGCTGGCGCTGCTGAAGCCAAGTGATCCGGTGAAGCCGGGGACGCATCCCTGCGCACTGGAGATGAGTCCGGATGGAAAGACGCTCTATGTTGCGCTGGCAAATCGCGACGCTGTCGCCGCGGTGGACACAGATAAGGGCGCGTTTGCGGTGAAGGGGTATTTTGATACGCGGCTGCCGAGGCAGAGTTATTTCGGCGCGGAGCCGGATGCACTGGCGTTGAGCGCGGATGGCAACACACTGTATGCGGCCAACATGGGGTCAGATGCGGTGGCGGTGATCGACACTCGCAAGCTGACGGCCAGCGCGGCGAAGGCGGGAATGGTTGAACCGGCGGGGTTCATTCCGACGGAGTGGATGCCAATCTCAATGGCGATGGATGGGGGCAAACTATACGTGGCGTCGGACAAGGCACGCGGCACTGGGCCGAATAACTTTGCGCAGCGGCCAGGCGCTGGGCTTCCAGCAGGAAGGCAACGGGATTTCACGTATATCGCGACGCTGTTGTATGGGTCGCTGGCGGCGGTGGACCTGAGTGCAGTGGACCTGACGGCGGCGACGGCGGAGGTGCTGGAGCGGAACCGGATGAAGGCGGCTGAGGAGAAGATTGCATTCGCTGGCGGTGCAAATCCGATCCGGCACGTGATCTACATCATTAAGGAGAACCGAACGTACGACCAGATCTTTGGCGATCTGGAGCAGAACGGCAGGGCGGTGGGCAACGGCGATGCGAGCCTGGCGATGTACGGAGCCAGTGTGACGCCGAACCAGCACAAGCTGGCGCTGCAGTTTGGCGTGCTGGATAACTTCTTCGATTCGGGCGAGGTTTCGGGCGACGGACATGTGTGGTCGAATGCGGCGATCGGGACGGATTATCTGGAGAAGGTGTGGCAGCAGAACTACCGCAATGCGCAGCGGACGTACGACTTTGAGGGCGTGGTGTCGGCGGGGTATCCGCTGCTGCAGAAGATTCCGGACGTGAATGAGCCGGCGAGTGGGTATATGTGGGGCAACGCGGATGCGCACGGCAAGTCGCATTACAACTTTGGCGAGTACATCTCGTCGACCTTCTGCGGGGCGAAGAAGAGTGGTAGTTCGCAGGAGGGGCCGCTGCTGGAGGGCACGCACTGCGCGAAAGACACGATCCAGATGGGCGAGACGATTCCGGCGGAGTGGGGTGGCGGGGTGAGCAAATGGCCCTGGCCAATTCCGCTGATTGCGAAGAATGTGGCGACCAAGCCGGAGCTGGTGGGACACTTTGCGCCGGAGGCCCCGGACTTCAACCTGCGGGTGCCGGACCAGATTCGTGCAAATGTGTTTCTGCTGCATTTTGCAGGATGGGTTGCGGACCGCGCAGCGGGCAAGGACACGATGCCAAACTACATCACGATGCGGCTGGGCGACGACCACACGGCGGGGACGGTGCCGGGAGGGCCAACGCCGAAGTCGTCGGTGGCGGACAACGATCTGGCGATCGGGAGGATCGTGGAGGCGGTGTCGCACTCGGCTTACTGGGACGATACGGCGATCTTCATTCTGGAAGACGATGCGCAGAACGGAGCGGACCACGTGGACGCACATCGCAGCCTGGCGCTGGTGATCAGCAAGTATTCGCCGCGCGGCGCGGACGGCCGGGCGTTCGTGGACAGCCGGTTCTACACCACGGTGAGTGTGGTGCGTGCGATGGAGTCGCTGCTGGGGCTGCCGCCGATGAATAATAATGACGCGCTGGCGCCGCTCATCGGACCGCTGTTTACCGGGCCGGGGGATCAGCTGCCGTTTGCGGCGGACACTGCGAACAAGGACAATGGACTCATCTACGCGGCGAACGGGCCGAGGGCGGTGGGCGCGAGGGAGTCGGCGAAGATGGACTTTACCCACGCGGACCGGGCGCCGGTCGAGAAGTTGAATGTGATTTTGTGGAAGGACGCGATGGGCGACGCGCCGGTGCCGGCGCAGTTGCTGCAGAAACAGAAGAAGGCGAAGAAGGACGATGACGACGACTGAGGTTGTGGATGGAAAGTGAGAGACTGGGGCCGTTTCGGCTAGTGCCGTGGTTTAGTCCGCGGCCGTGGGGAAGGCGGGACCTGCGTCCGTGGTATGGGGCGGAGGCGTTCGCAGGAACGGCGGAACCGGTGGGCGAGGCATGGCTGACGGGGCCCGAGAGCTTGGTTGAGACTGGGCCGATGGTTGGGCGCACGCTGGCTGCGGTGGCGGCGGAGTCGGGCGAGGCGCTGCTGGGTGCGGGCGGTGGCGCCGAATTTCCGCTGCTGGTGAAGCTGCTGTTTCCGAACGACAAGCTGTCGGTGCAGGTGCATCCGGATGACGGGCATGCGCAGGCGATGGGACAGCCGCGGGGCAAAACCGAGTGCTGGTACGTGCTGGAGGCGGAGCCGGGCGCGACGATTGCGCTGGGGCTGAAGCCGGGGGCGACCAAAGAGTCCGTGCGCTCGGCGATTGAGGCCGGGACGCTGGAGGAGTGGATGGAGTGGGTGCCGGTCGCGGTGGGCGACATGGTGTTTGTTGATGCGGGGACGGTGCATGCGATTGGACCCGGCGTCGTGCTGCTGGAGACGCAGCAGACTTGCGACGTTACGTACCGGATGTACGACTATGGACGCCCGCGCGAACTGCACGTGGAGCAGGCGCTGAAGGTGATGAGGGCGGAGACGGCGGCAGGGAAGGTGCAGCCAAAGCACATGGATGGATTTGTGAGGTTGATCGAGCAGAAGTATTTTGTGGTCGACCGGTACGACGTGGCGGCGGGTGGCGAACTGGTGGTGCCGACGCGGGGAGCGGGATGCCTCGTGGGCTTGTCGGGCGGGGCGGCGGTGATTGGCGGCCCGGAGGGGCAGGTTGAACTGCTCCCGGGCAAGGCGGTGGTGGTTCCCGCGGAGTGTCCGTCGGTCATCGTCGAGACCGGTTCGGAGGTTTCGTTTGTGAAGTGCTGGGCTCCGTAGGGCAAGAGCGAATCACAGAGAACGCGGCGAAAAAGTGATAACGCCGAGAGGCTGTCCGCGAGACGGAGTGCGGCTTTCGCGGGTACGATGGTTCGCGAATGATCACTGGAGGGAACGATGCGGCGAATTGGTCTTTTGCTGGCAGGTGCGATGACGATGAGTGGGTTGGTGCTGGCGGGGCAGGCGCCTGCGGCACCGGCAACGAATGGGCCGGCGCCGATGCTGCTGTGGGCGAGCGGCGCGCCGGGGGCGGTGGGTGACGCGGACGACGACAAGCCGACGATCACCGCCTATCTTCCTGCGGCGAATCCGACCAGGACGGCGGTGGTGGTTGCGCCGGGGGGTGGGTATCAGCACCTGTCGATGGTGAAGGAAGGGTCGGATGTGGCTGCCTGGCTGAACGCGCATGGAGTGGCGGCGTTTGTGCTGAAGTACCGGCTGGGGCCGAAGTACCACAACCCCATTGAGCTGGGCGACGCGCAGCGGGCCATCCGTACAGTGCGGGCGAACGCGGCGCAGTACGGGATTGCGCCGGACCACATCGGGATGTGGGGATTTTCGGCGGGCGGGCATTTGACGGCGAGCGCGGGGACGTTGTTCGACGCGGGGAATGCGGGGTCAAGCGACCCAATTGAGCAGCAGTCGAGCCGGCCGGATTTTCTGATCCTGTCCTATCCGGTGATTACGATGCTGGATCCGTATGTGCATAAGGGGTCGCGGATGTTCTTGTTGGGCGATGCGCCGACCGAGGCGCAGGAGCAGGCACTGTCCCCGGAGTTGCACGTGACAGCGCAGACGCCGCCGGCGTTCCTGTATACGACGACAGACGATCATACCGTTCCGGTGCTGAACAGCGTGATGTTCTATTCGGCGCTGATTAAAGCAGGCGTGCCGGCGGAGATGCATATCTTTCAGCATGGGGCGCACGGGTCGGGGCTGGGCGTGGGGAATCCGCAGCTGAGCGTTTGGCCGGATCTGCTGATTAAGTGGATGCGGGAGCGGGGATACGCGGCTGCGGCGGGTACCCAGTGACCAAAGGGCGATCCAGCGGGGGGGGATTTTTTGCGGTAGGAGTGAGTTTTACGGTTTGCTAACGGCAACCTTGTGTAAAGTGGCGAAGGCGGCCGATTGACCGTTGCCGGCGAAGTTTGTGCCGTATATCACATTGTGTACGGGAATCGCGGCGAGAAGATCAAGAGGGTTGTCCCGTACCGCCATGCGGTTCGACAACAGTCGAAGGCGAGCAGCGGCCGGAGGCGGGGGATTCCTTGGAATAGGTGAACGGTAGATGCGCACGAAGTTGGGAAGAGTATTGCTGGTATTGTGCCTTGGGGTGTTGGCGGGTTGTCCGCTGGTGGGAGTGACCAACGCGAGGGCGCAGGCACCTGTGCCGGCTGCGTGGATTGCGCCTGACGTGGCGACGTCCGGAGCGGCGGCCGAATCGGATCGGATTGCTGCCCTGGAAAAGAAGCTGGCGGACCAGACGGCGGCGATCGCGTCGGCGCAGTCGGCGGGGGACAATGCCTGGATGCTGACCTCGGCGGCGCTGGTGCTGCTGATGACCGGACCGGGGCTGGCGCTGTTTTACGGCGGCATCGTGCGCAAGAAAAACGTGCTGGGCACGATGATGCAGAGCTTCGCCATGATGGCGGTGATCACCGTGCTGTGGGCGGTGGTGACCTACTCGCTGGCGTTCGGCAGCGGAAATGCGTTTATTGGCGGGCTCCACAACATGTTTCTGCACGGGGTGGGACTGGAACCAAGCGCCTACGCGCCGACCATTCCGCTGCAGACGTTCATGGTGTATCAGTTGATGTTTGCGATTATCACGCCGGCGCTGATTACAGGCGCGTTCGCGGAGCGAATGAAGTTTTCGGCGATGCTGGTGTTCATGGTGCTGTGGGCGATTGCAGTGTACAGTCCGATGGCGCACATGGTGTGGGGCGTGGGTGGTTTGCTCAATGCGGCTACGGGAAAGTTTCCGTGCCTGGATTTTGCCGGCGGGACGGTGGTGCATGTGACCTCGGGAGTGTCGGCGCTGGTGACGGCGCTGTACCTGGGCAAGCGCCTGGGATATCCCAGGGAGGCGATGCAGCCGCACTCGGTGGTGCTGAGCTTTATCGGGGCGTGCCTGCTGTGGGTCGGCTGGTTCGGGTTCAATGCGGGTTCGGCGCTGGCGGCGGGAACGCTGGCCACATCGGCGTTTGTGGCGACGCACTTTGGCGCGGCGGCGGCGGCGATCGGCTGGAGCGCGGCCGAGTGGATCCGGAACGGCAAGCCGTCGGTGCTGGGAGCGATCTCGGGCGCGGTAGCGGGTCTGG
>CAWBFL010000029.1:0-24414 GCA_963787905.1 uncultured Acidobacteriaceae bacterium | reverse complement strand
ATCAGGCCCCAGTCCTGGCAGACCAATGCCGCTCTCATGCTGCTCGGAACCGGATTGTTTCTCTTCACCGGTCAACTCATCCGGGAGTTTCACCGCTTCACCCTAGGCTCCCGGGAGTTTCCGGCTGGTCGGCTATCCTCTATACGCTGGCCGTCGTCATCATCCTCACCATGCCCGTCGACCGCTTCACCCTCGCGATCGTTCTCGCGTTCGCTGTCGCCTTTCGCCTGGTCACACTCTTCCCCCAGCCGTATCTGTCGACCGACATCTACCGTTACGTCTGGGATGGTGTCGTCCAGCACGCGCACATCTCGCCCTATCGCTATGTGCCGGGCGATCCCGCGCTCAGCTTCCTGCGTGTCCCCAACCACGACCTCTTCGACCACATCAATCGCCGCGACTATGCGCACACCATCTACCCCCCTGTCGCGGAGATGCTCTTCTATCTCGTTACCTTCATCAGCCCGACGGTGACTTGCATGAAAGCCGCGATGATCGCGTTCGAAGGCGTCACCCTGGTCGCGCTCCTCAAGTTCTTGCGCGAGCTGGGTCTTCGCCGCGAACAGTCGCTGTTGTACGCATGGTGCCCATTGCTGGTCTGGGAGATTGGCAGTTCTTGGCCATCTCGATGCCGTGGCCATAGCCTTCATCACGCTCGCGCTGCTCGCGCGCTACCGCAGGCGGCCCATCCTCACAGGCTTGTTTCTCGGCCTCGCCATTATGACCAAGATGTACCCGCTGGTGCTGCTTCCCGCGTTGTTCCGCCGCGGCGAATACAAGATGCCCGCAACCGTCGCCTCCGTCATCGCCATCGGTTACGCCTGCTACGCCAGCGTGGGGATGCGCGTCTTCGGCTTTCTCGGTGGCTATGTCCAGGAAGAAGGGATCGAATCCGGAACGCGCTATTTTCTGCTCGAACTCGCGCAGCGCGCACCCGGCCTTCACCATCTTTCGACCCATGCATACTTCGCCTTCGCCGCCATGGTTTTCGCCGGGCTGATGCTGTGGTGCTGGAAGACTTGCTGCAACCCGGCGTGGCCCATATCCAACCGCGCGCAAGCGCGCCTCTTCAGCCTCCCCGCAAATGCTGAGTTTCTGGTCCCCGCCTTCGTCCTTGCGCTCGCTCTGATGCTGCTCTTCTCTCCGCACTATCCTTGGTACATCGCCTGGCTCGTCCCGTTCTTCACGCTCGTCCCGGATATTACGGTATTAGCCTATATCTGCGGGCTGTTCTACCTCTGCACCACCGCAATCGCAGTTGGCTATGGGCCGCAGCAGTTCCTCCTCAACCAGATTCTTTACGCGGGATTGCTCATCGCCTTTCTGTTGGACATCGCCCTGCGCCGCTGGCCCCCACACCGGCTTAGTCTCGGCCGCTCGATCCCGGAGACTGCGACCCCGTGAGCAGCCAGATCTCCGTCATCATTCCAGCCCTCAACGAGCGCGACTCCATCGGCCACGTGGTCGCCTCCATGCCCTGGCCTCTCATCGCCGAATGCATCGTCGTCGACAACGGCTCCAGCGACGGCACCGGCGCAATCGCCGTCGCCGCCGGAGCGCGCGTCATCAAGTCCGCCCGCGGCTACGGCGCCGCCTGCCAGGCAGGTTCCGACGCGGCACTCTCCACCAGCTCCATCCTCGTCTTCATGGATGGCGACGGCAGCGATGTCGTCTCCGACCTTCCACGCCTCGTCGCTCCGATCGCGGCCGGAGCGGCCGACTTCGTCATCGGTTCCCGTACCCGCGGCCAGCGCGAGCCCGGCTCAATGTCCTTGATCCAGATCTTTGCGGGACGCGTCGTGGGGCTTCTCCTGCGCATCCTGCACGGGGCTCGCTACACCGACATGGGCCCCTTTCGCGCCATTCGCCGCTCCTCCCTCATGCAACTGAATATGTCCGAAATGACCTACGGTTGGAACCTGGAGATGCAGGTCAAAGCGGCCAGGCACCGCCTGCGCATCCAGGAGATCGCCGTCGATTACAAATGCAGAAGGGGCGGCGTCAGCAAAGTCTCCGGCAATCTGCACGCATCGGTCAAGACCGGAATACGCATCCTGGCCGTGTTGCTCCGTTCCCGCTCGTCAGTCTCAGGCACGCCTGGACGTCGCTAATATCCTGCTGCAACCTGGTTCGAGGGAGACCCAATGTCGGCATCACATCAGAAACGCGCACTCGTTACCGGAGGCGCCGGCCTCATCGGCTCGCACATCGTCGACCTGCTGGTGCGCGAGGGCTGGACAGTCCGCATTCTCGATAACCTCGAGCCGCAGACGCACAAGTACGGCAAGCCGCAGTGGATCAACCCGGCCGCGGAGTTCCGCATCGGCAACGTGCAGGATTACGAAACGATGCATTCCGCCCTAACCGACATTGATGTCGTCTTCCACGAAGCTGCATACGGCGGCTACATGCCGGAAATGGCGAAATACGTCCTCGTCAACAGCTTCGGCACCGCGCAGATGCTCGAGATCATCCGCGATCGCCACCTGCCGATTCGCAAGGTGCTCGTGGCCAGTTCCCAGGCTGTTTACAGTGAGGGCGCAGCGATTTGCCCCGAGCACGGCCGCGTATCCCCCGCCCTCCGTCCCGTCGAGCAACTCCGCGCCGGTGACTTCAGCGTGCATTGCCCCGTCTGCGGCGCGCCCACCACATCGATACCCACTGCCGGAGACCACACCCGGCGGCGGCGAAACCGTCTACGCCTTGACCAAGGTGGATCAGGAACGCCTCGTCTTGCTCTGGGGCCAACAGACTGGAATTCCCACCGTCGCCCTGCGCTACTCCTGCACCTACGGGCCGCGCCAATCGCTCTTCAATCCCTATACCGGCGTCATCGCCATCTTCTGCACGCGCTTGCTCAACGGACAGCCGCCCATCCTGTACGAAGATGGCGGCCAAACCCGCGACTTATGCTTCGTCGAAGACATCGCCCGAGCCAATCTGCTCGCCGCCACCACCGACTCGCTCGACGGACTCCCCGTCAACGTCGGCAGCGGACGCGCGACCAGCGTGCGCGAACTGGCCGCCATCATCGCCGGCCAGCTTGGCGTAAACCTCGAACCCCTGGCCCGAGGCGAGTTTCGCCCCGGCGAGATCCGCGCCCTCATCTCCGACATTTCCCGCATTCGCACCATTGGCTACCAGCCGCACACTACCATCGAGGCAGGAATTGCGCACTATGTCGACTGGATCAAAACTCAGGGCACGGTCGAAGACTACTTCGCGCAAGCCGAGGCAGGCCTCCGCGCCAAAGGCATTGTCCAAAGCGTGAGGCGGTGACTTCGCCCCAGCATCGCGAGAGGGGCAGAGTGCGTCACTCCCCATCGTCTTCGGCAACGCTGCCCGGACGGTGGATCGTCGGAACGCTCTGGCCCGGAGCCCTGATTTCGCGCCTTCGCTGGAACTCTTGCTCGAAAAGAAATATCAATCGAGAAAACGAGATTCCAAGTCGGCGATCTCTTTACGGGACTCCTGCGGGACACCAAAACCCACCCAGCCGCCCGCATCCTGGTCGTCCAGCACTCCTATAAGTTATTTAGAATGAGTTTACTGGCGGAGAGTGGGGGATTCGAACCCCCGGTAGAACTTTTGGTCCTACAACGGTTTAGCAAACCGCCGCCTTCAGCCACTCGGCCAACTCTCCATCCTTCCCCGCGGCTCCGTGCCGGAGCGCCGGGTTGAACCATGATTATAGTGTAGTCCCTCGAATTGTCGTGCCTCCAATGCACACTGTCGCGCACTTTTCGCCCCAGGACCGCCCGCGCCTCATCGCTTCGGTCACTTTCCCTCCGGCCACTCTCGCAATCCCGCCCGCACCCTCCACTCCCTTCAGGTAAATTCTCCTCTACGGCAAATATTGCTCAGGAGGCTGGCGCATGCGCAGCGCCAATGGAAAAATGCGGCTGCTTCCGCTCATCGGAGCGACCTACTTCATGGTCGCCGGCGGCCCCTATGGTCTCGAAGACATCATTGGCGACGCCGGCTACGGCCGCGCCCTCCTGCTGCTGCTCGTCATCCCCTTCCTCTGGAGCCTGCCCACCTCGCTCATGGTCGGCGAACTGGCCTCCGCCCTGCCCGAAGAAGGCGGCTACTACTGCTGGGTGCGTCGCGCCCTCGGCGGCTTCTGGGGATTTCAGGAAGCCTGGCTCTCGCTCGCCGCCAGTATCTTCGATATGGCCATCTACCCGGTCATCTTCGTTCTCTATCTCTCCCGCGTCGCTCCCCAGCTCAGCGCGGGATACCGCGGCACTCTTTGGGCTCTCGCCGTCGTTCTCCTCTGCGCCCTGTGGAACCTGCGTGGCGCCAAGGCCGTCGGCGAAGGCTCGATCGTCATGTTTGCCGTCCTGCTCGCGCCGTTCGTCGTGCTCGTGGCCGCAGGCTTGTGGAAGGGCCTGTTCGCCCAGCCGCATGTCCTCGCTGCGCCCGGCATCGCCGCCATCCCAATCACCCAGCGCTTGCTCCACGGCCTCGTCCTGCTTCGAGCTCCGGTCGCCGCACCCTCGCTTGCCGGCGCCATCTCCATCGCGCTCTGGAACTACATGGGCTGGGACAACGCCTCCACCGTCGCGCAGGAGGTCGAAAACCCGCAGCGCAACTACCCGCGCGCCATGCTCATCTCCGCCGCGCTCGTGGCTGTCACCTATATCTTGCCGCTGGCCGCCGTCGGCCTCGCCGGCATCCCCGCCGGCCAGTTTTCTACCGGCGCCTGGACCGATGCCGCCCGCTCCATCGTCGGTCCCGGCCTCGCCCTCGCCGTCGTGTTGGGCGGAATGCTCAATGGCGCCGGCATGTTCAATGCGCTCATGATGAGCTACGCCCGCGTCCCCTACGCCCTCGCCCTCGACGGCCTGCTGCCGCGCTTCTTCGCGCGAACCACCCGCGCCCGTCCGCACCGAGCGCCGGTCCCCTGGGTCAGCGTACTGGTCTGCGCGGTCGCCTGGGCGCTCGCCCTTCGCCTCTCGTTCGAGCGCCTCATCTCCATCGACCTCGTCCTTTACGGAGCCTCCCTGCTGCTCGAGTTCGTCGCCCTGGTCGTGCTGCGCCTGCGCGAGCCCAACTTGGCCCGCCCATTTCGTATCCCCGGCGGTCTTCCCGCCGCCATTGCCGCCGGCATTGGCCCGGCCCTGCTGATTGCTTTTGCTCTCTTCGCTGCGCGCGATGAGCACGTCGGTCCGCTGCCTGCCCTCCTCTTCGCCGCTCTGGTTGCAGCCGCTGGTCCGCTCGTCTATTGGCTCGCGCGCATCCCCTCAACCCGTCCCGTTCCATCCCGCGTCGATGGCGGCAATTCCCGCGATTGATCGCTGCCGCATCCCGCGCCTATACTGGCTGGAATTCGCCGGTGAACGTGCACGCCGTTCCGAGAAGGGCCCTCCTCATGGAAACGCGCTCGATGATTCTTCGCCTGGCCGCCATCGCCGCCGCGGCCGCCCTCATCGGCTGTGACAACTCCGTAACCATCAGCCCCGAATATCTCGGCGTGGTCATCTCGCCGCGGCCCATCTCCATCCCGGTCGGTGGCACCATGGTCTTCACCGGAACCGTCTCCAACAACCTCAGCACCCCGCAGTGGAGTTTTCTGGATTCGACCTACGCCAATAACATCGGCACTCTCACCCCCATCAGTGGCTCCAGCGACACCATCCTCTACACCGCCCCATCGACCCCGCCCATCTACGCCCAAACTCCTTCCGGCATTACCCAGGGCAGCGTCACATTAAATGTCACTACCACCTCGCCTCCCGGGACCTCCATTCCCGTCGTCGGCGACTCCGTCAGTTTCGTCGTCACCTCCCCGTCGGTTGCCGTCACTCTGACGCCCGCCGCCGCCACCGTCGCCCTCAACTCCACCGCGCAATTCATTGGGTACGCCGTCGGCAATCTCAATAACACGCTCACTTGGTACGCCAATGGCTACCTCGGCGGCGCCGTCCCGGTTCCTCTCAGCAGTCCGGTTACCTACACCTATCCCTACGGGACCATCGATTCGGCCGGCACCTACGTCGCGCCGTCCAGTATGCCCTCGAGCGGAAATACCGTTACGATCAACATCATCTCCCAGGCCGATCCCACCAAGACCGCCTCCGCCGTCGTCACCCTGCATTAGCCAAATGCCGTCTCCACCGCCCGTTCCTGCCCCGCAATAGACCCCGCGGCAGTCTCCCCGCCGCCGCCGCTCGTCCCCTCGAAAGCCTGTTACCCGCACTGTAAATAGATACTTCTGGCGTGTCGCTGTGCCCAGATGGTACAGTTCCTGTCTCAAAAGAAGTCGACCCTTGCCGGTTCTGTACGGCGTGCCGTCTTTCCGGCGCAAAAAAGTCTTTCGTGAACGCAAATTTTTAGATATGCTTCTCTGGTTCCGGATTACAAAGGATTCCCCCAATGAAACTCAGCTTGAAGATTCTCGCCATAGCCGCAACCGCCGCCACGACCTATTCTCTGGTCAGCTGTGCGGCCCCAGCAGGTTTCAGCTATCAGAACGTGTCCATCAGTCTCACCGCCCAGTGCACGGATTGTCCCGCGGGCATCACGTTTAACCCGGCTTATCCCTTGCCTACGATCACGACATCCGGTCTGGCTGCATCCAACGGCGGCGGTGGCGGAGCCAGCGGAATCATTCCAGCCGGTGCGCTCATGACCATGCCCAACACGGGCGAAGGCGGCACCGTCGAATTCCTCGCGACCGTCACCAACGCGCCCGCGTCCTCGGTCACTTGGGCCATCTACCCGCAGCCCAATCTCTCTGGTATCGACACCCTCCCCACCGGTACCGGGACCCCGGTCGGTGAATCTGGCTCTGGAGTCGGTACGTTCGCTACGCCAGGCGGCAGCACCACCACCGCCACCGGCCCCAACGTCTATTACGCCGTCAATGGCGTGCCCATCTATAGCGGTGCGGCTCTCGCCCAGGCGAACGCCATGGGCATCTGCCAGGGTTGCGTCATGCTCGTCGCCTCCGTCCCCAGCGATCCCGACAACCCCTCGGCCGTGGTTACCTTCAGCATGTTGATTGCAGTCTATGGCGGCAGCACCGCGCAGGGTCCACCCTCCGCTTATTTGACGCCTCATACCCCAAGCACTCCCTCGGGTCTGGTCAACCCCGTCGTCTCCGTTGCCCATAACCCGAACCTGCCGACCATCGCAACGGGAGGCCAATATCAGTTCTACGGTGGCATCGTCGGAGCTGCGCCTTGCCTCACCACCGCCTCCTGCCTGATCAACGGGGTCCAGTATCCGCTCTACACCGCCGACAACACGGCAGTCTGGGAGGTCGGTCCCACGCCGTTCGCTCTCTCCACTGCCTTCCCCTGCCCGTCGGCAACGGCTCCGGTCTGTCCCTACGGCACCATCACCCAGCCCGTCCTCAATGCGGCCGGCCAGATCGTCAGCCCGGGCGGCCTCTATACCGCGCCGGCTGCCATCCCGCCAACCCCCTCCGGCGGTACCGCGAACGAAGTCGTCGTGGTCCTGGTCTCCCAGCTCGTCGGGACAGTCGACCAGTACGCGTACGTGGGCCTCTACTAGAGAAACTGCTGGATCCTTTCAACCGCCATGGAAATGGGCCGCCCTCACCGGCGGCCCTTCCTGTTTAATGCTCGACCCGCAAGTTATTTCGCCGGCTTCGGTTCTGGCTTCGGCTCCGGATTCTTCTTGTTGTCGATAAACCGCTGCTGCGACTCCACCACCTTCGCCCGCGCGAACGATGCGTCCCGCCAGCCCTTCACCTCCACCCGCTTGCCCTCAAGGTCCTTGTAGATCGCGAAGAAATGCGTGATCTCCTTCAGCATGTGCGGGTAGATCTCCGAGTAGTTCCACACGTCCTTATACCGCGGGTTATTCTTGCCCACGCACAGCAGCTTCTCGTCGGCCAACCCCTGGTCCGTCATCTCCAGCATGCCGATCGGCCGCACCTCCATCACGCATCCCGGAAAGCTCGGCGCATCCACCAGCACCAGGCAGTCCAGCGGATCCCCGTCGCTCGCCAGCGTGCTCGGCATAAATCCATAATCGCCCGGATAGTGCACCGGCGAGTACAGGTTCCGGTCCAGCCGGAACAGGTGGTACTTCTTGTCGTATTCGTACTTGTTGATGCCTTCGAGCGGAATCTCGATGACTGCGGTGATCACTTCCGGGCTTTGTTCTCCGACCGGCAGTTCCAGGTAATTCGTCATAGGGTCTCGGGTTTCATTTCGCTCCGAAGCTGCTCGCTTCGGCTGGGGTTGAATTCACTTCAATAAGCGCACAGGCCGCACCTCCTCCTAGTCTATAAGAATCCGTTGCGATACAAGAATCCATGCCGACCGTTGGCAGGACCACGCAAAGCGGTAAACGCCTATAATCAGACATCATGAAGGCGCATGTATACGTCACGTTGAAGCGGTCCGTGCTCGATGCTCAGGGCCAGACCGTCGCCGGCGCGCTCCGCCGCATGGAGTACAAAGGCGTCGCCGACGTCCGCCAGGGCAAGTACTTCCAACTCACCCTCGACGACTCCCTCGCCGCCGACCCCGCGCTCGCGCAAGCCGAAGTCGAGCGCATCGCCCGCGAAGTCCTTACCAACCCCGTCATCGAGGAATTCACCCTCCGCCTCGAACCCTGACCCGCTTCCTCGCCATCGGCAGCGACGCCCCCACTCCGCAGTCCTTGTCGCTGAACGCCGCACCGGACCCATCCGCAGACGCCGCCTGCCTTCGCTCCGCACCGTCCCTGTGCCCAGCCTGCGTCGTCCTGCGCGTCGCCCCAAATTGCCTAAAGTTGTACCTCCTTGGCACAGATAGGGGATAACGCCGCGGGCGTATTCCGGGCAAAGTTGAACCATAAGATTCGTGGTCGAGGTCGCGGATCGGATCGCTTTTTCCGGGTCTAGCCCGTCGACCCAACTTCCCGAGGTGTCTCATGCGGAACCTGCTCCACCCATCCTCCCTCAAGTCCGCGTTGCTCCTCGGAATCCTGCTGGCAACCGCACCATTCGTCTCAGCTCAGGCTCTCTTGACCGCGCAGCGCGGCTCGGAGATCGCTCCCTTCGCGCAGGCTACCCTCATCAGCCCCGACTGGGGCCAAACCAACAACCTCGGCTACACCGTGGGCATCGATTACACCCACTTCATCCACTTCGCCGTGCAGCCCTCCCTCGAGTTTCGTTACAACAGCGCCACAGGCATCACCGTCAACGAGCGCAGCTACGCCGGTGGCTTCAAGCTTTCGACCACCATCCATGGCATCCATCCCTACGCTACGATTCTCGTCGGCCACGGCAATCTCGATCTCAACTATGCCAACGGCAATTATCGCGGCGACAACGCCCTCATCTACTCCCTCGGCGGCGGCGCCGAGTTCAACGTCACCCGCCAGTTCCTCGCGCGTTTCGATTTCACCGATCAGTACTGGGACGTCGACAGCTACTCCCTCACTCCCTTGACCTTCGGCGTCGGCATCGCCTATCGCCTCGGCTCGCACAGCAGCCGGGTGCAGTAAACGCCGCGCCATTAACCCGCGTTGCCGGGGCCTCACCGCCCGCCCATCGCGTCTGACAGGATTTACGCCGGAACCCCGCAGGATGCTACGCTCAAAAGGTTGGGAGACCTGACCGTTGAGCGATTTTCAGAATGATTCGCAAAGTAACCTTCTGAACCAGACATCCGTTTCACCCGGGACCGGCGAACAAGCTGAGCCGTTGGCTGGATTCCCCCTCGATGGGCCAAATCGAGGGGCGAATCCAGGCGCTGACCCCGAAGGGCCAAATCGGGCAGTGACCACAGCGGCCCAGACCGCGGATCTTCCCGTGGTAAACAACCCTGCAACGGCTGCCGGGGCCAACGGCAGCCGTTTCGTTCGTGCCTGCCTCCGCCTGCCCGTCGACCGTACTCCCGTCTGGTTCCTCCGCCAGGCCGGCCGCTACATGCCGGAGTATATGGCCGTCCGCAAGCACCACTCCCTGCTCGACATCTGCCGCACCCCCGAGATCGCCGCCGAAGTCACCATCACCGCCGCCGAGCGCCTCGGCGTCGACGCCGCCATCATCTTCGCCGACCTTCTGCTCCCGCTCACCCCCATGGGACTCGACTTCGAGTTCGTCGCCAACGAAGGCCCGCAAATCCACACTCCGCTCCGCACCGCCGAGCAGGCCCGCGCCCTCCGCACCGACCGCACCGAAGACCTCCTCTACGTCTCCCGCGCCATCGAGAAAGTCGCCGCCCACTTCGCCGGCAAGATCCGCACGCCGTCCGGTACGTGCCGCTCAATAGCCGCTGACCCCGGACCAGCTCTGGGCATCATCGGCTTCTGCGGCGCGCCCTTCACCCTCGCCTCCTACATGATCGAAGGCGGCAGCTCCCGCAACTACATCGAAACCAAGAAAATGATGTACGCCTCCAGCGTCGCCAACGGACAACGGACAACGGACGACGGACAACTCTCTTCCGCCTGGCCCATCCTCATGGAAAAGCTCGTCACCGTCCTCACCGACTACGCCGCCCAGCAGGTCGCTTCCGGCGCCGATGTCATCCAGGTCTTCGACTCCTGGGTCGGCGCGCTCTCCCCCTCCGACTACGGCCAATACGCGCTCGCCCCCACCACCCGCCTCATCCGCAACATCCAGGCCCTCGGCGTCCCCGTCATCTACTTCGGCGTCGAAACCTCCACCCTGCTGCCGCTCATGCGCCACACCGGCGCCGATGTCCTCGGCCTCGACTGGCGCACCCCGCTCGACCGTACCTGGCGCGAGCTCGACTACGCCGTCGCCGTCCAGGGCAACCTCGACCCCATCACCCTCTTCGCCCCGCCCGAAGTCCTCGCAGCCCGCGTCGCCGAAATCCTCGCCGCCGCCGCCGACCGCCCCGGCCACATCTTCAACCTCGGCCACGGCATCGTCCCCGCCACTCCCGTCGACGCCGTCCTCGCAGTCGTGAAACAGATCAAATCCGTCCGCCAGATCAAATCCCAGCGGTAGCCCTCCGTCGCACCAACTCGCACGACGCTCCTGGGCAAGGGAAGCAGGCAGCGCGGAACGTATCCACTTCTCCACTGGCGCGAGCAACGCCCCGTCTCTCCATCCGCTGCGAACGGGATATCCTGAGTCCAGTCGACGAAGCCTGCACCCGCGCGGCGCGGGCTTTCGTCACGGCGGCAGTGCGCATCGACGGAGGTCCAGTCATCAGCAGATCACGCGGGGAGAAAGAACCCAGGACGGCCACCAATTCCTCGCCGCGCTCGAATCGTTTCGCGGGACCGGCCATTCTCCTCGCTGCTGCCTGTATCGCCATCGCGCCGCTGCTCTGGTACGGTCCCGCCCGCGGCGGCGACTTCGGCTTCCACTTCGTCTCCTGGATCGACGCCCGCCAGGCCATGTTATCGGGCGTCCCTTACCCGCATTGGGCCTACAGCCCCAACTTCGGCGCGGGCGAACCCCGGTTCATCTTTTATCCCCCCATCAGCTGGATGGCCGGTGCCATCCTCGGCATGTTTCTTCCCTGGAGCTTCGTTCCACTCGCTCTTTCCATTCTGCTGCTCACCGCAACCGGCCTGGCCACTCGCGCGCTGGCCCGCGCAACCATGGCCGATGGCCCCGCAACCCTGGCCGGATGCGCTGCGATTTTTCTCAGCTACGCATTGTTCAACGTCTACAAACGCTCCGACTACGCCGAGCTCGCCGCCGGAGCTCTCATACCCGTCCTGCTTCTCTTTGCCCTGCGCCGCCGCAATCCCTCCGGCAGTTTCTGGGCGCGCGCCTTCGATGGCTCGGCAACGCCGCTCGCCCTCACCGTCGCCGGCATCTGGCTCAGCAACGGTCCCGTCGGAATCATGGCGCTCTACCTGCTCGCCGCCGTTGCGCTGTTCTCGGCTCTGCTCGAAAAATCGCTGGTTCCCATCGTCCGCGCGGCCGCGGCCACCTGCGTCGGATTGGCACTCGCGTCTCTCTATCTGATTCCCGCCATCTTTGAAACGAGGTGGGCGAGCATTCAATACGCCTTCACCCTCAGCCATTTTGTCGTGGAGAACAGTTGGCTCTTCGCCCGCCACGCCGATCCGGACATGTTCTCGCACGACGTTCTGTTGCTTCGAGTCTCCATCGTCGCGGCGTTCATGCTCGTCGTCACTTTCGCCGGCGGCGCAATCGCCTGGATGCGCGGCGCCCTGCCGGGCCCGCGCCGCTGGTGGCTCCCGCTGGCTCTCATTCCGCCCGTGGTCCTGTTCCTGCTGCTTCCAGTCTCGCTGCCCGTTTGGAACCTCATGCCTACCCTGCGGTTGCTGCAGTTTCCCTGGCGTTGGCTCGTCGTCCTCGAAGCTCCCATGGCGATCGCGTTTGCCTCGGCTGTCTGGTTCGACCGCAAGACCGTGCGCATCGCCGTGCTGGCCGCATGTGCAGCCCTCTTTATGGGAATCAGCGGGGTGGCCTTCCACTGGTGGTTCCTCGAAAGCAAGTCGTTCGAAGCCGACATCCAGGAATCGATTCGCGAGGGCGCCGGCGTGCTGGGCAAGCCCGAATACGCGCCGCCCGGCATTCAAATGCCGCAGCTGGACCGGCCCGTCGCCGACGCCTGCCTGCTCGACCCTCCCATGCAGCCCGAGACCGGCTCGGCTCCCGTGTGGGATGGCGACTCCGCCCACTGCAACAGTTCCTCCTGGCACGAAGTCTTCTTGCTCGCAGCTCCATCGCATTCCAACGCGCCCTCGTACATGCACGAGCAGAAACAGATCATGGGAGTCGCCGGCCACCCTGGCTTTCTCATCCTGCGGCTGCGCTATTACCCGGCGTGGCGCGTCACCGTCAACGGGATCCGCGTCACGCCACGGGCCGAGCAGAGCCGCGGCTTGATGGCGGTCCCGGTCCCGCAAGGAACGGTTCAGGTATTGGTGGATTGGACCACCACCGGCGATGTCGTCGCCGGGCGCCTGGTCAGCTTTGCCGCCTTGTTCTGCGTCGCCGGCATGTTTGCTTTCGAACGCAAACGCCTGCGCCCCACGCACGAGCCAGGGCTACAGAAGCCAGCACCCGCGCCCTCGACGCCATCGGCCCCGACCGGCAATCGCAACCAGCCTTCCCCCAGAAAGCCGCAATCTGACCGGCGGAAGTAATCCAGCGTCAGCCCCGCAACTCGAGCAGGGAATCAAGCGCCCCCATCCTGCCAACCCGCTCGTGCGCGAGCGTCCCTCAGCCGGATCTGCACCCCACCGGAAACGGCCGTTATAGGATGAACCAAGCATGCCTCCATCCAACCCAACCGCTGTCCTTCTCCTCGCCCACGGCACGCCCGACACCCTCGGCGAGATGGCCGAATACCTCGCCAGGGTCACCGGCGGCCGCGCCCTCCCGCACGAAGTCGTCGCAGAACTGCAGCACCGCTACGCCCAGATCGGTCTCCGCGACACTCCCGGCCCCGAGCCGCCGCCGCTCACCCGCTGGACCTTCGCTCAGGCCAAATCCCTTCAGGCCGCGCTCTCCGCCGCCGGCTATCCCGTCAGCGTCTACACCGGCATGCGCAACTGGCATCCCTACATCGCGGACGTCGTCGCCCAAATGCGCGCTGACGGAGTCACCCGCATCCTCGCCATCTGCCTCGCCCCGCAGAACTCCCGCACCAGCATCGGCCTCTACCGCCGCGCCCTCATGTCCGCTCTTCAGGCCGACGTCGCCGCTCCGCCCATCGCCCTTACCTTCATCGAAGAGTGGTCCGAGGAGCCCGCCCTCATCTCCGCCTTCGCCCAGCGCCTCGTCGCCGCATGCACCGCGACCGAATCGGGTGCCCCACGTCTCGCTTCTGAGATGTGGGATGGAGCGCCTCCGAGCCTTCCCATCCTCTTCACCGCCCACTCCGTCCCCTGCCGCACCATTATGACCGGCGAAGCCAGCGTAATCGGCGCCCGTCCCGGCACCCCCATGCAAGGCACGCCCGACCCCTACCCGGTCGAGGCCAAGCGCACCGCCGAACTGGTCTTCGCTTCCGCGGCTCGCCAGCTCCCCCAGCTCAAGACCTGGTTCTTCGCCTTCCAGAGCCAGGGCGTCGCCGGTGGCCCGTGGATCGGCCCCACCGTCGAAGACACCCTCGCCGCTATCCGCAACGAAGGCCACACCGCAGTCATCCTCCAGCCCATCGGCTTCCTCTGCGACCATGTCGAAATCCTCTACGACATCGACATCGCCTTCACCGAAACCGCACGCGCCCTTGGCCTCCGCCTCTACCGTCCCGAATCCCTCAACGACTCCCCGCTCCTCACCGAAGCCCTGGTGAACGTCGTCACCTCAAACCTCGGCCCCTCACCGCGCACCTCGATCCCCGAACCTCGAACCTAGCGCATGCGCCGCGTAGCCATCGTCGGAGGCGGAATCGCCGGCCTCACCGCCGCCTTCGAACTCGCGCGCCTCGCGCGCAGCGGCGTGCCCGTCGAAGCCGTCCTCTACGAATCCTCCTCCCGCTTTGGCGGCCTCATCGAAACCATCCGCGAAGGCGGCTTCACCGTCGAAGCCGGCCCCGATGGCTGGGTCAGCGCCAAGCCCTGGGCCCGCGAACTCGCCATCGAGCTTGGCCTCGAGTCCGAACTCATCGCCTCCAACGACGCCACCCGCAAAACCCACATCTTCCTCACCACCCCGGACCATCCCTCCGGCCGTCTCGTCCCCATGCCCGACGGCCTCAACATGATGGTCCCCACCAACCTCGAAGCCCTCAACGGCTCGCCGCTCTTCACCCCGGCCGCCATCGCCGCCTACCGCGCCGAACCCGCACGCGCCGCCGAACTGCTCGCCTCCCTCCCCGCGCACGACGAGTCCGTCGCCGACTTCACCCTCCGCCACTTCGGCAGGGAAGTGCTCGACCGCGTCGCCGCCCCGCTGCTCAGCGGTGTCTTCGGCGGCGACGTCCGCACCCTCAGCGCCCGCGCCGTCCTGCCCGCCTTCATCGAGATGGAGCGCACCCACGGCTCATTGATAGCAGCCCTTCAACGAACAACGGAGAACGAACAACGGTCAACCGCCTTATTCACCACCCTGCGCTCCGGCCTCGGCACCCTCATCGATCGCCTCGTCTCCGCCATCCCCGCACACTGGCTCCGCCTCCACACCACCGTCACTTCGCTGGAGCCTTGCTCACAGCCTATGGCTCGCAGCTTGCGGCTCGAGAACCAATCGACGCACTCCGACTCGCCCTGGACCATCCACACCTCCACCACCGGCAAACACTACGCCTCCGAAGCCTTCGACGCCGTCTTCCTCGCAACGCCCCTCGACACGACCCGCAAACTCCTCGCCCCCATGGACTCGACCTCCGCCCAGCTCCTTCCCGCTGAATCCAGCTCCGCCGTCCTGGTCGCCTTCGCCTACACCGACGCTACCCGCCTCCCGCTTCCACCCGGCTTCGGCTTCCTCGTCCCACCCAACACGCCCTCCATCCAGGAAGCCGTCATCTCGACCGAAGGCGGCGCTTCCGCCGCCGCAGGGGAGAGCCCCCCGCATTTCGCCTTCGCAGAGTCAGCGGTGCCTTCCGCTTCCAGCCTGCTCCTCGCCTGCACCTTCGTCGACCAGAAGTTCCCCCATCGCGTCCCGCCCAACGGCCGCCTGCTCCGCGCCTTCTTCGGCGGAGCTGCCGCCGAGCGCATCGCCCGCTGCAATAACGACGAGATCGCCGCCATCGCCCGCCTCGAACTCGCGCGCGTCCTTCACGCCAGCGCGCCGGTCTCCGGTCCCGCGCCCACTCCCGCACCGCCGGCCGCGCTCACCGTCGTTCGCCGCTGGCCGCACTCCCTCCCGCAATACGCCGTCGGCCATCCAGCCCGCGCCGCCGAGCTCGAAGCCCGCCTCCGCGCCCATCCCGGCCTCACCCTGCTCGGCAACGCCCTCCACGGCGTCGGCATCCCCGACCTCATCCGCGCCGCACGTACCGCCGCCCGCGCTCAACGGACAACGAACAACTGAACGGTCGCGAACCAGTCCCTGTGCCGACCAACGGGAGGAGTACGCGAAGCAGGAAAAAGGCGTGCGAACGCCCGCCGCCCGCGCTCAACGGACAACGAACAACTGAACGGTCGCGAACCAGTCCCTGTGCCGACCAACGGGAGGAGTACGCGAAGCAGGAAAAAGGCGTGCGAGCGCCCGCTCTCAACTGAGAACTGACAACTATCTCCTCACCACCAGCAGCACCACCCCATGCCGCGGCACCGTCGTCTTCCAGTCGTCGCCAATCGTTCCCAGGTCCTTTGCCGCCCACACATCGCGCGCCTTCACCGGCTTCGGAAAGCCCATCTCCTTCAGGTGCAGCCGGATCCCGCGCATCTCGCTGGCCGTCTCGCCGAAATTGAAGATGGCCACTGCCGTCGCACCATCCTTCAGCGGCTTCGCCCATATTTCCACCGGCCCTTCCGCATACACGCGGTCGCCCTGCTTGCCCAGCGCGTCCTGGTCGATCGCAATCGCATCCTTGTTCATCAGGATCGCGCCGATCTCCGGAGTCATCTGGGTCAGATTGTTCCCGGCAATCAACGGCGCCGCCAGCATCGCCCACAGGGTCATGTGGGTCCGGTTCTCATCCAGCGTCAGCTTGCCGTTGCCCACCTCCAGCATGTCCGGATCGTTCCAGTGGCCCGGCGCGGCAAACTTCGCCAACCCCGCCTGCGACCGCCCAATCAAGCTCATCCGGTCGAAGTTCGCCGAAATATCTCCTGTCGTCCGCCACAGGTTCGCACCCACGCTCGGACCCCAGTCCCACACCGAGTCGTCCCCGTACTGGCACAAGCTGTACACCATCGGCCGGCCCGTCTTCAGAATCGCCTGGTGCATCTTCGCATACGCCGCGCGCATCAGCTGGTTCTGCGCCGCAGTATCGTTCGGAGCCTGCTGCCGCATCACGCCGCCATAGCTGCACAGGTCGTACTTCAGGTAGTCGATGCCCCAGTCCGCGTAGGTTTGCGCATCCTGCTCCTCGTGCCCCAGACTGCCCTCAAACCGCGCGCACGTCTGTGGCCCCGGAGACGAATAGATCCCCAGCTTCAACCCCTTGGAGTGCACGTAGTCCGCCAGCGCCTTCATGTCCGGAAACTTCTCGTTGCTCTGGATCCGTCCCTGCGCGTCGCGCTTGCCCTCCCAGGTGTCGTCGATGTTCACATAAACATACCCGGCGTCGCGCATCCCGCTCGACACCAGCAGGTCCGCCGTGTCGCGTATGTCCTTGTCCGTCACCTTGCCGGCAAAGAAATTCCAGCTGTTCCAACCCATCGGCGGAGTTGCCGCCACCGTCTGCGCGCCTGCCCCGCTTCCCATGCACGCCAGCAACCACACCACGCACCCTGCCACCGCCAAACCTGAACGAACACGCATCTTAACTCTCCATCGAAGTTCCCACGAATCCTATCGCCTTGCGTGGGCGCGTGCAAACCCGGAGCCGCGAAAAAACCGCCCAGCCGGCCCCGCACTACGGGTGACTGGGATCACATTTCGGTCTCCCGGCCGGAGCGTAAACTCACTGCTCGGAGAAGTGGAGGCGCACTATGCCCAGAGATTCGGTTGTGGGTTTGGCGATTGCAATCATCGTGATCAGCAGCATCGCCTGGGTTGGCCAGTGGCGCAGAATCAGAAACAGAATGAAACTCAGAAGGGCGCTGCGCACCATGCCCACGGCCGCAAAGACGCCCGATTGGCCAATTTAGTCTCGCTGCCCTTGCCCCAAAAACGAACCGCGCTCCCACCCTCCGGTTGTGGAGAAGTGGAAGCGCAGAGTTGCTCGTCAATCACACTCTCATCTCCGATTGTGGAGACGAAAGCGCAAACCATTTTTGCGTCTTGTTGCCCGTCCGTCAGCCCGTCCGCAACGCGGCTGCACGTTCAAGCCGCCCAACGAACCACCAGCAACGAACAACCGTCCTTACGGCTTTTCGATCTTGATTGAGACCGACACCGTCGACCAGGTCGGCTTGTTGTCCACCGTCGCCGGCGCAAACCGGTACTGGCTCACCGCCTCAACCGCTCGCCGGTCGATCACCGATCCGCCCGACTGAGACACCGCAACATTCCGCGGTACTCCATTCACATCCACGATCGCGTGCACCACCACGTGGCTCACCGCCGGCTGCTCTGCCATCTCCTGCGGCGTCAGGTTCACTTCAACCGCCCGCGTCACCTTCGGCGCAGACGTTTCGGCCGGCACACTCCCCATCATCGCGTACTCGAGGGTCCCGCCCTTCATCAGTGCGGCATCGGCAAAGTTCTCGGTCACCCGGGTCTGCACAAACTCCCGAATCGCAGCGTGGGCGGGCAGGTCGATCGTGCCCACTGCGACCGGTGCGGCCGCCTCCGGAGTAGCGGCGGCCATGGCCAGCTCCGCCATGCCGGCGGGATGGGTTAGCTCGGCTTGAAGTGTCGCCGAGGATGTGGACGGCTGCGGTTCGTTCGAGGTTTTGGCTGCAGCATGGGCCATCACCGGGAGCAGAACAAGAGAGGTCAGAATCATTCGGCGCATAAGATAGTCTCCTTAAGCACAAAGTGCTCATCACCACTCTACTTCGATAGAAATACGATTGTCAACAAAAATCCTGAGAAATTTACAAGCCATTCAGAATCAATCCCAAACCTTCCGCAAATCCTTCGTTTCCTCCCACTTCTCCACTGGCCACCCTCCGCGCGCCTGTGGTACTTTCTCCAGCAGGAGGTGTGACCCGTGGCTTACAGCGAGAGCTATACCTGCGACGTGTGCGGCGATAAAAAAGGCGTGGATGGCGACTGGTGGCTGGCCTGGGTCGACTGCTTCCATGGCGACCAGCCCGGCGACGATCAGCCGCTCATTCAACTCACCCGCTGGCAACTCAAGCAGGCACACGCCAACGGCGTGAAGCACCTCTGCGGTGCTCGCTGCGCCGGCACCATGGTCGATCGCTTCATGTCCGTGCAGCACGAGAATCCCGAGTCCCACTGCGAAGCGCCATAGCCCTCGGCTCGCGTCCCGCAACCCCGCCGCCAACGCCGCGCCCTCTGCCTGCTTCGCCATTGCGGCTCAAGCACTCCGCCTCCGCGTCTCCAGCCCGCGTCCGGCCGCCGATTTTACCGGGTGTAGAATCGACTTTGAATGGCTCAAGATAAATTACGCATGATCCCCCTAGGGGGCCTGGGTGAGTTTGGTATGAACTGCCTGGCCCTCCGGTGGCAGGATGACATCATCGTCATCGACGCCGGCCTGATGTTCCCCGAAGAAGAACTGCTCGGAGTCGACATCGTCGTCCCCGATATCAGCTACCTCACCGAAAACCGCGACAAAGTCCGCGCCATCGTCCTCACTCATGGCCACGAGGACCACATCGGCGGCCTGCCCTGGATCCTCTCCGAGCTCAACGTCCCCGTCTACGGCACCGAGTTCACCCTCGCCCTGGTCGAGGGCAAGCTCGAAGAGCATCGCCTGCTCGACGATGCCGAACTGGTCGAGATCCTTCCCGGCCGCCGCTTCGCTCTCGGGCCGTTCTCCATCATGCCCATCCGCGTCACCCACTCGCTGGTGGACTGCGTCGCCCTCGCCATCCACACTCCGGTCGGCCTGGTCGTGCACACCGGCGACTTCAAGATCGACCTCTCCTCGCCCGACGCCAAGCCCTTCGACCTCCACGCCTTCGCCGAACTCGGCCAGCAGGGCGTGTTGTGTCTGCTCCAGGACTCCACCAACGTCGATCGTCCCGGCTACACGCCCTCCGAGCGCGCCGTCCGTCCGCGCCTCGACGAGATCTTCTCGCAGGCCAAAAAGAAGCTCTTCTTCAGCTGCTTCTCCTCCTCCATCCATCGCATCCGCATCGCCATGGAACTCGCCGCCGCGCACGGCCGCAAGGTCGCCGTCGTCGGCCGTTCGCTCGACAACTCCACCGAGATCGCCCAGGACCTCGGCTATCTCGACCCTCCTCCCGGCCTCATCATCAATCCGGGCCAGATCCGCGAGATGCCCCCGACAGCAAGATCCTGGTGCTCATCTCCGGTACCCAGGGCGAGCCCATGTCCGCCCTCTCCCGCGCCGCCGTCAACAACCACAAGTACGCCCACATCGACGCCGGCGACACCGTCGTCCTCAGCTCGCGCGTCATCCCCGGCAACGAGAAGTCCATCTACCGCATGATCGACCACCTCGAGCGTCGCGAAGCCAAGGTCATCTACGACGATGGCACCGCCGGCCTCATCCACGTCAGCGGCCATGGTTCGCAGGAAGAGATGCGGCTCATGATCAACCTGCTGCGGCCCAAGTTCTTCATCCCCATTCACGGCGACTACCGCCACCTCAAGCGCCACGCCGAGCTCGCCGGCAATCTCGACATCGTCGAGAAGGTCATTCTGCTCGAGGACGGCGAAATCCTCGAAGTCGACAAGCGCAGCGCCGTCAAGAGCGGCAAGATCACCGTCGGCCGCGTCTGCATCGACGCCGGCGGCTCCATCGATGTCGTCGAAGACGTCGTCATCCGCGACCGCCAGCACATCTCCGAGGGCGGCATCGTGCTGCCCATCATCACCATCAACAAACGCACCGGCAACGTCGAGAACTTCCCCGAGATCGTCATGCGCGGATTCGCCGTCGACGACCCCGCCATGATCTCCGAATCGCGCCAGGTCGTGCAGCGCACCCTCGAAACCTCCAGCGACGAGGAGAAGGCCGACTACGGCGTCATCAAGGAAAAAATCCGCAACGACCTCAAGCGCTACATCCAGAAGAGCACCAGCCGCCGCCCCCTCATCATGCCCGTCATCCTCGAAATCTGAGCGCTTCGCACCCGCGTCCGTTCCGCACCTAGTCCGTTCGCGCCCCCATCCCTTCGCACCTGCAACGATTGATCGGAAGCGTCATTCTGACCCAGCGGGTCAGAATCTCAGTATTTTTGCCGGCCAGGCAACCATTTCCGCTGACGCAAAATCCCCATCGCACTGCGGTGAACCCGCCATTTCCCTGCATCCAACCCAGCAGGAGACTCGTATGCTCTCGTCTGGAATTGTCAGCATCGTCGTTGCGCTCGTTGTCGTCGGCCTGGTGCTGTACCTCATCGACATCATCCCGATGGACCGCACCATCAAGCAGATCATCCGCGCCATCGTCATCGTCGGCGTCATCATCTGGCTGCTGCAGGCCTTCGGGTTGATCGGTTCAATCGGCAGCCTGCTCCATCCCGGCCACGTGCGTCCGCTGCGCTAGCGCCCCGCGCCAGGACCGCTCTACTCCTGCGAACTCCGGGTCTGGTCGCGCCGCACATACCTGCGCCCGCGGAAATGGAAGTCTCCGCTCAGCACCCGCGCAATCGCCTCCGGGTACGCGATGTGTTCCTGTTCCAGCACTCGCGCCGACAGGCTCTCCACCGTGTCGTCGTCCAGCACCGGAACCGCCCGCTGCACAATAATCGCCCCGTGGTCCACCGCCTCATCCACAAAGTGCACCGTGCATCCAGCCACTTTCGCGCCGAACTCCAGCGCCTGTGCCTGCGCGTCCAGCCCCGGAAACGACGGCAGCAGGGATGGATGCACATTCAGAATTTGATTTGGAAATGCATGCACGAACTCCGCACTCAGAACGCGCATGTAGCCCGCCAGGCACACCAGGTCCACCTTGTGCTGATGCAGCCTCGCAATCATCTCCGCGTCATGTTCCACCCGCTTGCGCCCCGCCGACGGAACTGCAAAGGCCGGCAAGCCTCGCTCCTGCGCAATCGCCAGCCCGGCTGCGTCCGCCTTATTCGAGAGCACCACCGCAATCTCCGCGCCCGGCAAACCGATGCCGCCGCACCGCGTCCGCGATGGCGACAAAGTTCGATCCTCGCCCAGACAGCAGTATTCCGAGTCGCTTCACGCGTTACGTCCTCCGCATCGCATGTTCACTGATTCTGCCCGTCACGACCCGCTTACCTCCAGCGGGCAACGACTCGTTTCGCTGAACGGCACGGTTTCAGCCGCGCCGTCAGCAGCCCCAATAGCCACGCGGCTTTGGCCGCTGAGGTCACTGTGTCCTCATTGCAACCTTTGTCATTCTGACCCTGGGTGTAGCGAAGCGGAACAATCCCCGCATCTCGCTCCCGTCCGCGCCGGTCAAGTTCCCGAAGGTTGCTCATCACTCTTGGAAGCGCCGCTCTAGTGCGCTGCCTTCTTCACCGGCCCGGCTGCCCCGGCCCTTGCTTCCAGCTCATCGATCGTCTGGTACAGCAGCGACACGTCGGTTACATGCACCCATTCATGCTGCGTGCACACGATGATGCACGGCGTGTAGTACACCCCCAGCTTTTCGCCCAGTGCCTTGTCCACGTTCACTTCCCTGGCAAACTGACCCGTGGGATCGGGCACAAACGGCAGTTGCAGTCCGTGTGTCTGGAAGAACCGCCGCGTAAAGCTCAGCATGTCATCCTTGCTGCTGATGCCGGCCTGCGCTGCAAACACTGCCCCGCGATACTCGTCCGCCACCTTCAGCGACACCTTGTCCTGCAGGTACCGCGCCCAGATCGCCGCGTCTCCGCTGCCCAGCACCGCGTGGCCCGGCAGGGGAAAGTCCCGCTCCACCAGCGGTATGTTGTAATGCGCCACCGCCGCATGCACAATCGGAAACGCGTGCGCGCAGGCCGGACACATCAGGTCCTGGAACTCAATCACCTCGATCCGCACGCCCGGCGGCGGCTTCAGCATCGACGTGTCTTTGAACGTCTCGCCCGTTCCCGGGGGTGCCGAGGTCTGCGCCAGCCCGCGCACAGCGGCAAGAGGTGCCAGCATCGCAAGCGCAATGACGGCAACGTTAAGGCGGAGACGGTTCGTATCGATCAGACCCATAAGTTTCACCCCTCCATGCTATCGCAATCGCCCAATTTCTTTGTCATCCAGGCGCGCATTGTTCTGATCGATCGTCATTCTCACCCGGAGCGTAGCCCAGGCGGAAGCATCCCCGCATCCGCCGTCGCCGGCCCATCCCCCGCGCGCCGTGTCCGCAATCAAAATTGTCGCCAGCCGAACCCCTCCCCAACCCGTACAATTAAAGAACTGCAATCCAGCGCCATCTCAACTCCGCAGTCGTCCGATAAAGCAAAGAAATAGCACCACTTCCCCGGCGTCCCATCCCCGGGGATTCAGCGAAAGGCCAGCTATGAGCATCAGCGAAAAAATCAACGCCGACATCGTCACCGCCATGAAGGCGCACGACGAGCACCGCCTCACCACCCTGCGCATGGTCAAGTCCGCCCTGCGCTCCAAAGAGATCGACAAGCGCCAGCCCCTCACCGACGCCGAGCAGACAGCCATTCTCTCGACGCTGTTGAAGCAGCGCCGCGAGTCGGTCGAGAGCTTCACCAAAGGCAATCGCCCCGAGCTCGCCGCCAAAGAGCAGGCCGAAATCGCCATGATTGAGGCCTACATGCCCCAGGCCGCCGGGGAAGATCAAATCCGCGAACTCGTCGCCGCCGCCATCGCCAGCCTCGCCGAATCCACCGGGGCCAAGCCCGGCCCGCGCGATATGGGCGCCGCCATGAAGCTCGTCCAGCAGCGCATCGCCGCCACCGGCCTGCGCGCCGACGGCAAACTCGTCTCCGAACTGGTCAAAGCCGAGTTAGCCAGGTAACACGCCCGTTATGTGGCGCCTCGAAAGGCTCGTTACAATAAAATCATGATCCGAAAGACTCGCCTCTATACTCCTGGCCCAACGCCCCTGCTTCCTGCCGCCCAGTTCGCCATGGCCGCGGCCGATATCCACCACCGCACCGCCGAGTTCCGCGCCATGTACACCCGCGTGCTCGCGCAGCTCAAAGAGTTTGTCGGCACCGCCAACGACGTCCTCATCCTCGCCAGCTCCGGCACCGGCGCCATGGAAGCCTCGGTCTCCAACCTCACCTCGCCCGGAGACCGCGTGCTCGTCCTCACCGCCGGCAAATTTGGCGAGCGCTGGACCGGCATCGCCAAGGCCTTCGGCTGCGAAGTCGATGTCGTCTCCGCGCCCTACGGCAGCACCTTTTCGCTCGACGAAGTCAAAGCCGCGCTCAAGCTCGAAACCCGCGTCGTCTTCGTCCAGGCCACCGAGTCGTCCACCGGCGTCCGCCACGACGTTCAGGGCATCGCCCAGCTCCTCAAGGACGCCAAGTCCGAAGCGCTGTTCGTCGTCGACGCCATCACCGGCCTCGGCACCACCCCCCTCGACATGGATGCCTGGGGCATCGACGTCCTCATCGGCGGCTCGCAGAAGGCGCTGATGATTCCGCCCGGCCTCAGCTACCTCGCCATCAGCCCGCGCGCCTGGGACCGCATGGAGGCCAGCTACAACCCGCGCTACTACTTCGACCTGCGCAAGGAGCGCAAGAACGCCCTCAAAGGCGAGTCGGCCTACACCCCGTCGGTCGCGCTCATCGCCGCCATGGACGCAGCCCTCAACTACATCGCCGGCCAGGCCGACGGCAACCTCGTCGAAGGCCGCAAGAAGCTGGTCGACAACGCCGAGACCTGCGCCGCCATGA
>CAWBFL010000028.1:0-15055 GCA_963787905.1 uncultured Acidobacteriaceae bacterium | reverse complement strand
TCCACATCCGCGCCACCGCCTCCCAGTCGCGCGTGTTGTGCTGCATCTCCATCCAGGTAAAGTCGTAGCCCGCATTCGCCATCGCGCAATACGTCTCCGGCGAGTCGGTGGAGAAGACCGTGCCCCCGGTCACCTTCTCACCCTTCATCATCTTGATCATCACCGGATTCCAGATGCCCTCAGGCGTGCCCGCCGGCACGTCGTAGTTGGGCCCATACTTCCACGTCGCCACATCGATCGGCCCCTGGTTGACCGCGCCCGCCGGGGCCTTGTCGATCGCGTCCGAGTCCGTCCCCGCCGGGGCCGCCAGCGGAAACTGCGTCGTCCCCGCCGCCGCATTGTTCGCATACGGGTCCGCGCTGGGCGCCGCCTGCCCCTGCGCCCGCACCCCCAACCCCATCGCCGCGACCGCCGCCGCGGCCACCAACACCTTCGCTCGCTGCGCCGTCGCCCGCCGTGACCCCAAGAAGAATCGCCTCATCGCACACCTCCCTCGTCCAAAAAACGACCCCTCCGCTATATCACATCCCACCCACCCCGCGCATCGGCCAACGAAACCCGGCCGCCCCGTCCTCGCCCCGCCAGCGCGGGATTCCCACCACCGAACTCCGTCACTTCGCTCCCCACCCGCACCCCGCACCGCCCGCACCTCGCCCCGACCCGCACATCGCTCCATGGAGCTTAAGGGCATGGCTTCAGCCATGCCGTAACCACCCGCCTTTAACGAATCCGGCTTCAGCCGCTGAGGTCACTGCCGTTACCGCCATCACATCCCGAATCGCGCCCCGTCGTACACCCCGCCACCCATCCCCTTACTTCACCATCAACCCCCGCAGCGCTCATCCTCTCGCCGGTCCTAGCTTCCGCCGTCTCCGCGCTGGCGCATCCGGCGCACTCTTGCCGGTCACAAACTTGTGAGCCATCTTCAGCAGGTCCTGCAGCACGCCGGCCTCGATGCGCGCCAGCCGCACCAGCACCGCCGGGTAGTCCGCGTAGTGGCCGGTCACGTAATACACCTCCGGATTTTCCCCCAGCAGCTCCGCGCGGTCCGCCAAGTCCACGCGCACCATCAGCGACCCCGGTTCCGCCGAGCGATTCGCCGGAACGCACGCCAGCAGCTTGCCCCCAACCTTCAGCGCCGGCTGCCCGTAGGCCGTGCTCTCCTCCACGCCCGCCAGCGCCAACCCCAGGCGGCGCACCGCGTCGAAGTCAATCCCTTTTTTCAGCATGAGACAGCATTATTCCCGGGAAATCGGCTGCAAACCCACCTCACCCCAGGCGCACAATCAACCTCACCATCCTCGACTTCAGGATGTCTCCGGCGCCCTTCGGCAGCCCAACCAGCCTCTAATTTTCCAGACTCGCCTCGAACACCTCGGTCCGGCACGAGCAACAGTACCCGCGCGCCGTTCCGTCGCTATGCACCGCAGCCTGCGGGATATCGATCGTCCGCCCGCAATGCGGGCAGTTCGCATGGAGTTCGTGAATCAGGTGGGGGAAAGAAGAGGTTGACGCGTGGGCTGCGGGTTCGGTGTGCAAGGCTGCACCTCCAGACATGCTGCTGCCCGAGTTTATACGCCCGTCAGAATTGTTGCGTCAATGTTACTCACGCATCAACCCGCTGGAAATCATGTGGAAATGTCACTTCGTGACGCGTATTGGGCTTCGCCAGGAATCCCGTGCCGACCAACGGGAGGACCACGCGACTAGCTCGCCACGCGTCACGAAGTGACCTCGGCACGCGTCACGAAGTGACCGCCCCACGCGCAGTCGCCCGTCCGGCAGGACAGCCTACAGTTCCGACACCACCACGCACACCCGCCCCACGAGATAGTCCGCCGGCGTTTCGTGTGCCCGCAGCGCCAGCACCTGCACCGGGAAGGCCTGCGCCAGCGGCCGCAGCACCAGGTTGCCGCCGTCCAGCTCCACATACCGCAGCGCCAGCCCCGCGCCGGTCCGCACCGCATACAGCGTCCTCTGCTGCGCCCGGTACACGGCCAGCGAACGGTAGTGCCGGTCGATCACCGCGATCGCACCCGGCACCATCACCGGCTCCATCGCCGCCGCCTGCTGCGCGTCCGCCCGCACCGCCACGTAGCGCTGCCACGCCACATACTTCTCCGGAGCCCGCCAGCGATTGCCCCGCAAACTTGCCGCCGCCACCTGCACCGTCTCGATCACCGCGCCCGGCCGCACCGCCGCATCCTCCATGGCCGTCTTCGCCGTCACCAGCGGGACCGCTTCGCTCTCCAGCGCCGCGCCCGAGACCCCCGGCTCGCTGGCCGCCGCGCTCAGGTCCACCGGCAGCAGCTCCTCCACCGTCAGCCCCTGCGCCGCCAGCATCCGGTCCAGCCCCTCCAGCGAGAGCGCCCGCTTGCGGTTCAGGAAATTCGACACGTGCGCCTGCTTGAATCCCGTCTGCCGCGCCAGCTCCGTCCCGGTCAGATCGCCCCGCTCGATCCGGCCAACCAGTTCCACACGCAGCCGTTCATGGAGGTCCTGAAAGGTCATCGGTGTTGTCTCCTACGAGGCAGTATAATAGCATTGCGCATAAGCAACAGGATGTATATGTTGATTTCTGCAACATATTTCCCATAACCTGAATAAATACAACATAAAAATAGCTGTGTGAGATTTTTTTAATCTGACCTTGTTGACACATTAGTTTGTTTATAGATATAAGCAGGACATCCTCCATCTCCGTCCAGCCGTCCCGGAAAGCACCTCCAGTTCCGGGCCGGCCGGATCGAAGGCAGAGGATACAGACGGCGCACCATCCAATTTCTCCTGGGTACATCGGCCGATTGGCCGAAAAACACAGGTGCTGAACCTTGCCGAACCGGGCCGCAAGAGCTCGCAGGCACCCTCCAAGCACCTTAGCAACCCGAGCAAGCCCCTCCGACCGATGCAAAATCCCGAGGCTTGCCGCGGGGGTCTGCACGCCCTGGAGAATACTGAAAATGAAGTACTTGCGAGTCGAAATGAAAATCTGCGAAGGCTGCGGAGCAATCTGGCTGCGCTGCGGCATGGACGACGGCGTGTACTGCGCCTCCTGTGCGGTCCTGTTGGCCGAGTTCCCACCCTCCGCCGGAAAGCGTCCCGGTGGCCGGCCCCGCCGCCAGCCCCACTGCCGCACCCTCTCCCGCTGCTCGGTCAACCGCCGCTCCGGTGGTGCCCAATGAGCGCCGCCGCCGTTCTCTCCATCCCCTGCGATTTCGCTGCGCCCCGGCATTCCATCCTCCCCTGGGTCTGGGCCATCGCCACACCGCCCCAGCCCCAACCCGCGCCGCCGCGGCCCCAGCTCGCCTTCTACCGCAAGTACACTCACGCGCTGCTGCGCCGCTATGTGCGCCTGTCGCTGGCGGTCGGCCGCACCCCGTCGCTGCTTGGCCGGGAGATGTTCCGCGCCAAAGTCACCCATTGCCACACCCAGAGCTTCGAGGACATCGTCATCTTTTCCCACGACGTGGAGCGCTGCCTCGAGCAGCTCACCCCGGAGCAGCAGCACCTGGTTGCGCGCATCACCCTGCAGGAGTTCACCGTCGGCGAGGTCTCGACCGCGCTTGGTCTCGACCCGCGCACGGTCATCAGCCGCCATCGCGGCGCGATCGACCGGCTCACCGCCATCTTCCTCGAAACCAAAATCCTCGAGCCCGCCAATTGCTGTCAATAGGCGAAAACTGTGGATAACAAGGCAACATGCAGAAACGAAAGGAGAAAACAGTTCCCGTCCGAATGCAGATGAGTTTTACTCAACCTGCTATTCTGGATATATAGAGGTAAGAAAAACGGGAGAGGCGCCATCTGGCTGCCTCTCCCGTTTCCCGTTTAACCCACCCGCAATCAGGAGAGGTCATGGACTACGCAACCGATCTGCACTGGCGCAATGCCGGTCGAGCCCGAGCTCGCGAACTCGCCAGCAGCATCCGCACCCAACCCGGCCTGCTCGCCCTGCGCGCCATGGCGGTCGACTTCCCGGCCGTCCACGGCCATCCCAACCGCCTGCCCTTCGAAGGCGTTCTCACCCTGGTCGATGTCGCCAGCGACCGCGCCCCCTCGGGCGCCCGCGGTCATCGCGTCGTGCTCACCCGCGCCGCCGCCGAAGCCGCCCTGCCCAGCCTGCTCGGCATGGCCGTCGACTACAAGGCCGGCTGGGACGGCCACGACGCCCGCCAGAAATGCGGCATCATCACCGCGGCCGAGCTCGATGGCCGCCGCCTCACCGTCGCCGGCTTCGTCTTCTCCCGCGACTTCCCCGAGATCGAGCAGCGCCTCGCCGCCGACTGCTCCGCGCAATCGCTCCCAGCCCGTCATCCCGAGCGAAGCGAGTCGCGCTCCGCGACTCATGCAGTCGAGGGACCCCCGCATTTCTCAAAGCAACCCGCGCCTGCAACTTCGCCGCTTGCCCCCGACACCGCCATGGGCATGAGCTACGAGCTCGCCGACGCCCACGTCGCCGACATGTCCGCCTCCATCTGGACCCTCACCCGCGCCACCTTCACCGGCGCCGCCATCCTCCTCCGCGAAAAAGCCGCCTACCGCGACACCAGCTTCCACCTCAGCGGCCACAAAACCGGGTGCGCCAAGGGAAGCGGGTGCCCCGTCCAGGCTTCGCTCAGGCGGAATTCGCGCCACCCCAGCCGGATGCGCACAACGTAGAACGGACAACGTAGCACGCACAACGCCTCACCACCTGAAAGGAACTTTCCATGACCTTCACCGGAATCCTCACCGCCATCGGCAAGGACTTTGCCAAGGGCCTCGCCTGGGCCGTCCAATACGCCGTCCCGGCAGAAAAGCTCGTCGCCCTCATCTTCCCCGCCGCCGCGCCCGCCGCCGCCACGCTGGCGTCCGCAACCACCCTCATCCAGAACGCGGTGCTCGAGGTCGAGCAGAAGTACGCCGCCTCCGGCGTCCAGTCCGGCACCGGCACGCAGAAGCTCGCCGAGGTAATGACCCTGGCCGGCTCGGCCGTCACCGCGCTGCTCACCCAGGCCAACGTCGAAGCCAGCGCCGCCTACGTGCAGAGCCTCATCTCCGCCGTGGTCGCCATCCTCAACGTCCAGGCCATGCCCGCCTCGGCGTCCGCATAAATGGGTGCCCCATGATCACCGAGACCCGAAAGGGTCGCGGTTATCGTGGGGGCACTCACTTTCACCTTCAACGCATCACGTAGGAACAGGAGAACCCAATGGACCTGGAAATGAACGCCGACCCGGGCATCGCCCTCGACGAAACCATCGACCGCCTCACCGCAGCCGCAACTCACCTCGAAGAAACCCTGCAGCGTCTCGAAGAAAAAATCGCATCCGCCGAACAGAAGCTCACCGCGCTCGAAGCCCGCGCCGCCGAACTGCACCCGCACCCGCCGCAACTCGCACGGATATGGGCGCACGCAAAACCCTCCCCTCGGCCATGACCACCCTGCTCGCCAAGCAGGGCGTCACCCTCGAAGCCGCATCGCTCGAAGCCGGCGCCCTCGACGCCGCGCTCTCCTCGCTCTCGCTGGAGCAGCGCATCGCCGTCAAATCCCAGCTCCTCCGCGCCGGCCTCCTCAGCTGATTCACGTTCACCGTTCACCGTTCTACGTTGCGTCTCATCGTCGCGCGGAAGAAACCGTTTTTGAACGGACAACGTAGCACGGACAACGGACAACGTACCGTCACGCGCCGGGTGCCCCATTCATGCGGCCTCGTCGCATGAGTGGGGTCCGCCCTCGCCACGCCAACCACGCAGCCACGGCTGCGTTTCGCACTTTAAGGAGATTCAATGAACGCCAACTTCACCAACATCCACGCCGCCGCCGACTACCTCGGACCGGGCGCCATCGAAGTCCCCCTCTACCAGACCGAGATCATGGACATCGTCCGCCGCCGCGGCATCTTCGGCCAGCGCATCAAGCAGGTCCCCGCCACCGGCCACCCGTCGCGCTTCTTCGAAGAGACCGCCATCCCCTCGCCCTCCGCGACCTCCGGCTTTGTCGACCCGCGCAACATCGTCGCGCCGCTGGTCTCGCCCACCCGCGTCGAGATGTCCGTGCCGCTCAAGGCTCTGGTGGCGCAGATCAACTACAACCTCTTCGACATGGAGCTCGGCCAGCAGCAGTCGCAGTTCGCCTATCTCCAGGCCAAAGACCTGGCCGACACGGTCGACGGCGTCCTCCGCACCCACGACGTCGCCCTCTGGAACGGCAACGACACCTCGCTCTCGGCGCCCACCACCGCGGAGTACTTCGGCGCGGCCGCGCAAATCGTCTCCGGCGGCAACACCACCACCATCGGCACCACGCAATCCATCGTCGATGGCCTCAAGTCCACCATCGCGCAGATGGTCTCGAACTCCTCCTTCGCTGTGCGTCCCACCGCGATCTACGCCAACCCCGTCCTGCTCGACCTCATCGATCGCGAGATGAAGTCCGAGTTCAATGTCGTGCTCGGCACCAAGGAGATCACCTCCGGCTTCACCGTGAAGATGCTCTCCACCCAGGCCGGCGACCTCCCGCTCATCCCCGAGTGGACGCTGCCCTACACCGGCACGCCCGGCTGCGGCTGCGCCGTCCTGCCCGCCTACATCGTCACCGAAGACCTGATCGAGTACCACTGGCTCTCCGACCCGAACCCGCGCATCTTCCAGCTCGGCGTCCCCGGCTCGCTGGCCTCGCAATACGTCGTCGTCAAGTTCGGCGCCGTCGTGGTCAAGGGCGCCAACTACGCCCACTACCAGGTCCTCGTCGACCGCTAGCGATCAGAACCAGTTACAAATCGGGTGCCCCATGATCGCCGGCGGACGCAGTCGCCGGCTATCGTGGGGTTTCTCTCTTCCGCCAGGTCGGCGTCGGGTAGCCCCATTCATGCGCTAACCCGCGCATGAGTGGGGTCTTCCCCTATCCCCAGCCGTCCCCAGTCCCTAGTCCCTAGTCCCCAGCCCCCAGTCCCTAGTCCCTAGTCCCCAGTCCCCAGTCCCCAGTCCCAGTCCCCAGCCCCCAGTCCCAGTCCCCAGTCCCCTCCCCAGTCCCTAGTCCCTCGGAGCCCCATGTCCTACCTCGACCCCACCGAATACACCGCCTACGGCCTCGCCGCCGAGACCCCCGACGACTGGATCGCGCTCGCCTCCGCGCTCGTCGAAGCGCACTGCCGCCGCCCCAGCCTGCTGGTCACCCAGTACGTCGAGCGCCTGCGCCTCACCGCCGGCTCCCAGGCCGTGCGCCTCAGCTATCGTCCGCTGGCGCCGCTCGCCCCCGCCACCTCCCCGCTGGTCGGCATCCAGGTTCGCTACGGCCGCCCCCGCCGCGGCGAAATGCAGGATCCGATGCTCGCGCAGGTCGCCTGGGCCTTCTCCATCCCCGGCAGTTGGAGCGCGCTCCCGCTCACCGCCGTCGACCTCAATCTTGTAACCGGAGAAGTTACCTTTCCCATGAACCTGCTCGGCCTCAACTACAACGAGGTCGAAATCACCTATACCGCCGGTCTCGCCGTGGTCCCGCCCGCAATCAAATTCGCCTGCGCCCAGGTCGTCCGCAACGCCCAGGCCACGCCCGCGCTCAACGTCAAGAGCAGCAAGATGGACACCCTGCAGATGCAGTACTTCTCCAACTCCCTCATCGACGCCAACGTGCAATGCCTGCTCGCGCCCTACGTCGCCGAAAGGATCGGCTGACCATGAGCGATCCCCAGCCCAACCCCACCGCCCGCGCCGCCGACGTCCTCCTCCGCGCCCTCGGCGGCCGCAGCGTCATCCTGCGCATGCCCGCGCCCGCCGTCCCCGCCGACCCCACCGAGCAGCTCGGCCTCGCCACACCCGAGTTCCAGGACCTTCCCCTCGCGCCCGCCGTCTATCGCAAAGCCCGCGCCACGCCGGCCGAAGCCAAGCCGGCCAGGTCCGAGCTCCTGGTCTCCGCCTCCGCCGTCGAGCGCCTCGTCGGCTCGCTCGCCTACGCCTCCGCCAGCGTCCTCTTCGCCAACGCCGTCGGCATCCTCGCGGCCCCTGTAACCGATTCCGTCACAAATCCCGATCCCGTCCTCTTCGAGATCGTCGCCGTCTCCACCGAGCAAGCCCACGGCCAACCCTACGTCTACCGCCTGCTCCTCCGCGCCCCCCTCGCCGCCGAAGTATGACCGGCAGTCAGCCCCGCAACCTGTTCTACGTTGTCCGTTCCACGTTCTCCGTTGAAAGCCGGCGGACCAACATGCATCGCCTGCAGCGTACAACGGTCAACGTAGAACGGACAACGCCCTACGCCTTCACCTTTCACCGAGGTTCGAGAAATGCAGAACGCGAAAGACACCTTCTACCTGATGCTGCAGGGCCGCCTCGCCGCGCTCAATCCCGCGCGCACCATCGTGCTGCGCGGCCTGGTGCGCCCAGCCACGCTGGTCGACGAAAACGAGCTCCCCACCGCCTCGCCGCCCACCGGTGCCTTCCGCCTCGCGTGGACCAAACTCCACGTCACCAGCTCCGCGCCGCTGCCACTGGTCGCGCTCGAATGCGCCATCGCCTACGCGACCGACGGCACGCCCGGCAACGCCGGCATGGACCGCGGCCGCGCGCTCGCCGCCATGGACGCCGAACTCGCCGCCGCGCTCGCCCAGCCGCCCCACACCGTCGCCCAAAATTGAACTACGTCCGCCACGCCGCCCGTCACCCTCGCCACCAACATCTTCTGGGCCGACCCCGTCTTCGGCCCCGTCACCACTGTCGACGAGCGCCTCTCCCGCATCGTCACCGTGCAGGTCTTCGCCTATCAGGAAGCAGGGGAACTATGACCTCTTTATTGAATTGTCATTCTGAGCCGCACGCGAAGAATCCCCGTATTTCTACTGCCAATTCATTCGGCTATGGCGATCGGAAAGCAGGTGCGCAATGACTCCATCCGTCGCTCCCGTCACCCGCCGCGTCCGCGCCTACTTCGCCCCTGTCAACCGCGCTGCGCCGCCCCCACGCTCTTCGATCCCGCCCAATTAGGCCGCTTTCCGTTACACACTCCGCCGGCTCCCTGGATCGACCTTGGCTGGATCTCCCAATTTGTGCGCAAATCCGGCACAAAAGTCGACGCCCTCCGCGCCGGAGCTCCCGCCGTCGCCGTCGCCCAGGTCCGCAGCGAGATCGAAGCCACCGTCTCGCTCCAATTTGAAGCCTGGGGCAAACTCCAGGCCGCGCTGGCCTCCGGCTCCCAGCAAACCAATCTCCTGCTCACCGCGCCCTCCGCCGCAGCCAACGGCAGTGGCGGCCTGGCCGCAGCGCCGGTCCCTCTCGTTGGCACAACTTCCACGGCTGGCGCGCTCAACGTCGGCCCCACCGCCGCCGCCGCATTCTCCCCCGGCGCGCTGGTCGCCGTCGACATCGACTACACCGGCCAGCTCGGCTTCGTCGGCTCCGGCATCAGCGCCGCGTATGTGCAGTCCGCCGCAGCCGTCGGCCCGGTTGGAGGCAGCCCCGACATCAACTACATCCGCCGCGTCACCCTTAACGTCGGAGTCGTCGCCTCCATCGCCAACGGCGTGCTCCAGCTCGCCACGCCGCTCCCCGCGGGCGCGCCCAGCGCCGGCATGCAGGTCTCGCAACTCGCCGGCTTCTGCGATCGCGAGGGCGCCAGCTTCTTTCAGGAGTGGTCCGCGCTCTTCGTCCTTCCCGGCACTCAGGGCGACCGCATCCTCTACCACTACCCGCGCCTGCAATCCATGCAGGCCTCCGCCGAAGCGTCCGACGCGCTCGCCTCGCCCCTCGAATCCGTCCGCCTTGCCGCCGCCTTCCGTGCGCTTCCCGTCCGCGATGCCAACGATGGCGAAACCGTCCTCTGCTTCCGCAGCTATCTGCCCGCGCCCCTGCGCGCAATCTGACCGCCGCGCGCAATCTCGTTCAACCGCACCGCCGCGCGCAATCGTCTTTGTCCCGCTTAAGGGCATGGCTTCAGCCGTGCCATAAACGTTCCATTTAGACCGGGGGCTTTAGCCCCTGAGGTCGCCATTACGCCGCGCCAACACATTCATTGTGCGGCTTCGCACCCTCGCGATTCCCAAGGAGTCCCCTATGCATCTCAAATCCAGAAGCTGGATCCTGATCGGCGTCCTGCTCGCCGCCTTCACCGCCGCCGCCTCCGCGCAAATTGCAACTACAACAGTTACAGACGTTATCTACCACGCCGACGGCACCCCCGCCACCGGCACCGCGCTCATCAGTTGGCCCGCATTCACCACCGGCAGCGGCGACTCCGTCCCCAGCGGCAACACCTCCGCCGCCATCGCCGCCAATGGCGCGCTCAGCGTGCAGCTCACTCCCAACGCCGGCGCCACGCCCATCGGCACCTACTACACCGTCGTCTATCACCTCGACGATGGCAGCGTCAGCCGCCAGTACTGGGTCGTCCCCGCCAGCTCCGCACCGGTCAAGATCTCCGCCATCGAAAGCACCGTCCTGCCCACCTCCGTCGCCATGCAGACCGTCAGCAAGAGTTACGTCGACACCGCCATCGCCGCGGCCGTCGCCGGCCATCCGCTCGACTCCTCGCCCTACGTGCTCAAATCCGGCGACACCATGACCGGCCCGCTCACTCTCCCCGGCGATCCCGTCTCCGCCACCCAGGCCGCGGACAAGAATTACGTCGACGAATCCGCCGCCGCGCTCACCGCCGGCCTCGGCGAGATGGTTTCCACCGTCCCATCCGCGACCCAGGTCGTCACCCAGCCCTCCGGCACCCAGCTCGACGTCAACGATCTCAACGACGTCCAATACGCCAGCCAATATGTAACCGGTCGCGGTAACAATGGAGTCGCCAACGCCGCCGCCAGCCCCGCCTGCGCCGGCGGCTGCGAGATCAAGGCCGAGCAGGACTACGGCGGAGAGCACTTCGCCACCTCCTCGTTCAACAATCAGACCCACGTCACCGACGCGCGCGGCGGCCGCCAGGTCGAGAGCTACCTCAATCCGCTCGACGTTGTCGGCCACGGCCTCTCCACCGCGCAGGCCGTCGACGACGTCTCCACCCAGAGCGAGGCCAGCATCGCCCAGCAGACCCAGAACTCCGTCCCCGGCGCGGTCGCCCTCGCTATCAGCCAGGAGGGCCTCGCCGGCGGCTCCAACCTCTTTCCCGAGCAGATCGAAAGCCCCCCACCCTACTTCAAGATGGGCTACAGCGCGCTCAGCGTCACCGGCACCTACAACACCCAGGGCCAGCACGTCCTCGTCCCCGAGCAGACCGACTGCTTCGGCGTCGGCGACTGCCTCATGGGGTCGCGTTTCCTCTACGCCTCCGGCGGCTTCCGCGACTCCGCCGACGAGGGTGCGCATCCCTTCGACCTGCAGACGCACGAGGACTCCCGCGTCTTCGCCGGAACCTGCGCCGGCGGCTGCACCCCCGGCTCTACCAGCGTCACCATCGCCGCCACCGCCAGCGGAGGCACCCAGGGCGATGGCCGCTTCCTCATCGACACCAACCCCGCCAAAACCATCACCAGCGCCTCCACCGGCGGCGCGCTCATCGGCGGCACCGCGGCCGGTCCCAACGCATCTGCCCAATTCAGCGGCACCAGCTTCCCCGTCAGCGTATTTCTCAGCGCCGGACAGGTCATCCCTTCGCAGTCCGGCAATATGGCGCCCGGGAACAGTTACATTTCCCATCGCCACCAGCGGCGTACCCACGGGATATGCAACCACTACCGCGGCCATTAGCGCGCCCAGCGGCCTGGCCTGCGTGGTGACCAGTCCGCCGGTTACGCGCCCGGACAACTATGAGACGGCGCCCTACACCGTCGTCGACGCCACCCACCTGCAGATGACCCTGAACAAGCCCCACCAGATTCTGGCCACCATCGCCATCGGCGGTCTGTGCGGCTATGGCCTCGAGCAGACCGTCGATACCGCCAACGGGATCCGCCAGCTCTTTCCCGTCGTCGGCAGCATCTCCCCACCAGTTTCTACTACGCGGGCGAACCACCCCCGTCGTCGGCGTCATGAACCAGACCTCCGGCTTCCTCAATCTCAACGCAGCCATCGCCTCCGCAACCCGCGCTGGCAACCTCGTCACCGTCGCCACCTCCGGCGACCTCCCCGCCGATATCAATGGTCTTGCCGTCATCCATCTCCGGGGTCGCCGACACCAGCTACAACGGCAACTATGCCGTAACCACCACGGACGCAAACTCCTTCACCTATGCGCAAACCGGCGCGAACACCTCCAGCCTGGCGGGACCGCCTCGGTGCTCACCGGCGGATTCGCCCTCTATCCCATGGCGGAGGTGCTCAGCGTCTTCGACCCGCCACCAGCAGCGTCGACGGCCAGATGACCCTTGCGCCGAACAATGTTGCGTGGGCACCAGCGATCCGGTCGAGGAGCCCCACTTCTACCAGGAGCTGGTCGCCGCCGACACCGAGTTCGTCGGACAATCCGTGCCCCGTCCCACCACCACCACCCGTTCCGGCCTGCAGTATCAGCAGAACAATGGCCCCGGCCTCATCGGCTGGTCCATCGCAAATGCCGCGCCGACCACCAACTACCTCGGCTATGGGGGCACCCATCGCCTGCCCGACGGCGCCTACGAGGCCACCGGGATCTGGCAGCGCACCATGAACCTGGCCGCGGGCGAACAAGCCGCCTTCGCCATCCATTGCAACGGCATGGCTGCGGCAACTGGAACTCCGGCTATAACCTCTTCGAGCTCGACGCCAGCGCCGGCGCGGATACCGTCGCGTACTCCCCCAACCGCCAGTTCGCTATCGCTGATCTGCGGGGAACTCCCTACAGCTTCACTCCTCAGGCCTTCACCGCGGGCACCATCGATGCCGGCACGCTCAACGCGACCACCCTCAATGCGGTTCCCTCGGCGGGGCCGGCGTAGACCTCGGGGACCTCGGCGGCACCGCGCAGTCTGCCGCTCTTCGGCCGGCATCCAGGGAGCTGCGCACGTCGACCCGGCATCGTGCCCGATCCCGGAGCAACCGCCGGAACAGCCCGGTACCTGCGAGAAATGGTACCTGGCCGCCCCGAGTGGTGTAGCGGCGTTGGTTCGGATGCCAGCGGCCGCGTCACCTACACCGGGGGCAGCCTCTACGGCGGTGTTTTGGGAAACGACAGCTCAGGCTACGGCTTGGGACCCGCCATCTTCAGCAATGGCCATCAGGTCGCGGCCCTCTTCGATGGACGGCAACAATTTCCCCAACTGCTCATCTTGGGCGGCTGGCTCGACAACCCCTCGTGGAACGGCGAATACATACTTCAACGGCTATCCGGCGGTTGCATCCAGGCGAGATCTACATGGGCTCCGGCGACGCCGCCATCGTGCAAGAACGCCGGCGGCTGCAACAACCCCTATGTCTTCCCTCATGCTCGGCACCAACGGCACCACCGTGGACTTCGAGCCCGACCATCACATGAAGTCGCATAGCGATGGCGGCTCCAGTTCCTACTCGCCGCAACTCACCTTCACCGGCGGCGCGGGCGCGTCCAACTGCGGCGCCGGCGCTGCCTTCGATCCCGGCTCCAACGACGGCGCCGGCCGCATCGTCGTCGGCTCCGCGCCGCCGCCGGTCTGCCGCATCACCTGGCAGCGCGTCTACGCGCAGGTTGCCGGAGGCAGCCCGCAGACCGGAGGATGGGCCAACACCGCGCCCGTCTGCTCCGTCTGGAACGAGGGCCATCGCGCCGCCGCCACCATCACCTTCACCGCCAACCCCAGCCCCGGCGACACCATCACCATCGAAGGCCAGACCTGGCGTTTCTGGTCATCGGTCGCCAACCCCAATGACATCCAGATCGGAGCCACCGCCGCCGCAACCGCCAACAACTTCTTCCTCTATCAGTTGGTCCAGTTCGACACTCCCACCGCCGGCAACGCGCCCGGCATCGACCCGCCCGCCACCCACTACGCCTACTCCATGCCCACCAGCACCTCCATCAACCTCACCTACCTCTACATGGATGGAGTCACCGGCAACAGCGCCGCGCTCTCCACCTCCGACCCCGCCGCCATCTCCCTCCCCGCCACCCTCAGCGGCGGCACGCTGCCCCCGGCCGCACGCACCGTCGTCGCCCAGAGCGGCATCGGCGGTATGGCCATCTCCGCCACCGGCGGCTCGCTCGCCCCCGGCGATGTCATCGGCTACAAGTGCGAGGCCTACTGGTAGCCCATCCCCACAGGGTGCCCCACCGCCAGAGCCGGTGCCCCATTCGTGACAGCTTGATCGTCACGAGTGGGGTCCCGTGCGCCAAAACCCCGTCATCTCGACCGCAGCATCGCAGCTTGATCGCGATGCGAAGTGGAGAGGCCTGTCCTGAGCCCGTCGAAGGAACCCCCGCATTTTGCCTCTTACCCCCTGCGGTGCCCCTTCGTGACAGCTTGATCGTCACAGTCGTCGACACACTCCGTCATCTCGACCGGAGCAGCGCGGCTTGATCGCGATGCGAAGTGGAGAGACCCCCGCATTTCGCTTCTTCCCCCTGCGGGTGCCCCATTCGTGACAGCTTGATCGTCACGATGGGGTCCCGCCAGAAACGCCGTCATCTCGACCGCAGCGCTTTTCCATTCGACCGCCCGTGCACCCCGCTCCCGCAGAGGTCCCCGTGAAGTTCTCCCCCGACCCCGACCTCGGTCTCGACGCCATGCTGCGCCACGCCATCTATCTGGACCAGCGCCCCACCGAGGACTGCCCCGACTCCTACCTGATGCGGCTCGCCAACGATTTCCTCTATATCCGCGACCGCACCGGCCACCGAAGCCAGATCGTCGCCAACCCCGTCCAGCGCCGCTTCGAGCGCGATCGCGGCGCGCACAACATCATCGTCAAGGCGCGCCAGATGGGCATCACCTCCTGGATCGCCGCCCGCTTCTTCCTCAAAACCATCTGCAACCGTGGAGTCCTCACCGTGCAGGTCGCCCACACCCGCGAGGCCGCCGAGTCCATCTTCCGCGTCGTCCAGCGCTTCTGGGAGGGCTTCCCCAACGAGTACCGCAAGGGCTGTCTCCGCCGCGGCCGCGACAACCTCCGCCGGATGAGCCTTCCCCGCGCTCTACTCCGAGTTCCGCGTCCTCTCCGCCTCCGACCGCAACTGCGGCCGCGGCCTCAC
>CAWBFL010000027.1:0-12753 GCA_963787905.1 uncultured Acidobacteriaceae bacterium | reverse complement strand
ACCCGTTCTACTGGGCGCCGTTCGTGCTGATCGGCAACTTCCAGTAACCCCGGCGTGGAGACGCGGCCGGATTATGTTAAGGTAGCCTTACAGCGTTACATTTTGCGTGCTGCCCGAAGCGGTCACAGGTGTATCGTGCGCAGCTGAAACAAGCCAGCAAGACCCGCTGCGGCGGCGTGGGGGATCGGCATCCAGGTAGCTCTCCATCACCGGACTGAGTATCGGTACGACAAGGCGGTGCTGCTCGGCCCACAGGTGATCCAGCTGCGGCCCGCTCCGCACTGCCGGACCCCTATCCTCAGCTACTCGCTGAAGATCAAGCCGGCCGGCCACCTCCTGAACTGGCAGCTGGACCCCCAGAGCAATTTTCTCGCGCGCGTTGTCTTTCCGAGCCCGTCCCGCGATTTCCCGTCGAGGTGGACCTGGTGGCCGAAATGACGGTCAATCCCTTCGATTTCTTCCTGGAGCCGGGCGAGGAGAATATCCCTTCGCCTACGCGCCGGACTCGCGAGGACCTGCGCCGTTTCTCGTCAATCGAACCGGTTGGCCGAAGCTACAGGACTTTCTGGCGACGTCGAGCGCGAAGCGCGGGACGGTCGGCTTTCTGTCGCCCTGAACCGAGCGTCCGCGAAGAATCGCTACTGACCGCCTCGAACACGGCGTCCAATCCTGCGAACAGACCCTCGCGCTCGCACCGGCTCCTGCCGCGACTCGGCCTGGCTGCTGGTGCAGATTCTGCGCCAGCTCGGGATAGCCGCGCGCTTTGTCTCCGGCTACCTTATTCAACTGGCTCCCGACGACGGCGGCGACGCGGCCAGCCCGCAATCCGACTCCGCCGACCTGCACGCCTGGACCGAAGTGTTTCTTCCCGGCGCGGGCTGGATTGGCCTGGATCCCACCTCCGGCCTGTTCGCCGCCGAGGGCCACATTCCGCTGGTGTGCACGCCGAACGCGTCGAATGCCGCGCCCATCGGCGGCACCGTCGAACCGGCCAACGTCGAGTTCAGTTACGCGATGTCCGTCCGTCGGCTCAACGAGCCGCCGCGGCTGACCAAGCCGTTCTCGGACGCGGAGTGGGCGCAGTTGGAGCAGGTTGCCCGGTGCGTGGACGCGGACCTCGAAGCCCACGACGTGCGCCTCACCATGGGCGGCGAGCCCACCTTTGTCGGCATCGACGAGCCCGAAAGCCCGCAATGGAACATCGATGCCCTGGGCCCGATCAAGCGCAGCCGCGGCCTTGCGCTGCTCGGCTGTCTGCGCGAGCGCATGGCGCCGGGCGCGCTGCTCCATTATCGGCCAGGGCAAGTGGTATCCCGGCGAGCCGCTGCCGCGCTGGGCGCTGGGCTGTTACTGGCGCCGCGACGGCGTTCCCGTGTGGGAGAACGTCGACCTGATTGCCCGCGAAAATCAAGACTACGGATACACGGCCGCCGATGCTCTCGCATTCATGCACGCGCTGGCGCGGCGGCTGAGGCGTGAGCCCCGAAAATATTCTTCCGGCCTTCGATCCCGGCGCGAATCGCCGACGAACCCGCCGGATATATCCTGCCGCTGCGCCGCCGCCAGCCCGGAGGCCGGCTGCGCTGGTCGAGCCAGCTGTGGTTTCCGCGTCCGGAACCGCTGGTGCTGACGGCCGGCGATTCGCCCATCGGCTTTCGCATCTCGACCGACACCATGCCCTGGGTCGCACCGGATGAGCTCGCCTACGAGTTTGAGGCCGCGCCCTTCGCCGACCGGGTCAAGCTGCCGCCGCATCCCGCTCGCCACGCCGAGCTCTTCAAGATCGAACCCGTGCCCGATCCGCTGCCTCCGCTTTCGAGCACCGCCGAAACCGCGACCGAGCTCATTCGTCCCGCCCTCTGCGTGCAGGCCCGCGAGGGCCGCCTGCACGTCTTTCTGCCCTATGCGTCCATGCTGGCCGACTATCTCGATCTGGTCGCCGCCGTCGAAGATACCTGCGCGCATCTGCAGCGGCCGGTCTGGATCGAAGGCTACGCCCCGCCGCCCGACCCGCGCCTGCGCTTCTTCAGCCTTACTCCCGACCCCGGCGTGCTCGAGGTGAATCTCCCGCCCGCGAGCAACTGGGACGAGCTGGAAGAGATCAATACGGTGCTGTTCGAGGAGGCGCGGCAGCAATCGCCTGACCGCCGAGAAGTTCACCTATGACGGCGGCCACGTCGCCACCGGCGGCGGCAGCCATATTGTGATCGGCGGCGCCACCGTGCTGGACAGCCCGTTCTGCGCCGTCCGGATCTGCTGCGCAGCATGGTGGCATTCTGGCAGAACCATCCTTCGCTCTCGTACTTGTTCTCCGGCATGTATGTTGGGCCGACCAGCCAGTATCCGCGGGTCGACGAGGCGCGCACCGATGCGCTCTATGAGTTGGAGGTGGCGTTCAGGAATCTGCCCGCAGGCGATTGCCCCGCGTGGATTGTGGATGGCTTGTTTCGCAATCTGCTGGTCGATGTAACCGGCAACACGCATCGGGCCGAGTTCTGCGTGGACAAGCTGTTTCCGCCCGAGGGCTTGGGCCTGCGCCTCGGCCTGCTGGAGCTGCGCGCCTTTGAAATGACCCCGCACGTCCGCATGGGACCGGCTGCAGATCGCTGCTGATTCGCGCGCTGGTCGCACGTTCTGGAAGCAGCCCTACGAAGGCGCCTTGATTCGCTGGGGCACCGACGCTGCACGACCGCTTCATGCTGCCGCATTTCGTCCAGCCGCGATTTTGAGCGACGTGCTCGCCCGGTTGCGCGCCGCCGGCTACGGCTTCGACGAGAAGTGGTTCGCCGCGCAGGTGGACTTCCGCTTCCCGAAGATCGGCTCGATCGCCGTCGGAGGTGTCGAGCTGGAACTGCGCCACGCGCTGGAGCCCTGGAATGTCCTGGCCGAAGAGACCACCTCCGGCGGCACGGTGCGCACCGTGGACTCCTCGCTCGAGCGCATGCAGGTGAAGGTGTCCGGATTCACCGCGGAATCGCGCTTTGTCGTCGCCTGCAACGGCCGCCGCGTGCCGCTGCAACCCACCGGCGCGCCCGGAGAATTCGTCGCCGGCGTCCGCTATCGCGCGCGCCAGCTGGCGGCCACGCTGCATCCCACCATCCCGGTCCACGCGCCGCTGGTGTTCGATCTGATCGACCGCTGGAAGGAGCGATCGATCAGCCGCTGCATCTATCATGTAACGCCGCCCGACGGCCGGGTTTACACCTCTCGGCCGGCGAATGCAGCGGAGGCCAGGCAGCGGCGGACCGAGCGGTTTGAACGGTTGTCCGCGCCCGGCGCCATGGCGGTCCCGGCGGACGAGACGAACGCCGTGTTCCCGATGACGCTCGACCTGCGCGTCCCGTCCCGCACCGCAACTCCAGGCGAAAGGCAGAGGCTGGTGCCATGACCGTCGATCTCCATCAGACTCCAATTCGCTATGGAGGCGCATATGACGAGTTGTCGGCCGACGGGGTGACTCCGCGACCGCACTGGGCGCACCTGATGGAGTCCCTGCAGGAGATCGGCCCGGAAGAGTTGGGCCGCCGCTGGAGCCGCGCCGAGCGCCGCATTCGCGAGAACGGAATCACCTACAACATCTACGGCGATCCCCTCGGAGCCAACCGGCCGTGGAAGATCGACATCATTCCCTTTCTCATCGCCGCCGATGAATGGCGCTTCCTCGAAGCCGGCATCATTCAGCGCGCGCAGTTGCTGAACCTCGTCCTCGAAGATCTCTACGGCGCGCAGGACCTGGTGGCGAAGGGGCGTTTTCCCGCGGCGCTGCTCTACGCCAATCCCGCGTTTCTGCGGCCGCTGGTCGGCGTACCCGTTCCCGCGCACAGTTATCTGCACATGCTGGCAGTCGATCTCGCCCGCTCGCCCGACGGCCAGTGGTGGGTGCTCGCCGACCGCACCCAGGCCCCGGCCGGCAGCGGCTATGCGCTGGAGAACCGCACCATCGTCTCCGATGTCCTGCCCAACATCTTCCGCACCGCGAACGTCTTGCGCCTGGCGCCGTTCTTCCGCGCCCAGCGCGAGGCGCTCATTGCGCTCTCCGGCAGTCGCCAATCCCCGCATCGTGCTCCTTACCCCCGGCCCCCACAACGAAACCTACTTCGAGCACTCCTACATCGCGCGCTACCTCGGCTTCACCCTCGTCGAAGGCGCAGACCTGACCGTGCGCGACCGGCGCGTCTATCTGAAGACGGTGGACGGGCTGGAGCAGATCGACGTGATTCTGCGCCGCGTCGACGACAGCTTCTGCGATCCCCTGGAACTCCGCAGCGAGTCGCTGCTGGGCGTGCCCGGCCTGGTCGACGCCATCGTCGCCGGCAACGTGAAGGTCGCCAACGCGCTCGGCAGCGGCCTGATCGAGACCGCTGCGGTCATGCCATTCCTCCCCGGCCTGTCGCGCCATCTGCTGGGCAAGAGTCTGATGCTGCCCTCGGTCGCGACCTGGTGGTGCGGCCAGCCCTACGCGCTGGACTGGGTGCTGAACCATCTCGATTCGGTGGTGGTGAAGCCGGCATTTCCTTCGCGCGGAATGGAGCCGGTCTTCGGCGCGGACATTCCGCAGGCCGAGAAGGGCAAGTTTGCCGACCGCCTGCGCGCCCGCCCGCACGAGTACGTCGCGCAGGAACAGATTGCGCTCTCCACCGCGCCCGTGTGGGAGAATGGCCGGCTGCTCTCCCGCAGCGTGGTGTTGCGCACCTACGTGTTGAATACCGGAAATGGTTGGGTCGCGCTGCCCGGCGGCCTCACCCGCGTGTCGGATGCGGAGGGCTCGGTCGTCTCCATGCAGCGCGGCGGCCACAGCAAAGATGCCTGGGTGATGTGGGATAGCCCGGTGGACACCTTCAGCATGCTGCGTCCGCGCAACGCCCCGCTGGAGCTGCGCCGCGCGCCCCTGGCCGTTCCCAGCAGCGTGGCCGACAACGTCTTCTGGCTGGGCCGCTATGTCGAGCGTGCGGAAAACATCGCGCGCATCGTGCGCACCATCGTCTCGCGCCTGCGCCGTGCCGACGAGATCGAGCTCGGCTGCCTGCTGCGCCTGCATGGTTGTCTGGAGTCGCGCCACAGCCGCCTGCCCCGGGCCAAGGGCAAGCGGGCAACCGCGCAGCAACTCGAGCAGGAGCTCGTCTCCGTCCTGACCAACCTCAAGCGGCCGGACAGCCTCGCGTCCACGCTCGCTGAGGTTGCGCGCGTGGGCGGCAACGTGCGCGAACGCCTGTCCGTCGATATGAACTCGCTCATCGGTCAGCTCCGCGACTCGGTGCAGATCGATCACGACACCCAGTTCCTCGAGTATCCCGCGATGCTGACCGCATGTCTCGAACTGCTCTCCGCGTTCTCCGGAATGGAGCGCGAGAACACCACGCGCGGATCGGGATGGTTGTTCATGAGCATTGGCCGCCGCATTGAGCGCGCCATCTATCTCTGCCGCCAGCTGCGCGAAGTCGCGACCCCGCTCGCCGAACAGGATTGGTCGTTCTTCGAATACCTGCTGGAGGTTGCGGACAGTTCCATGACCTACCGCACCCGCTACTACACCACCCTCCAGCCGCTGGCGGTGCTGGATGTGTTGCTGGCGGACGAGACCAACCCCCGCGGGCTGGACTTCCAGATCAGCCATCTCGCCGACCTCTACGACCGGCTGCCGCGTCACCTGCCCGAGGACCTGCAGACCATGCGCGATGCGCTGGTGCGGTTGCGCAGCTTCGATCTGCGCGAGCTCACGTATCCGCTGCCCGGCGCCGCCGCCACCAACGGCGCCGACGGGCTGTCGCGGCTGGAGCGCGTCCTGCGCGAGTTGGAACTGCTGCTGCCGTCGTGGTCGAATAATCTGTCGGGCCGCTACTTCAGCCACGCCCGCACCTTGCCGATTACGGTGGGCGAATGATCTATCGCATCCTCCATCGATCCACCTACAAGTACCGAACCCCGGTTTCGGTCGGGAACCACGTTGCCTGCCTCAAGCCGCGAACCTCCCCGCACGACCAGTTGCTGCGAAACGAGCTGCACATCGATCCGGCCCCCGCGACCTGCACCGAACGCGTCGACTACTTTGGCAATCGGCTCTGCTTCTTCACCGTGCAGGAGCTGCATAAGGAACTGGTAGTCGAAGCGCGCAGCCAGGTGATTGTCTCCGGCAACGCGCCGCCCCAATCCCAGCTCCCCTGGGAGGAGGTCGTCGCTTCGCTTCCCGGGGACCTCAGTCCGGAGGGTCTCGACGCCTACCAGTTTGTCTTCGAGTCGCCGCGCATCCGCGCCCGGCCGGAGTTCGCCGCCTACGCGCTGCAGTCGTTTACCCCGCGCCGGCCGATGTCCGAGGCGCTGCTCGATCTCACCGCGCGCATTCACACCGACTTCCGCTTCAACTCCAAGGTCACCAACGTGCGCACGCCCGCCGAAGAGGTCTTTCGCAAGCGGCACGGCGTATGCCAGGACTTCGCCCACGTGCAGATCGCCTGCCTGCGTTCCATCAATCTCGCCGCCCGCTACGTCAGCGGCTACCTGCGCACCTACCAGGCGCCGGGAAAGCCCCGGCTGGTCGGCGCCGATGCATCGCACGCGTGGGTTTCGGCCTATTGCCCGGGCAGCGGCTGGCTGGATGTGGATCCCACCAACAACGTGGTGCCGTCCGACGGCCACGTGACCCTGGCCTGGGGGCGCGACTACGGCGACGTCAGCCCCTTGCGCGGACTCGTCCTCGGCGGCGGGACCCACACCCTGCAAGTCGCCGTCGACATGGAGCCGGTCGACGCCTAGATTCGGCGCACGCGGCGGTTGCCCGGCTTGTCTCGCACCCGGATCGGCTCGGAACTACGCAGGCACGGCGTTCTGCTCCAGGTTGCGGCGCACCTGCACCACCAGGATGTCGTCCTCCTGCCCAAATGCCTGCGCAGCCTTGGCAATCTCCTCCGAAGTGGCCTTCTTCTCGAGCAGTTCGCTGATGCGCTCGAAGCCAAAAAGCGCGCCCTGGGGGTCGGTCGCCTCCACCACCCCGTCGGACATCATGAACAGGTTGTCGCCTTCCTCCAGCTCGAACGACGCGATCGAGAATTCACCATCCGGCACGATGCCGATCGGGAAAGCCCCCTCCATCTCAATCTCTTTGCCGTTCAGGTAGGGAGAAAGCTGTCCTGCGTTGGCGATGATGCCTTTGCCGCCGGGGTCGATGCGCAGGATCATGCAGGTGGCAATCGCATGCTGCCGCTCGCACAGTTGTTCGTTCACCTCATGCAGGATCTGCGCCGGGTCGCTGCTGTGCATCAGCGCTCCGCGGATCGCCCCGACGATCAGCGCCACCAGCATGCCCGCCTGCATGCCTTTGCCGGTGACGTCGCCCACCACGATCAGCACCGTGCCGGGAGCCTCCAGCGGCAGGATCTGGAAGAAGTCCCCGCCCACCTCGCGCGCCGGACGGTACTCGCTCTCAATGGTGATGCCGCTGACCTCGGGCAGCTCAGCCGGGATCAGCAGTTGCTGCACCTCCTGCGCCTGCTGAATCTCCATCTTCCACTGCTCTTTCAGGACCACCGCCATGATGAACCGGCGCAGCTGCATCACCGTAATCAGCAGCAGGGAAGTCACCGTCGCGAGCGCTCCAAGCGAGACGTTGAAGCCGAAGACGGAGTATGAAATCGGCACGTGGATCAGGTACATCTCCACCTGGTAATTCGCCACAAAACCCAGCAGCACGGCCGCGCCCGCCATCCAGCCTTCGGTCTTCTGCGTCGCAAAGCCCCGGTACGCCACCAGGAACAGCACCACGCCCAGGGCAAGTTTCACCACCAGCAGCGTGGGCGTGATAAAGCCCGCATACTGCACCGGGACCACCACCCCAAACAGCGGCGGTCGCAACATCGCCGTTCCCACCACCAGGATCGCAACCAGCGGCCACACCACCTGGTGCAGCCTGCGAATCCTTGCCAGGCGGAACCAGTAGCCCCAGAACAGCACCCACAGCCCGATGCGCAGTTGCGCCAGCAACACATCGTGCAGCACGGCCGCCTGCGTCTGCCCCAGCCACGCCGTGAAATTCACCGACAGCACCAGCGCGTTCTCCAGCAGCGTCACCGTGCAGACGATCGCCAGCCACAGGTAGGCCTGCTCCTGGCGGTCCAGCCAGAACAGTGCGACCGCCATCAGCAAAGCCATAAACAGGATCATCAGTTCGACAAAACCGCCGGCGAAGGAGTGGGCGATCTCGTCGTAATTCAGTTGGATCAGTTGGCTGATCAGCGAGGCATACCCCAGCGCTGGCGGCCCGTGCAGCCCTCCCGAATCAGGGCTGTTGAAGATGGTGGCGCTGTCCATCCAGGTGCGAATCGCGATCGTGATAGGGCCGTTGCCAATGGTGCGCGGCAGCGGAAAGGCCTCGGGCAGCGCCGGATAGAAGGTGACGCGGTGCGCGGTGAACTTGCCGAATTGACCGACCAGTTGGCCGTTGACAAAGATCTGGTACGCGTCGTCGGCCAGGTACGGCATCTTCAACGCCAGTTGGTGATTCGCGCCCTGCACCTCCACTCGCAGACGATACCAGGCATAGCCCGAGTAGCCGGGATACCCGCGCTTCGTCCATCCCGCCGCCGCGGTCCCCGCAGCCGTAGTCAGGTCCATCGAGTCCCACCCGGAGTCGTCGAAATCCGTCTGCGCCCACGCAGCGTTGTCGCCGGTGTGGAACTTCCACGGGCCGTTCAGTTTGGCCGACGACTCACCCAGCTTCACCGCCACCGGCGTCGCCGCGACGGTGGCCGTGGCCTGGCCCTTGGCTGGCTGAGTCTGCGCATGGCCGGACCCGGCGCACAACAACAGCACCAGCATCAGTCCAGCGCGACGCATTGGCAGGAATTCGTAAATCGATCTCACAGGTATGCAACAGTCTACGACAAGCTCCGCCGCTGGACGAATTCGTAGCGGTGCAGCTTGCATTCGTTTTGTAAGGACGTGGCTGGTAGCGCGAGGCTTCAGCCTTGGGTCTCAGCGCCGATCAGCGTCGCAATTGATCGGGCTTCAGAAGGCGCTGAACAACCGCATTTCGCTAAGGGCGCGGCTTCAGCCGCTGGGGTCATTGTCCGTTTGCCGCAACGGCTCTTTCCGCACCCTCCTGAGCCCCCGAGCGAAGTCTTGCCGGTCAACCTGCACCAGCCCCGACGATTTCATCCGCGGCCGCGGGCAGGCAGCGGCAGCGAACTGCGCCCACCCCGGCCTGCCTGCCGCGACCCGGCCAAAAAAGAAAGAGCCCTTTCAGGCTCTCTCTTATTTCATCTGCAAACCGGTGCAGGCTTGCGCATCCAGGCTGACGCGAAGGCTACGGGCGCAAGGCCAGCAGCGTCTCGCGGCGCCGGTACGCACCGAAGAACCCCAGGGACAGAACGCCCGTGGACAGAAGCCAGAAGGAGTTTGGCTCGGGAGTTACGCCGATCGCATTCGTGGTTGGAAAAGTCGTCGGGTCGGGAACGCCATCTTCCGCAATCACAAAGTACTCGCCGGCCGCGATGCTGCCGCCGCCAAAGGTCAGCGTCCAATCGCCGTTCACCGGATTCGGAGGGCAGTTGATGTTCGTGAAAATGTCGTTCGGATCGGTGGTCGGGCAGCTCGCCGTCTGGCCCACCACTCCGCCTGTGTCCGGCACCACCAGATCGAAGCCCGTCAACGTCGTGCCCGTGCCATTCAGGAAGGAGATGCAGCCGTCGTAGCTGGGCGAGCCGTTCGGCAGCTCTCCGGGCGCGCAGCTGCTCCACGCCGCCGCAACCGGCGAGCCCACCGTGGTGATGTCGTAGGTCGTAATCGTGTTCAGGGGAACCGGGTCGATAATCACCATCGCGTAGTCGTCAGCCCTCGCCACGTGGCTGAGGCTGCAAACCAAGGTAATCGCAAACAAATATCGCAAGAGTTTCATTTTGGGTCTCCTAGGGTCAACTACCGGCTACCACCACGGGAATGCAGAACTCAACCAACGAGATGCAAGATCGGAGCTTCTATCCTCAGGCGCGAACAGACAAAGATTTTGCAATAGCCAGAGCACGTCAAATGCCGATTAAGACTACGCAGAATCAATACGTTGTGAAAATTTACACAGTCGGCTATGCAAAATATTGCAGAAACGAAGAAGTTTTGGTTCGACTTTGCAGCGGGCCCGCCTCTATCTCACGCAAATCCCTGTGCTCTCACGCCGATGCCTGCGCTGCATCCACCGAATCGAACGTGCGCAACACGCTGTCGACTTTCGTCATCTCGAACAGGGCGCGAACTCGTTCGTTCACCGCGACCAGCAGTAACTTCCGGCCAGCCGTCTGTGCCGCAACGAAGTAGTTCATCACCACGCCCAGGCCCGCCGAATCCATGTACGGGACGCCGGTCATGTCCATGATCAAACACGCCGGCTTGAGTCCCCGCAGATCGTTCTGCAGTTGAAACATGTTGCTGAGCGTAAACGGGCCTTCGAGCTTCATAATGACGGTGCCTTCTTTTGCGCCGTCCGAGGTGGTGTACGTCAGTTCGTTTTCAAGCATATCGGGCAGTATATAAGCCGCCCGGCGCCGACTTATTACAAAAGTATGAATTATCCGTTTCCGTCCCCGTCCCGCCAGTCGGCTCAACCGCTGCCGAACCCAAATCCGTCCCCGCCGGCGTCCTCGGTAAGTACCGTATCCTGTGGCATATACTCGTGCCAAGGCAGTCGTCTTCCGTTGAGGGGAAAGGTCCGATGGAAATCAGTGAAGTCCTTGTGGCTCAACAGCAGGTCATTCGCCTGCAGGCTCTGCTCGAAGCCAGCCGCCAGCTCCACTCCACGATTGAGATCGACGAAGTGGTGCGCATCGCACTGGAGATCGTCGTGCGCGAACTCGAGCTCGATGGCGCCTTCTTCACCGCCTTCCCCCAGAGCTACGGAGAGGTGCCCGCCGAACTCCAGGCCGCCCTCAGCAAACCTCCCGCCTCGCCGGCCGAAGCTCCTGCATCGCCGGCGCTGCTGCGCTATTCCCTGTGCGACAAGGCCGGGGTCCAGTTCACCGAATTGATCGTGCTGCTCCCGCCCGAGCGCGTGCTCGATCTCGACGAAACCGACTTCCTCGAGTCGCTCGCCGTGCAGGCTTCCGTCGCCATCGAGAACGCCCGCTTCCACGCGCGCGCGCTCCAGTGGCAGCGGGTGGAGAGCGATCTGGCCGCGGCCCGCCAGGTGCAGCTCAGCCTGGTGCCGCAGGAAATGCCGCAGATTCCCAACTACGGCCTCGCAGCCCGCTCCGTCACCTGCTACGAGGTCGGCGGCGACTATCTCGACATCGTGTCCATGCCCTCCGGAGAAACCGTCATCGTCGTCGGTGACGTCGCCGGCAAAGGCCTGGCCTCGGCCTTGGTCGGCGCCTCGTTCCGCTCCGCCTTCCGCGCCATGGTGCACGCCAACCTCAGCCTGTTGGAGATCGCCACCAACATGAACCTGCTCCACTATGGCGAGGGCGACGAGGCGCGCCGGCGCTACGTCACCTGCATGCTGCTCCGCCTGGACCCCGCCATGCACTCGCTCCAGGTGGTCAATGCGGGTCACAATCCGGCGTTCCTCGTCGGCGCCGACGGAACCCTGAGCAAGATCAAAGCCTCCGGCACTCCCATCGGCCTGCTCCCGTTTTCAAACTACGTGGATTGCAAGTACGAGTTCGGCCCCGGAGCGCGCCTGTTGGTCTACACTGACGGCATGACGGAGGTCTTCCACGGAGAAGATGAGTTTGGCGAAGAGCGCCTGCTGCAAACCTTCCTCACGCGCACCGAGCCGACCCCCGAGCAGATGCTGGGTTCCATCTGGAATACCTTGAATGCTTTTTCGGACGGACAGGACCAGTCCGACGACATGACTGCGCTGGTGCTGTTCAGGAATCCGTAAGGGAGACGCTGCTGATGGATGACGACGCCAGAAAAAGCATCGAGCTTCAGTTGCCAACCCGTCTGGGCTTTGAAAAAGTCGCGATGAACACCGCCGAAAGTGTCGCGCGCATGATGGGCTTCGCCGACGAGCGGATTGAAGATCTCAAAACCGCCATCGCCGAAGCCTGCATCAACGCCATGGAACACGGCAACAAACTCGACGAGACGCTCTCGGTCGGCGTCGTGCTGTCCATGGATGCGGATAAGCTGGAAGTCAAGGTGCACGATAAGGGATCCGGGCCGCAGGCGCACACCGCGGCCCCCGACATCGATAAGAAGATGCATGAAGAAGAAGGCGCGCGCGGCATGGGGATGTTTCTCATCGAATCCCTGGTGGACGAAGTGGAGTGGGTCAGTTCGCCGCGCTCCGGCAGCTACGCGCGCATGGTGATCCGGCTTCATCCCAACGAGGAGGCGGAGGCGATCGTGCTGGAACAGAAGGATGCAGAAACGAGGGAATAGGGAATGGCGGAAAAGACTACGCAAGCCAGGGTCGAAGAGGTGCAGAGCGCTTCCGGTGCTCCCATTACAGTCCTGCGCTACACCGGAGATATCACCAGCGCCTCCAAGGCTGCCGTGCTGGGCACCTACCAGGGCCTGCCCGCCGGCACCAAGCGCATCCTGCTCGACTTCTCCGGAGTGGACTACCTCAACTCCAGCGGCATCGCGCTCGTCATTCAGCTCATGATCGCGGCCAGCAAGGGCGGCCAGATCGTCCAGACCTTCGGCCTCAAACCGCATTTCATCAAGGTATTCACCATGGTCGGATTGACCCGGTACACCACGCTCCATCCGGACGAGAAGACCGCCTGCGCCGCCTTCACCGCCTAGCGCCGCGACAGATCGCCC
>CAWBFL010000026.1:0-32151 GCA_963787905.1 uncultured Acidobacteriaceae bacterium | reverse complement strand
GCCCCATCGAAATCGATCCGCTTACGAGTTCCAAAATGGGGGCGGGCCGTGGCCCTGCACCGATCCGGGATGCAAGCCGAACCTAGTGTGCGCCATTCAACGCTGGCGGGCTAACACGAGCATCGGGAAGTATATCTTGGCTCCACGCAGGGCAAACACCCGGCTCAACCCAGTTACTTTCCGGCTTTTGACCTTGGCGTTCGATCACGTGCACAACGACGTATGGCGGTCCGACAGACTCTGGATGCTGCTCGTGCCCCTGTCCTAACATCTCCAGAAGCGCTTCATGGGGGTGACTTTGGACCCTTGAGTCGGCCCGACATAAGGGACGGAGCTGGACAAAATGCGGACCGAGTCAGGGTAAGAGATTACGGTCCGGGGGGCGATAGGCGTTGCATCTATGAAGCCCGGGATTCGAGATTCTCTATGGGAAGCCACCTATAGAGGGATTGAGCGGAGTAGAGGTAGCCCGGCCTCCCAATTTGAGGCGTTGTCCAATCGCTATGCGGCCGCACAAGTAACTCTTCTCCGTGCGTACCGTACGCATCGAACAGGATTACAAATCGCGTGAGATCGACGATCATTAAATCCGGGACCGGATTTTCAAATAGAGTAGGTTCAGTCGCTCAACCGCTATTTTAGGATCGCTGAACCAACATAGCTCTGCCTTGATGTCGTCCGCGAGTCTCGATTCTAGGTTCGTCCTGAATTCTTCCGCAGTTGATGACACGGCTAGCAGGTCTTCGACTTCTTTATCGGTCGAGTAGTCATTGCCCTCAATCGTGACACCCTGCGATGAGCCGCCCTTCAGGAGCAGCCCAAACTTCGTTTCGTGAACCTTGCAAACCGTTTGCGCGGGCTTTCCATTGTTGGCCCGCAACTATCCGCGCCTATCCAGTACCCGTCCGGAGTGAAAACGACGATTAGCATCGTCGCCCTCAGAGGTAAAGACCACGCAAAAACCAAAACCGCGCCGCCAATCAACCACGATAGTCGCGACATTTTGCGCCTCCGCTATCAGCGTAAACCCGCCGGATGCGAGAGCATCCCAAATTCTGGCGACTTGGCGTGGCCCATATCCCTCCTGCCGCCACCAAGCCGGTGTCCGATAGCATGCCCCATCGCCTGTCCGATTGGCTCCCGCTTCCGAGACACGCGTTCACACCCTCGCACAACATCCAAGGGCCTCGAACTCTTCTGTCCTGTCTGTGGGAGGGAAACTGGAGGCGCGGGTCGGGATCGAACCGACGCATAAAGGTTTTGCAGACCTCTCCCTTACCACTTGGGTACCGCGCCTCTGGGGGCCTGCGCTTTCACGCACACCCAGTTTGCATGAGGAAGAGTGTATCGCAGGCGGGCAAAATTGGAGCGGGAGACCGGGGTCGAACCGGCGACATCTTCCTTGGCAAGGAAGCACTCTACCACTGAGCTACTCCCGCTCTCACATGTTGAAGTATAGCGATCGCGCTGCGCATGGTCAACGCGCCCGGCGGCAATCCTAGTTCAGCGGCAGCGGCTTCACCGGAATGCGCGGGCCGGCAAACAGATTCGGGTTCCGCCGTACGATATGCGGCGTCACCAACACCACCAGCTGGCTGGTGTCCTTCTCGAGATTGTCGTTCAGCGGCATCTGGAACCCCGGCAGTTCGCTCAGCCCGGGGACCCCCGTCATCGCCGCATTCTCGGTGCGGCTGACGTTGCTCACCATCATCGCGCTCTCCCCATCCGCAACCGTCATGTCCGACTTGAACTGCCGGCTCTCCAGCACCGGATTGCCATCGCTGGTGCTGCCCGACAGCGCTTCAATCTTCAGATTCAGCTTCATGTCGATCCGGCCCGACTTCTGGATCACCGGCGTCGCCTCCAGCGTCACCCCCAGGTCTTCGTAGCTCACCTGCGGAATCGTCGCGCTGGTCCCGCCCGCATACTGCGAGAGCAGGCTGGCCACGCTCACTCCGTTGATCGTCGCATTCGGCAGCGAGGACGAGGCCGCCGACAAGCCCGTGGTATAGGTCGAGGTCACAATCGGATACCGCGTGCCCTCGCGAAAGGTCGCTGACTCCCGATCGCCAACCCGCAGTTGCACATCGTCAAGCGCACGGGTATCGCTGGTATTCAATCCCAGGTTGAATCCAACGCTGCCGCTCTCGGTAATCCCGGTCTGCGTCAATCCGTTTCCGAATATCCCGATCGTGCTCGAGAGCAGGCTGCTCTTCACCAGCCCCGATCCAATCAGCGCCGCGGCAATCTCCAGGTTGCTGGCGGTCGAGCTGATCAATCCCTGCGCAATCGCCTGTTGCACCAGCGTTTCGTTCTGGCTCACCAGCGAAGTGGCCGCCGCCTCCACGTTGTACACCCCAAACCCATTGGGGATGGTGCCGCCGGCGTTCGTCGTGCGCGTGGCATCCACTTCGTAGAGCTTGACCTCGATCACCACCTCTCCGGCTGCGTCCGCCAGGGTGCGCAGGGTGCGGTTCATCGGATCGAGAATGTCCTCCGGGGCCCGAACCACGATGTTTTCCGTGGAGGGCTGCACATTCAACTGCTTTGCGTTCACGCCAAACACCGTCTTCAGCAGCGTCGACACATCGTTCAGTTGCTCCGGCGTATATCCCGGCAGGTTGATCGTTTCCTCCAACTGCCGCTGCAGCCGATCGCGATTCGTCGCATCGTCATTGGCCACCAGGATGCTCGTCTTATCCAGCGGCACCGCAAAGGTATGCGTCATCGTTTCGAGCAGGTTCATCGCCTGTTGGTAGGTGACGTCTTCCAGATCGAAGCGCACGTTTCTTTCCTGCACGGAGTCGTCCACGACCGCCGTGATCCCGTAGCCCGAAGCCACATTGCGCAGCACGTCCGATGATTGGCCGTGCTGGTGAAAGCTCTTGGTCATGTCCGCGGGAGTGAGACGAATCTCGCCCGCAAGCACCGGCCCCTCGATGCGGACGGCCTCATCGTCTTGGCTGCCGGCAATCATCCTGGCCCGGTCCGCAAGCGGGGCCGCAGCCCCTGGATCGGAAGCTGCGCGGCCGCGTGGCCTGCTCAGGTTGCCCGCCAGGAATGGCCCGCTGTGCTCGGCGACCAAGGGGTTTTCCGGATCGATGGCGCGCGCCTCGGCAATCAGTGTCTCCGCCTTCGCGGGGTCGCCGGTCTGCCGGGCTTTGGTGGCCTGCTGCATCAGCTCGGCCAACCGGTGCTCCCGCGTCACCGAGATCGCCACGGCATAGTTGCGGTTGCCTGGGTCCAGCTTTAACGCCCGCTGAAACTCCGTCTCCGCCGCGCTCAGGTCGTCGTGCTCGAGTTTCTTCGCGCCCGACAGGTACGCATCTTCCGCCTCGCGCAGTTGGCGCTTTCCCGCAGTCGGCTGAATCGTCTGCGCGCCCACGGCGACCACCGCGGTTCCCACCGGCGTCGCCGCCGCATCGGTCGGTGCCGGTACCGAGGCAGGCGCGCTCTGCGCTGGTACTGTCGCGGGCTCGTTCTGCGCCCGGGCTGCCTGGGCGCACGCGAACACCGCCACGCAGAGCGCCAGCCCCCAGGCCGCACATCGCCAGCCGCAAATCGCACGAAGATGAATGGGATAGCTCATCCACTGCTATCTTAGACGCGGCGCAACCCAATTTGCGCAGCCGCCAAGCGCCGCGTCCTTCGCACGCCAACCCGCAGGCGCGGTCTACCGAATGTTTGGCTTGTATGGCCGGGTCGCTGGATTCGCCGGGTGGCTAGAATTGCCGCGAGTTCACCGCGACCGGCAGGCGCGGCCTCTGGTCGGAACCCAGTCGCTGACCCAGCGGCGGACGTTCGCTCATCACCGGCCGGCGCATGCCTTTGCGGATCTGCGCCGTGTCCATGTCCAGCTCCGCCAGCGTCCGGCTCAGCGTGTTGCGGTGCATTCCCAACTCGGTTGCAGCCTTGCACTGGTTGCCCTTGTGATGCGCCAGCACTTCCAGGATGTATCGCTTCTTGAATTGCCGGATGGCATCGCTGTAGGAGATTCCAGCACTGTGCATTTGGGTGATCAGGGCGTCCAGTTCGCGCTTCAAGGGCTGCCTCGCTAAGGTTTGCAAAATCGATGAATCCTTACTCTAAAACACTCAACGCTGATTGAGCCAGCTTGGCGGGGCCTGTTTCAAATTAAATGCCCCGGCCGCCATCAGCTCCTGCAGGTATTGAGGTACGAGGAAGGATACATCATGCGCGACCGCAAAGAAATAGGGAGTTAATACCGAGGTCGTCACAATCCACGACTGCGGCGCGAAGTTGGTGGTCACCATCAGCACTCCCAGCCCGATCACGCACCCCCGCACAAACCCGAACACCACCCCCAGCGCCCGATCCAGAAACTTCAGCCCCGCCACGTGCAGCAGCTTCTGCACCAGCAGGCCCATCACCTCGAAGAACGTTGCCGCCGCGATCACAATCAGCAGGAAACCCAGAATGCGCGCCGTCGGCGAGGTCGAAACCAGTTTGATGTGGATCAGCCAGTCGCCCAACTCGACGTAGTACCAGCTGGCCAGCTTCAGCCCGCCGAAAAACCCCAGCAGCCCAAACACCGTGCGCACAATCCCACGGCGATACGCCACCCCCATCGAGATCAGCAGAATCGAAAGCAGCAGCCAGTCAAACGCGTTCCAGTCGGTCAGCCTCATCGTCTCACCCTCGAGAGGTTCAATTGCTCAGTTCGTCTCTTGCCTTCAATCGACGGCGTTCTGTCCTGTCAGCAGACGAAACGCCTCCAGGTATTTTTCCCGCGTGCGCAACACTACATTCTCCGGCAGCGCTGGCGCGGGTGCTTGTTTATTCCACCCGATTTGCTCCAAATAGTCGCGCACATACTGCTTGTCGAAGCTCGGCTGCGCCCCTCCCGCAGCATACCCCTCCGCCGGCCAGTAGCGCGATGAGTCCGGCGTTAGTACCTCATCCGCCAACACCACTCCCACGCCCTCCACCCATCCGAACTCAAACTTGGTGTCGGCCAGGATCAGTCCTCTCGCCGCGGCATACTGCGACGCCTTCGCGTAGATCTTCAGCGTCAGGCCGCGCAGCTCCGCCGCCGTCTCCGCGCCCACCATCCCCTCCACCTGTGCGTACGAGATATTCTCGTCGTGTCCGCCCGTGTTCACCTTCGCCGCCGGGGTAAAGATCGGCTCCGGCAGCCGCTCCGACTCCCTCAGCCCATCCGCCAGGCGAATCCCGCACACCGCTCCGCTGGCCCGGTAATCCTTCCACCCCGATCCCGACAGGTAGCCTCGCACCACACACTCCACCGGGTACATGCTCGCCTTCCGCACAATCATGCTGCGGCCCGCAATCTGCTGCTCGAATGTCGGGTGCACCACAATCTCGCTTCCCGTCAGTTGCCGGCCGAAGATCCGCTCCGAGCACGGCGTCAAGCAACTCCGCCATCTCCTCGGCACTGGTCGCGAGCAGATGATTCGGCACCGTGTCCTTCAGAAATTCGAACCAGAACGCGGAGATCTGCGTCAGAATTCTGCCTTTGTCCGGTATGCCCGATCCCAGCACATGGTCGAACGCCGAGATGCGGTCGGTCGCGACGAACAGCAACGCCTCGCCCAGGGAGTAGATGTCGCGGACCTTGCCTCGGGCGACCAGGGGAAGGCCGCCAAGGTCGGTTGTGAGCAGCGCTTTTGTCATACAAAAACGGTATCACCACCGTATCGGAACTATGCGCTCACGCAACCCCGGGGCGGGATACAACTTTCGTTACACCGCCGCGCCGAAATGCGCCGCCAGCGCCGCAACCAGCCCGGCAATCGTGGACTCCGTCGCCTCCGTATGCGGCGGCAGCCCCAGATCGCGCAGCGCCCGCGACGTAATCGGCCCGATCGACGCCCGCACCACCGCCCCGGGCAGCGCAAGTCCCGCGGCTGCCAGCAGCGCCACCAGGTTCGCCGCCGTCGACGCGCTGGTAAACGTCACGGCGTCGGGAAAGTTCCCGGCGTCGCCGAACAGGGAAGTGACGGCCGCCACCGAATCCTCCGGGATGCGGTTGCGGTACGCCGCAGCCACGCTCACGTCGGCTCCCGCGTTCACCAGCGCGTCGCGCAGAACGGTGGGCGCGTCCTCCGCCAGCACCAGCAGCATGCGCCGGCCGTTCGCCTCCGGAAGCAGCGTCACCGCCAGCGCTTCCGCCGTAAACGTAGCCGGCATCACGTCGGCACGCAGCCCGATCGCCGCCAGCGCGCGCGCCGTCGCCGTCCCCACCGCCGCAATCCGCCGCGGCTTCGCCTCCAGCCCGAGCAGCTCCGCGCGCTGGCCGAACGCGTCGACCGCATTGGCGCTGGTAAACGCGACCAGATCGAAACTCGCCAGCGCTCCCAGCGCTGCGTCCAGTGCAGCCGGCGAACTCGGCGGCCCGATCTCAATCGTCGGCACCAGCAGCGGCGCCGCGCCCAGCGCGCGCAGCCGGTCCGCCAGCTCCGACGCCTGGTGCGGCGCGCGCGTGATCAGAATGCGTTTGCCCGCCAGCGCCCGTGCGTCGGGCGAGTCGCATACCGGGTTGGCTGGGGTCGTCAAGGCAGCGTGGCAAATTCTATCAGGCGCTGCGACCGCCATGGCGCACCGTCGGCGAAGCATAGCGGGTCAATTTGGATTGCTTTGAAAGGGCGCGGCTGGTTGCCCAAGGCTTCAGCCTTGGGTCTCAGCGCCGATCAGCGTCGCAATGAATCGGGCTTCAGAAGGCGCTGAACAACTGCTTTTTCGTTAAGGGCACGGCTTCAGCCGTGCCATAAAGAGCTTGTTTTGCGGCGCGGCTTTAGCCGCTGGGGTCATTGTCCGCTTGCCGCAACGGCTTTTCCGCACCCTCTTTAGCCCGCGAGGGAAGACTTTCTTACCAAACGGACCCACTCGCCAGCCAGGACACCCATGTCCCATCGGCGTGCGTCTAACCACACAGCGTGCGCGGACATCCGTTGCACGCTGTCCGGAGGCGTAAGATGGCAAGCATGTGGCGCCTGCTCGCGGTTGCGGTAATGGTGGTTGCAGGGACCGTCCCTGCCTTGGCCCAGCGTGGCGGCGGCGGATCGCACGGCGGATCGACCGGCCACAGCAGTGGCTTTTCCGTTCACAGCGCGGCTTTTCCGGCCACGGCGGCAGCTTTGCCGTCCGCAGCGCGCCATCGTTTCGCGGCAGCGCTTCCATGGGACGAGTCGGCGTCCCTCGCGCGCCGCAGTTCGCGAACCGCACCGTCGCCGCCTACGAGTATCGCCGCCCCGTCAACTCCACCGGCTACCGCTATCGCCGCCCCTACCTGCCGTTCTATGGAACCGCACTGCCTTACGCCTACAGCAGTACCTGGCTCAGCCCCGGCTGCTACGACACCCTCAATTGCGGCTATTACGACGACTCCTCCTACGGCAGCCCGGCCGTGGCGCCCGCGGTCGACGACCCGGCGTCCCAGTACGCCCCGCCGCCGCCCGAGCAGGCCGACGCCGCACCGCCCGACCTCTACCGTCCGCCCTACCAGCAGCCCCAGCCCGAGCCGCAGCCGGAGAGCGCCGTCACCCTGATCTTCAAGGACGGCCGTCCCAGCCAGCAGATTCACAACTACATGCTCACCCGCACCACCCTCTACGTGCAGGATGAGCATCGCCAGGAAATTCCCGTGGCCGACCTCGACCTTCCCGCCACCCAGAAGATCAACCAGGCCGCCGGCGTGGACTTCCAGCTTCCCGGCTCCGCCCGCTAAACGCCGCTTCCACTTCCTCTCGTTGCCGGATTCTCGGGAGTGGTGCAGTTTGCCTTCGCCTTTGAAAAGGCGCGGCTGGTAGCCCAAGGTCTCAGCGCCGATCGACGTCGCAATGAATCGGGCCTTAGCCCCCGCCGGAAGCCCCGCCCGCAAGCTGCACCAGCACTGGATTCACCCGCCCAACCCTCTTCGCAACCTTCCCTTCACATTCAACCGGTAAACTCCCAATACCAAGGGAGATATTGCACATGAAGCGGATGTTTGCAGTAGGTGTGTGTGGATGGGCGCTGTTGCTGGCCTCCGTGGGCGCCTCAGCCCAGGCGATGAAACCGGCCAAGCCGGCCGGCGCTGCTCCAAAGCTCCCGTACTACATCGATCCCGTTGTGCTGCAACTGCCCAGCCTGATCCCCAACCCGCCCGCGCTCGGCTCCGCCGCGAACCAGGCCGAGCTCGCCGAACTGCACCGCATCGAAGCCGCCCGCACGCCCGCGCAGGTCGCCGCCGCCAAGGCCGACGAGGACGAGGAAGACCTCTTCGCCTACAAGACCGTCTTCGGCCCGGGCTTCAACCCCACCGCGCTCCCCGTAACCGCGGAGCTCGGCGCGCACGTCAAGAACGAGCAGAGCGTCGCCGGCAGCGCGCTCAAGGCCATCTTCGCCCGCCCGCGCCCCTACCAGACCGACAAGACCCTCCATCCCGTCTGCGCGCTCACCGACGCGCCCAACTCCTATCCCAGCGGCCACGCGCTCACCGGCTATCTCGAAGGCCTGACCCTCGCCGAGCTCGTTCCCGAAAAGCGCACCGAGATCCTGGCCCGCGCCGACGACTACGCCCACAACCGCATGGTCTGCGGCGTGCACTACGCCAGCGACCTCGAAGCCAGCCGCCGCGTCGCCTACGTCGTCTTCGGCTACATGCTGGCAACGCCGCGCTTCCAGCACGACCTCGCCGCCGCCAAAGCCGAGATGCGCGCCAAACTCGTCCCCGCCGCCAACTAACTCGCCGCGCCCAGCCAGCGTCTCCGCTTGCCCCCGCCGACCGCACTTGCCGAAAACCCCGTGTTTCACGGAAGCTCGCCAGCGTCAGGTGTATCGACGCGTAGTCCAAGTCGTAAGTTCTTGATCAAGAGAGAAGCCGTCATCCTGAGCGGAGGCTCTCGCAGCCTCATCGCGAGAGACGGAGTCGAAGGACCCGCCATCCAGTTTGCCAAGCCGAGACGGTTGCCCCTTTTCGGGAGACGATATTGCGCTCGTCGGCAAAGCCCATATATCGATAGAGTCTAGTTCGCCGTAGGCTTTTCAGCGTGGTCAATTACAAGGACGGGAACGGGGCCCCGCTCGACCTTCAACTCCAGCCCAAATTGTTCGCGCATCAACTCGAACAGGGACGGGAGGGACGAGCCACTGCTATCGTCGCCAGCCCATTTCAGTACGCCGAAGTAATAAGAGCCGGTCATCCCGGTTCTGTCGATTACGGGTCGTTCCAACGTATGGCCGAGTAATCCAGTCAGGACGGTCATCGTCGCGGACCCACAGCAGAAACCGATATGACAATGGGGGTCGTCAGCCGGACAGCCGATGGACCCGGTGGGGGGATCCCTGTCAGGATCGGATGGTTTGAGCTTAGACTTGCCCGGGGCAATCCTCAGTGCGTACACCGGCAGTTGCTTGGTCTCCCAGTGGACGGCGAGCTTGAACCGCTCCGCAAGCAAAGCTTGCATCATCTGCCTCGATTGGGCGACGGTCGTGTCGCCCGGCATTGTGGCCTCGATCGCGAAGGTATCCCTGGAGTCGGGGAATCCGCAGGAGGCATTGCCCCATGGCGGCATGCCTTCCACCGGCTCCGAACCCGTAAGCTGGTACGCATTGAAGACGAGACTCCGCAGATTGACGCACTGCGCACGAACCCGTCCGGCTGAGAATTGAAGGCCCGCCGTAAATGGCCCGGTCGGCCCTTGGCCCGGACCCCATTCATGAATCGAGGCCACATCGAAGGCCAGCTTCGGAGATTCCTGCGACGATTGACCAAAGGCATGTCCCAAATGGATCGAAGTTACGACGGCTGCAACCGCAAGCGAAGCCAGCCCCACCCGAATCCGAGTGCCTTTGGTCGATAGGAACATGCCGCAATTTATAGCACGGGCGACTCTACCGCCTGAAACCAGCCGCGAACCTCCCGTGATGGCTCGCCATTTCCAAACCTCCAGCCCCCCTCCAATTGCCCCTTACCTTCGTCCGCTTTCAGTTGACTCGCACCAGCCGTTGCAGTAGCCTCATGGCTCTCCGGGCCATCCGAATTTCTGTGTGCGTCTGCGCCGGCGGCCGGGACGAATCCAAAGGAGATCCCTCATGGCCATGTTCTGCACCAAATGCGGCGCCTCCCTCCCCACCACCACTGGATTTTGCCCCGCCTGCGGCACGCCCATCGGCAGCCCGGTTGCCTCACCTCCCGCTGCGGCCGCGCCGCCTCCCGCGGTTCCCGCTCCTGCGCCCGCATACGCACAGCCGGCCTACGCCGCTCCCCCGCCGAAATCCGGCGGCGCGCTCAAAATCATCCTCATCGTCATCGCCGTCGTGGTCGGCCTCGGCGTTCTCGCCGTCGCCGGCATCGGCTTTACCGCCTGGCGCGTGGCCAAGACCATCTCCACCGACAGCAAGGGCAATGTCTCGGCGCTCGGCGGGGCCTTCTCCGCCGGCAAGGATCTCCACCTCAGCGAGGCCGACCTCGGAGTGCCCCTCTATCCCGGTGCCACCACCGGCGAGGGCGGCATGCACATGAACCTGCCCAACGCCTCCATCGTCACCGCCGTCTACGTCACCAGCGATCCCGTCGACACCGTCACCGCCTTCTACAAAGGCAAGCTCGGCGCCAACGAAGCCGATACCGAAACCGGCCACGGCAGCGTGCTCACCTCCGGCAGGCAGGGTGCCGACGGCAAGAGCGGCATCGAGATCACCATCGGACCCGGCTCCGGCAACAACGCCGGCAAGACCCAGATCGTGATCGTCCACACCGTCTCGACGCAATAGCCGCGTCGCAGCATAATCCCGCGCGCCGAAGAGTCTCCCCCTCGCGCCGAGCGGTCCTCCGCCTACGCCGTAAGATCGGCTGCCAGCAGCTCCAGCGCGCCGCGCGCCTTCAGTTCTGCCGCAACCCGCGCCCCCAGCGTCTTTGCGGCCATCCCCACCGGCTCCTCGCTGGTCGAGCAGATCATCCGCTCGCCGTCCGGCGCCAGCACCTGCGCATGCAGGCGCCACGCGTACACGTCCGCCTCGTCGCGCAGCGGGTAAGCGTGCACGCCGATCGGGATCGAACAGCCGCCGCCCAGTCCGTCCAGCACCGTGCGCTCCGCCTCAATCGCAAACCGCGTCTCCGCGTGGTCCAGCGCCGCCACCGCGCCGCGCACATACTCGTCGTGTCCCGGCTCGGCAAATACCGCATAGCTCGCCGCGCGCGTCTCCAGCGCCAGCGCACCCTGCCCCGGCGCCGGGCACAGCTCGTCGATCGCGAACCGCTGATGCACCCACTCGGCCCGGCCCAGCCGGTCCAGCCCGGCCGAGGCCAGCACCAGCGCATCGCATTGCCCTTCAGCCAGCTTGCGCAGCCGCGTATCGATATTGCCCCGCATCTCCACAAAGTTAAGGTCCGGCCGCAGCGCCAGCAGTTGCGCTCGTCGCCGCGGGCTGGTCGTCCCCACCCGAGCCCCCATTGGCAGGGCGTGCAGCGCCCAGTACTGCTCGCACACAAACGCATCGCGCGCATCCACCCGCGGCGGTATCGCCGCCAGCATAAAGCGCGCATCGATCTCCGTCGGCAGGTCCTTCAGCGAGTGCACCGCCAGGTCGATCCGCCCGTCCGCCAGCGCCTCTTCGATCTCCTTGATGAAGATCCCCTTGCCGCCCGGCAGCGGCGCCAGCGACGGTTGCCCGTCCGCGCCCTCCGTCTGCTGCATCCGGTCGCCCGTCGTCCGGATGATCTCGATCTCGACCGTGTGGCCGCGCTCCCGCAGTTGCGCGGCAATATGGTTGGCCTGCCAGAGCGCAAGCTGCGAGCCGCGCGAGCCGATGCGGATAAGTTCACTCATGTCTTTCCAGAATACGGCAGGCGGCACTATTCCGGCAGACGCCGCCCAGTGCTACTCTTTGAGGCAGCCGAGTCCCCCGGAGAATTTCCAGCAGAATTTCCAGCTAGGAGCTGCCCTCATGCTCATCCCTCGCCGAAATCGTTGTTTGCCTGTGGCCCTCGCCGCCACCGTCGTCCTCGCTTGCTTCTCCACCAATGGCCGTGCCGCCCAGGCCGCGCCGGCCGCCGCGCCTCCGGCCATCCAGTTGCAATCCTTCACCGCGTCCGACCAGAGCGCCTCCGCCGGCGTGCCCGCAGGCTGGCAGGTCGTCTCCGCCGGACAAACCGTCATTCAGATGGCTGGCCCCAGCAACGAGTCGGTTTCGCTCGGCAACACGGTGATCGCCAGGAACGCAGCCTTCCAGCTCGGCGAGAAGACGTCGAACGGCATCGACATCTCCATGCCTTACACCGCCACCCTGCCGCAGAAGTTCACCATGGTCCTCCAGCAGGGTGCGGCCGCCAAAGGCAGGCCCACCCCGCAGGTCACCATCGATTCCACCACCCCGCTGCAACTTCCCGCGGCCATCGGCCAGTGCGGCCGCATCGTCGCCGACGTCACCGGCCCGCAGGGCGCCACCAAGGTCCTGGCCGTCTTCTGTTCGCTGCCCGTCGACACCGGCGGCACCTATAAAAACATCATGCTGCCTCGCGCAGGCCTTCGCCGCCACCGCCGCCCAGGATGCCCCCATCGCCCAGGCCATCTTCCAGAGCTATCGCATTCCCACCGATTGGCTGCAGAAGAAGCTCGCCCCCTTCACCGCGCCGCCCGCCGCCCCGCCCGCCTCCGCCGCTGCCACCGCCGCCGAAACCGCCGCCATCCTCCGCGCCACCGCGCAGCAATCGGATGCCATCAACAACAGCGTCAACTGCTTCGACCTCAGCGTCCTGCGCCAGACCCCCGCCTACCAGCTCCCCCGCAGTTGCGGCGGCACCATGCCCGACTAGGCCAGCCCCCTACCTGCCATGCCCCGCGCACCGCAGCACTCCCAGATACGCGGCCCACGGCCCCACCGCCCCGCGATACTGCTCCGCCATCGCCCGCGCCAGTTGGTGCAGATGCGTCAGGTCATGGACCGTCCACGTCGCCAGCAGCTCCTCCAGCGTCACCGTCCCTAGCTCCGGATGCATGCCGCGCCGCGCCAGGTCCTCCGGCTTTAGCTTCCATCCCTCCAGCGCCGCCACATTCTCCCGCCGCAGCCGCGCGAACTCGTCCAGCAGCTCATCCAGCCTCTTGCCCTGGTTCTCGCGCAACTGCGCAAAGCGGTCGAACGGATCGAACCGCCGCGCCTCGCCATACTCCAGCAGAATCCTCGCCCGCGGCATCCAGTCGCTCCGCTCGCATTCGATAAGGTGCCCGACAATATCGAACGCGCTCCACGTCTCCGGCCCTTCGTTGCGCAGCACCCACCGGTTGGGCAGCCCCCGCAGCAGTGCGTCGAGCGCCGCCGGCGTCCGCGTCAGCAGCGCAACCGTATCGCCAAGATTGAATTCGCTAGTATTCGGCATGGTTTCTAGATGCTCCCACCGCCACAATCGACTCGAACGAATCCATGCTGGACCCACAGTTTGAAAACCCCCGCTGTTTTGCAAGGCCGCGGCTTCAGCCGCCTCTGAAAATCCGCCGTCTCGAAAGGGTGCCGCTTCAGTCGATGATGAAAACACCTGCTGCTTTGAAAGGGCACGGCTTCAGCCGCGCCGAAAGCGATCTCCATCCACCGTGGCTTGGCCACCGAGGGAATTTTCGCGTGAGCCAAGAACTTTGTCCGCACCCTCTTTGTCCGCACCCTCTTTATCCGCACCCTCTTGAGCCAGAACCGCCGTCATCTCGACCGCAGCAGCGCGGCTTGATCGCGATGCGAAGTGGAGAGACCCCCGCATTTTGCTTCTTACCCCCTGCGGGTGCCCCATTCGTGACAGCTTGATCGTCACGAGTGGGCTTGAGTGGGTGCTGAAAAACTCCGTTTTGCTTAAGTGGGACCCTGCGAACGGTTGCGGAGCCCGCTTGAGCCCACCCGCCCCAGCCTTAAGCGCGCTGTAGGCGCGCAATATTCCAGCCTGGGTCGGAGTCATGCGAGCGAACCCGTTCGCCTCGCATGACGCAGGCCCAGGTACTCGCCCACCCGCACCCGCGCGCGGCCACACCTCCAGCCGAAACCCCATTTCCACACCCGCGCGCAATCCGCAGCCCACCGCCGGGCAATTGCGCAGCGCCCAGGTTTCCCAAAATGCCGATTCAGCGGCAGGTCGAACCCGCCTTGTCTCTACAGCCCTCTCAGGTACTCCGAGGGCGTGACAATGCGCGTCCCCTTGTACGCGCCCAGAGTCAGAAGATCCTTGTCCCCAGCAACCAATAAATCCGCTTTCGCAAGGACGGCGCACTCCAGAAACATATCATCGTGAGGATCACGGCACACCTTTACGGTGCCTGGTATTCGTATGCGGATGCCACGCGCCAGAATCGCTTGCAGCGCCGACGTTGCCCGCTCTTGTTCCCAGCAGAACTTCTCCGTCAGGACGCGCACGATCTCCGCGTCAATCTCGTCACAGGTAGCAATCACGTCTTCGCTCATTGCTTTTTCGAGCGCCAGCGTCGGCGTGCCGCGCCGTTTCGCAAACTGAAGCGCGGAAATCCAGACGTTGGTGTCGATGACGACGATCACCCCTTCGACCGTACCGTGCGACGGCGCGGCTTTTCAGCACGCACCTGCTGGATGAGCTGGGGCACATCGGCCTCGGTGTAGCCTTTGGGGTTGCGTCCTTCCGCATAGTCGCCCAACTCATCCAGCGTCCTCCGAGCCTGCTGTGCAGCGTACGTGCGGAAGGCTTCACGGAATAGCTCGCTCATGGTGCGGCTGTCCCGCTGAGCCAGCGCCTCAGCCCTTTGCGCGAGTTCGGGCGGGAGGCTGATGGTATAGACCCTCGATTTCCTTGCTGCAGAAGTAGCCATACCCGAATATTACATTGTAATGGATTCTATTACAATGTAATGGGACGTGAACTTAGCCAAAATGCCGATTCCGGGGCACTCTACGGCGTGAGTACCGCAGCCTAGCAGTGCAAAGCGGTGTGGATTCATCAGGAAGAAACCATGAGTTCCCAAAACTCCTGACCAGTCGATCCTGAGTTCAGTTGCTCGATACGCGACAAGAAAACAGCACGTTCCGCGTCATCGACAGGATGCTCTTGAATCTCGACAGGGTTCGTTCTCGACTTTGCTATAAGCGCGAACTCCCGAAAGCAGGCTGCAAACGTCTGGATCGAGATCGCAATCTGTTGAGGGTTCCACGCACCTTCCCCATGCATTGCCGTGAATACCGGCATGCTCGCATCTTCAACGTCAACGAAGATTGGATCGCCGCAACACGTCTCCCGACCAATGACCATCCAATTGGCCTTCCACGCGCCGCCGTCCTGCCTGACCAATGACTTACCATCGGGAGTTCTGGAGTAGCCCACCTGCGCGTCTTCCAGCGACAAGACTGGGAACAATTCCAATCCCCCCACGTCAAAGCTCACCTCAAGCGTAGGCAGTTCCTCAAGTACCGCTGCATATCCATCACGCGCGGACATTAGTTACCCTCCGCTTGCAATCTTAACCGCATCCGCTGAATGCACCTGTCGAAATACGGTTTTGAGACATTGAGATTACCCCCAGCCGATCCAACAAGCGGACGGTTCCCAGTTTCCCAAAATGCCGATTCGGCGGCAGTTCAATGCGGGAACTTCCTCCACGCCAAGGGATACAGCGATCGCCCTGGCTTCTGGGTAAGCCAAGCCTTCAGGCTTGGCACTGCTGTGCTCCCCGGCACAGGAAGGGCTTTAGCCCCTGGGGTATGCTCTCGCTCGTGGCCACAAAACGTCAGAAGCTGAGTACCTACGCCATCACCATCCTCACCCACCAACGTCACCGCCTGTTCCAGCGCACGGAGACAGCCGACCTCATGATCGCCACCCTCTTCCGCTACCGCGATCAGGGGAAATTCGCGCTGCATGCCTTCGCGGTTATGCCGGACCACCTCCACGTTCTCATCACGCCAGCCATCGATCAGAGCACGGCCCGCTGCGTTCAGTTCATCAAGGGCGGATTCTCGTTCGCTGTCCGTGCCTTTTTCCCCGGCGAAGTCTGGCATCCCGGATACCATGAGCACCGCGTCCGGGACGCCGCCGATATGGCCGCCCAAAAGCAGTACATCGCGAATAATCCAGTTCGCAAGAATTACCCTGACTACCCCCACGTCCATACCCGCTATGTTGAGCTCATCGATGCTACCCCAGGGGCTGAAGCCCCGATTCTGCAATAGGCTCGCAGAGTGCCAAGGCTGAAGCCTTGGCTTGCCCAGAAAGCCAATGCGTCTCCTAATCGCCACGCGTCTGTTTTCTCCAGATCCAACTTAGACGAATCCCGACTCCACCGGCGTTCACCTTCTAACAGCCAGGACGCAACTCACCACCTGTCGAAATACGAAGTTTTGAGCACATTCGCTCTCCCGAACCCAACCTGCCCACACTCCGCCACGCCAGCCTCCCAATAACTCCAGTCAGCCAGCCTCGCCCCATCTTCTACAATGAAACAGTTGAGATTTCGCAACACAGGCTACGTCGAGGGGCCGGAAGATGAATGGGAGACAGTTGCAGATGGCATTATTGGCAGGCGCGGTAACACTGGGTACGGGCGGGGCAAATGCATTCGGGCAGGCGGCAGCGGCGCAGGCGCAGGCCTTCGGGCCGGACAATCCGTTCTACGCTCCCAGCACCCTGCCGTTTCAGGCGCCCGACTTCAGCAGAATCAAGGACACCGACTTCCAGCCCGCGCTCGAGGCCGGCATGGCCGAGCAGATGAAGGAGGTCGAGGCCATCGCCAATAACCCCGCCCCGCCAACCTTCGAGAACACCCTGGTCGCGCTGGAGAAGAGTGGCCAGCTCTACAACCGCGTCACCCAGGTCTTCGACGCGCTCACCCAGGCCAACACCAATCCAACGCTCGACAAGGTCGATGGCATTGAAGCGCCCAAACGCGCCGCGCACGACGACGCCATCTTTCTCAACCAGAAGCTATTTCTCCGCGTCGCCGCAATCCACCGGCAGATGGATTCGCTCGGCCTCGATCCCGAGTCGAAGCGGCTGCTCGACGTCTACTACAAGCATTTTGTCCATCAGGGCGCCAACCTCTCCCCCGCCGACAAGGCCAGGCTGAAACAGTTGAACGAGCAGGAGTCCACGCTCGAAAACAACTTCCGCAAGATGCTCGTCGCCGGCACCAAGGAAGCCGCCTACACCACCACCGATAAGAACGCGCTGAAGGGCCTCAGCGACGCGGACCTGGAAGCCGCAGCCGAAGCCGCCAAGGAACGCGGCGTGCCCGGCTACCTGCTGCCCATGCAGAACACCACCCAGCAGCCGATTCTGACCTCGCTCGAAAACCGCGCCACCCGGCAGGCCGTCTTCGAGGACTCGTGGAACCGCACCGAACGCGGCGGCCCCAACGATCTGCGCGAGACCATCGCGCAGTTGGCCAAACTGCGGGCCGAGAAGGGCAAGCTCCTCGGCTTTTCCAACTTCGCCGCCTGGAACCTCGACGACCAGATGGCCAAGACGCCCGAGAACGCCGTGAAGTTCATGGACGCGCTGGCCCCTGCCACCGTCGCGAATGCCAGGGCGGAAGGCAAGGACATTCAGGCGCTGATCGACGCGCAGAAGGGTGGCTTCCAGTTGCAGCCGTGGGACTGGGAGTTCTACACCGAGCAGGTGCGCAAGGCCAGGTACGACCTCGACGAGTCGCAGGAAAAGCAGTACTTCGAAGTCTGGAACGTACTCCAGAACGGCGTATTCTACGCCGCCACCCAGCTTTACGGCATAACCTTCAAGCAACGCTTTGATATTCCTGTGTATCAACCTGATGTAAAAGTCTTTGAAGTCTTCGATGTCGATGGCAAGCCGCTCGCCCTCTGGTACTGCGACTACTTCAAGCGCGACAACAAACAGGGTGGCGCCTGGATGAGCAACTTTGTCGGCCAGTCGAAATTGCTGGGAACCCTGCCCGTCGTTTACAACGTCGCAAATTTTCCCAAACCCGCCGCCGCCGAGCCCGCCCTGATCAGCTTTACCGACGTAAAAACGATGTTTCACGAGTTTGGCCACGGATTGCACGGAATGTTCGCCAATACCGAATATCCGCTGCTTTCCGGGACCAACGTGCCCCGCGACTTTGTCGAATTTCCGTCGCAATTCAACGAGCACTGGGCCAGCTATCCGTCTGTTTTTGAACGCTTTGCCAGAAATTACAAGACCGGCGAACCGATGCCGAAGGAGCTGGCGGAAAAAGTGATGGCCGCCGAAACCTTCAATCAGCGCCATCTGCTGACCGAGCTGCTGGCGGCGGCGGAGCTGGATATGCAGTGGCATACGATTCCCGCCACAGCTCCCTTGGAAAATCCAGATGTATTTGAAAAGAAAGCACTTGAACAGAAAAGCCTATGGCTCGAAAACGTGCCACCCCGCTACCGCTCCACCTACTTTTTACACATTTGGGCAAACGGATATGAAGCCGGATATTACGCATATTTGTGGTGCGAAATGCTGGATGACGATGCGTATCAATGGTTTGACGAAAATGGCGGATTGACGCGGGCCAACGGCGATCGCTTCCGCAAAATGGTGCTGTCGCGCGGAAATACCGAAGACCTGGAAAACATGTACGAAACGTGGCGGGGCAAGGCGCCGACGACGAAAGCGATGGAAAAGGACCGCGGTTTGGTGGCGGACAACAAGTAATTTGGCGGCGATATCCCGCCCTGGCGAAGCCAGGGCGGGGCGGCCGACGCCAAAATGTTCCTCGTGGAACATTCCTGCAATGGAATGACCTTGAGTCTATTCCAAGTGAAACATTTAAAAGGGGTTATTGGCACGCAACGTGCGCGATGGACGCACGCGTGCGGCCAAATCCCTACGCGGAAGGCTCGGGGGTGGGGGCGGCGTCGAGGGCTTCGATGAAGAGGCCGGCCCAGCGGGCGACGGGTTCGGCGTAGGCCCCGGTGACGGGGTCGCGGCTGCCTTCGAGGGTGGCGAGCTGGACGGCGAAGTTGCCGACGGTGGAGCTTTCGGGCGAGCCGCGGTAGACCTCGAGTTTGGTGGCCTCGGCGGTGAGGCGGTTGAGGAAGGTGTTCTGGTTGGCGCCGCCGACGATGAAGAGGCGCTTGAGGCGCTTGCCGGTGAGGAAGGCGACGCGGTCGAGGACCTTGGCGTAGCGTGCGGCGAGCGAGTGGAAGATGAGGCTGGCGAACTGAGGCGCGTTGGCGGGGGATTCGTCGAGCGGGGCGAGGCCACGCTTGATGCGCTGGGCGTTGATGCGCTGGGGCATGCGTTCGGGGAGGAGCAGGTCGGGATCGTCGACGTCGAGGATGCCTTCGGGGCAGGGGATGGTTTCGGCTGCGGCGCAGAGTTCGGCGATGGGCCAGACTTTGCCGTCGAGCGCCCACTGGTCGGTGCACTGGCGGATGAGCCACATGCCATTGACGTTCTTGTGGAAGCAGATGCGGTCGCCGACGGCGCCGAGGTTGGTGAAGTTTTCGGCCTGGGCGGCGGCGTTGTTGCGAGGCTGCTCGATGAGGGTGCCGACGAGGGACCAGGTGCCGGAGCTGATGTAGGCCCAGTCGTTGCCGGTAGCGGGGATGCCGGCGATGGCGGAGGCGGTATCGTGGCAGGCGGGCGCGATGAGGGAGGTGTCGGCGAAGGCGGGCAGCTCGGAGAGCGGGCCGGAGAGCTTGCCGATCTCCGTGCCGGGCGGGACGAGTTTGGGGGCGCTGGCGAGGTCGAGGCGAAGGCAGTTGAAGATCTCGCGGCACCACTGCTTTTTGTAGAGCTCGACAAGCTGGGTGTGGGTCGCGTTGGTGTATTCGGCGACGCGGGCGCCACCCCAGTGGGAGAGCAGGTATTCGGGCAGATTGAGCCACTGCTGGCCTTCGGGAAGGCCGGCGAGCTGGTCGGCGTGGAGCTGATAGACGGTGTTGAGGGGCAGGATCTGGATGCCGGTGAGCTCGCGCATGCGCTCCTGGGTGCACTTGCGGTGGGCGGAGCGCTCGGCCTTGACGGTGCGGGGGTCGCGATAGCAGAAGGGGTCGGCGAGGGGAAGGCCGGCGGCGTCGACGCGGACATAGTCGACGGCCCAGCCGTCGACGGCGATGGAGCGGATGCCTTCGGGGGCGATGTCCGCGCACTTGCGCATGCCGTACTCGAGGCCGCCGACGATGGCATGGAGGTCCCAACGAAGGCCGCCGTCGATTTCGCGGGGATTGTTGGGGAAGCGGTGGACGAGTTCGATGGAGGCGTGGCCGTTCTTCCAGCGCAGCAGGGAGACGCGGCAACTTTCCGCGCCGAGGTCGATGGCGATGGAGGCTCTGAGGTCGTTGGGTTTCAGCGGTCGTCCGAGTGCGGTCTTCATGGTGTCGATTCTTTTTGTTGTGGTTCGGTGATTGGGGCGTTTGGAGTGGCTAACAAAAGGGAATTATATAGTTAGCGCCCCCGCCGATTTCGGGGGCTTATCTTGTGCTCTATCGAAGGGGATCATTTCGGCTTTTCCCGCTGCTAGGGTGTATCGACATATAGAGACCGATGGAAATACGGCTTTCCGTGTATCTTTAGCGCGGGCTTTCAGCCCGCAGACGTTTTCGGCCGGGTCACCTGGGGCTGCGCCCCAGGCTACGATAGCGCGCGCCTTCAGCGCGACCTTATCCATCGACAACTTGCCTCGGAGCATATGTCGATACGGACCAAGGAGGGTGCGGAAGATTTCTATCCTCCAGGGAGATTCCCGCGGTGGCTAAAGCCACGCCGGATATTGGGCCGGTTGCGGCGGGACTGAGTTCCCGCCCTTTCAAAACAGCGTCTCTTTCAGCGTATAGAGCTCGCCCTTTCAGGACGGTGCCATTTTCAGCATCTTCTAAAGTCCCATTTTGTTCAGCGGCGGTTGCGGCTCGGAGACCTCGGGCCGATCGTGCATTTGAGCAAAACGCGAGAGTTCCCTCGGTGGCTAAAGCCACGCCGGATATTGGGCCGGTTGCGGCGGGACTGAAGTTCCCGCCCTTTCAAAACGTCGGGTTATTCAGCGTCTTCTAAAGTCCCATTTTGTTCAGCGGCGGTTACGGCTCGGAGGCGTCGGGCCTTAAGCGAAGCAGGAAAATTCCCTCGGTGGCTAAAGCCACGCCGGATATTGGGGTGGTTGCGGCGGGACTCGAAGTCCCGCCCTTTCAAGACGGTGACCTCAGCGGCTGAAGCCGCTTTGATTGTGCGGCGATTACGGCACGGATAAATCCGTGCCCTTAAGCAAAACGGGCTTTTCCGCGCCCCTTCAGCCCTATACCTTTCAATGCGCATATATGCGCGTCTGCTGGGCGCATCCAGGTTAGCGTAAGAAGGCTTCGGTGAGGCCGCCGTCGACGGGGAAGATGTGGCCGGTGGTGCAAGGGGTGTTGGGGCCGGCGAGGAAGAGGATGGCCTGGGCGCAGTCGCGGGGGTCGATGGGCTGGCCGGTGAGGGTGCGGCGGGCGTAAAAGCGCGCCAACTCGTTGCGGAGCTCGTCGTCGCTGGATTTTTCGTCGTAGAGCAGGTTGTACTTTTTGAGGCTGGCGATGACGCGGTCGCGGGGGAACATGGTGGAGCCCTTGACGACGGTGGCGGGGCTGATGGCGTTGACGCGGATGCGGGGCGCGTAGGTGATGGCCAGTTCGCGGACGAGGTGACTGAGCGCGGCCTTGGAGACGTCGTAGGCCTCGGTGCCGCGCTTGGCGACGACGGCGTTGGCGGAGCTGGTGAGGACGACGCTGGCGTCGATACCCTGGGCGGTGAAGATGGGCTCGGCCTCGTCGGTGAGCATGAAGTTGGCGGTGACGTTGATCTCCAGCGTCATGCCCCACATGACATCGGTGATGACGCCGTCGGGCGATGCGGGGAAGATGGCGGCGGTGTTGATGAGGATGTCGAGGCCGCCGAACTGGCGGATGGCTTCGTCGTAGGCGGCGCGGATGGTTTTGCGGTCGCGGATGTCGATCTTGACGCAGCCGACGGCTTCCTTGCCGGCGATCTCGCGGGCTTCGGCGCAAACGGCTTCGGCGGCTTTGACGTCGCGGTCGGCCACCATGATGTGGGCGCCGCGCTGGGCGGCGAGCAGAGCGACTTCGCGGCCGATGCCGCTGCCTCCGCCGACCACCATCATGATGCGGCGGCTGAGTTCTTTTTCGGGCGGCTGGCGGCGGATCTTGGCTTCCTCGAGCTTCCAGTACTCGATGCGGAAGGCTTCGCTGGCGGGGAGGGCGACGTAGTTGGCGAAGGTCTTGAAGGCGCTGGCGGGCGCGGCGGGACCGGCCTGGGGAATGTCCTTGCAGTCGACTCCGGCGCCGAGGGCTCCGGCACCCTGCATGACGCCGATGGCGTTGGTGTAGAACTCGCCGGTGATGCGGGATTCGGTTTTGTTCTTGCCGAAGCTGAACATGCCGATGCCGGGAACGAGGACGACGGTGGGGCTGGCGTCGCGGATGGCGGGGGAGTCGGGGAGGGCGTGCGCCTTGTAGTAGTCGGCGTACTGGGCGCGATAGGTTTCGAGGGCGAGATCGATGAGCTCGTCGAGTTCGGCGACGTCGCCGGCGGGGTCCCATTTGACGAACATGGGACGGATCTTGGTGCGGATGAAGTGGTCGGGACAACTGGTGCCGAGGAAGGCGAGCTGCTCGGCGTGGACGGAGTTGACGAAGTCGAGGACGAGCGGGGAGTCGGTAAAGCTGCCGATGACGCGCTGTTTGCGGGAGACCGCGCCGCGGAGGTGCGGCATGATCTTGAGGGCGATGGCGCTGCGCAGGGCAGGCTCGCGGGGCTGGACTTTGGGGCCGCCGAAGTGCTTGTGGCCGGGGGTTTCGGCGTGGACGGCGATGAACTGGCCGAGCTGATCGATGATGGTGATGGTGTTGAGATAGCTCTCGCGCTGGGTTTCGCCCCAGGTGAAGAGGCCGTGGCCGCCGAGCACGACGCCGTCGCAGCCGGGGGTTTCGCGGACGATGCGGCGGAGCATCATGCCGAGCTCGAAGCCGGGGCGCTGCCAGGGAAGCCAGGCGAGCTTGTGGCCGTACTGCTGGTTGAACTCGTCCATCTTGATTTTGCCGTTGGCGGAGGCGGCGAGGGCGATGCCCCAGTCGGGGTGGAGATGGTCGACGTGGGGGAAGGGAAGATAGCCGTGGAGCGGGGTGTCGATGGAGGGGGCGACGGGATTGTTGCCGAAGGTGCACTGGGCGTAGAGGTCGACGAGCTCGTCCTCGTATTCGACGCCGCGATAGACCTTTTCGAGCTCGAGGAGCTCGTCGAGGCGGAGGGTGGCGAAGCCGGAGCGCTTGATGCTGCCGAGGTCGCCGCCGGAGCCTTTGACCCAGAGGATCTTGCGGGTTACGCCGTCGAGGGGGTCGACCTGGTCGAGCTTGGAGCCGGTGTTGCCGCCGCCGAAGTTGGTGATGCGGAGGTCGGAACCGAGGAGATTGGAGCGGTAACGGAGCAGTTCGGGGGGGTCGAGCTTCGCCGCAACTGCATCGTCCCACTTATCCTCAAGAAAGCGGAGCTTGGTGTTCGCTGCCATGACGGTACCTCCATCGTGGCTGACTGGAAATAATTTCCAGAGGGCCCCGACCATCATTCCACATGGGGTGAGGGTAGGGCAATTTTGAGGACGCGAGGAGCGTGAGGTGGGGGATGGTGCGGGGGAATTGACGCGGGGTCAGCGGGCTTCGGGGTGAAGCTTGCGGAGTTTCTTCTGAGCCTTGGCCTGGGCTTTCTGCGTCTTTTTAGCCTGCTTTTTCTGCTGCTTCTGGTAGGCCTTCATGGACTTCTGGGCGTTCTTCTGGTGGGGATTTTGAGCGGCGGCGGTCGCGGGAGCGGCAGAGAGAGCCAGGCCGAGCGCGAGAAGCAGGCTGCGTGCGATGGTTTTCGTCACAGATCACCCTGAAGAAATGCTGGGGCGATTGTATCGCGGGAGCGGGCGGGGATGAAGAGACTTTTGTGGGATAGGGGCGGGAGCGGTGGCGAGGGTGGTTCGGGATGGGGTGCGAGGGCTATTGCGGGGCGGGCAGGTAGAGGGTGAGCTTGCGGTCGCGATTGAGCTTGAGGGTGGCGGCGCGATCGACGGCGGCCATGGAGATGCGCAGATGGCGCTCGTCGGGGTCGACAAAGTGGAGGCCGTCGGCGGAGGAGACGATGGTGGTGGCGGCGAGGGTTGAGCCGTCCTTGAGGACGATGGCGAAGGTTTGGGGCTCGGCGGAGCCGGTGGCGGCGGGGAACTTGTAGTCGGTGACGACGGGATGGGCTTCGCGGGGCGGGGGCTCGAACGCAGGCGGGGGTGGGGGAACGAGGAAGATGGGCTGGGGGGAGTAGGCGTAGGGAGCGACGGTGTCGTAGGGGAGGTAGTTGTAGCCATAGCCATACCCGTAGGCGTTGGGGAACGGGGAGCGGGCGCGGTGGAATGCGAAGCCGCCGCGGCCGAAGCTGTGCGCGCCACCGCCGCCGCGCTGGGCGGGCGAGTGGGGGACGAGGAGCGCAAACAGACTCAGCAGGACGATCCGCCGCATGGGCTGAACCTCGTGAGCAAGAGTGTAGCACTGCGCGGATGGGGATTTCTGGCGGGTTGGGCGGCACTCGGCGTATCTGTTGGCTGCAAAGGTTATGTCGTCACCCGGGAAAAGGTATGCCGGCAGCGGGCGGAGGGAGCGGTGCCAAGTTATCCAGGTGCCCGTCTCAGACGAGTTCCGCCAGCCAGCGAAGGGCTCGTCTCAGTTGGTCAAAAGCACGATTCACGAGCACAACATGACTGTGCGGGAGCGCCGGTCACTTGACGGCGCGATTGATCGGCGACTGGTTCCGGGCGGCGAATGAAGGCGAGGGAACGGGTGCGTCGACGGCCTTAATCATCACGTTGTCGAAGAATGGGGTACTCAATCGTGCGGGGCCTCCGCCTGCCATCAAACCTGCCATGCCTTTGGAGTAAAGTGTGTCGGCCGCAGTCAGGACGGGCTTCCCATCGACGAAGCCGGTGATGGCGGAGCCGTTGCAACAAAGCTTGAGGTTATGCCACTGATCGGCTCGAATGGTTTGCAACTGGACGGTACCAAGAAGCTGTTCGCCGCCTGGGTTATAGTCTTTGGCTGCGCGAATCAGGGCCTGCTGTTCCGCATCACCAGTCGCGGCTCTCTGATCTTTCTTGCCGCGAACTGCGATCAAACGGCACAGCCCGTCGTCCCCAAGTTCCAGAAGATAGCCTTTTGGAATGGTGCCGTATCCGGTGCCGACATCGTTTACGCGGCCCATCACGCCTGCCGAGTCGCCCGGGTTGAGAAATACGTCGGCACTCACTTCGTAATCCTGCCATTGGCCGTCGCCCAGGATGGTATAGGGCTGCCATTCGGGAGCCCATGAGATGGGATGGCGCCCAACCACCTGCCGCAGACACTTTCCCTTCCCATCAGGCCGCTCGACGATCTCAAACGCTTCTTCAATGTCTGCGGTGTAGCGCGGAAGGTAGCCGTACTCCTGCGGAGAGGAGTAGTCCTCAAATGTTTCGTAGTATGGAAACGGGAAGGCCTTCGGCTCTGGCACATCCAGAAAGCCGCCTTTTTGTTGTCCCGTGGTGGTGGAAAGGGAATAAATGGAATTCGGTTCCAGCGTCAGAGTGAAATCCCCCTTTGCAGGCTTCACTCCGGGCTGCTGGACGAATTGTTCCGCCGCGTTGCTGCGCCACACCGAAATCTCTTGCCCCGAAAGGCCGCCGCTGATTGCGAAGCGGACGCGCTGCGTAGCTGTGGCATCCTTGGTTTCGATAATGATGCTGAAATCGTTGCCGGGGGACTTGAGCGAAACATAGCTGCCTCCGCCGGGGAGTTCTCCACATCCTCCGCTCAGATATTGCCAGCCCGCTTGAGTGAACTGTCCGTAGTGCGCGTAACCCCACAACCCTTCGCGAACCGCGTAGTTTCCGCTCCACGGCGAACGCGCCAGCACCGCTGCTGGAGTTTCTGAGTAGGGCTCCATGGGATAAACGCCTGCGATGCCATACCAGTTGACGACCAGCGTTGCGCCGTAGCGAATAAAGTTCAGATTGAAAGCCTGCACAATGCTGATCTCGCAATCGAATCCGCTCTTGTAGACGTGCTCCTCGCTGTTCCAGATAGGCTTGTTCAGAGTCTGTGCCCAGACCTTCAGGTTCTTGCCCGCCGCAACCGGGAGTGAGGTCAGCGTATGCGCGCTGACGATGTCCACCACATTGCGGTCGTCAGGGTGAGCCAGCATATCCTGGACAAAGTCGACCTTGTCCTTCGTCCAGTTATCAAAGCCTTGAACTTTTACTTTCTCGAATCCGCCGGCATTCAGCGTCGCTCGCAGCTTCTTCGCAAAATCGAAACTCACTCCTTTCTCATTGCGCAGACCAATGGCATTAAGTTCGAGGCCGTACACACTCCTCAATCCGGCGAGCCATTTCACGTAGTAATCCGCGGCGTCCTGCGACCAGAAGTTTCCATTGCCAATCCAGCCAGGAGCACTCCAGGCCATTCCGGTGAGAGTGAGCGACGGATTACGCTTCCTCGCTTCCCGCAGAATCCACCAAGTGTAACCACGGTGATAGTTGAGATCGTCACGCTCGTGCATGTGGCTGGGCATCGAGCCCTGCGTTGAATTTCCGTCGCCCGGAATCTCGGTCAGCAGCGCGCTGACGGAGGCACCGAATTTGGGCGTGAATAAGAGGTCCAGGATCTGGCTGCGTTGTGGTTCGGGATAGTCCTTCAACAAGACCGAGGTCGCCCCACCGCCATCGACGACGCCGATTCCGTCGAAGCGCGGACCACCCGCGTCTCCGTTTAGCGTCACGACCGGGGCGGCGTCTGTGGTTTCATTCTGTGGAGAAACGCCATTCCAGATCGATGCGATTGAGGCATGCGCGAGGGCACCGGCAAACGCGAGCGGGGATAGCTTTAGAACATCGCGACGATCCATTATGCAGACTAGGATAACAACCCGCGCACGCAACCAAGGGCAGATGAGAGAACATCCTGCAATACGGGGTTTTGGGAAACTGAGGGAAGCTGCGTTTGTCCCCGAACGCGCCTTCGGCGCGGGTGGAGGGTTAGCCGTAGGTTTGGCTGGTGCTTTGTCCGACCTCGATGATGTAGCCGTCGGGATCGCGGATGTAGCAGCGGATCTCGCCGTACTTGGGGATGGGCGGGGTGAGGAACTCGGCGCCGCGGCTTTTCCATAGGTCGTAGCAGGCTTGAATATCGGCGACACGGAAGTTCATGAAGCTGTTGATGCGATTGGGGTCGGGGACGCTGAGCGATACGGTGGGCTTGTCCGGAGTTGGCCCGCCTCCGACGTTGATGATCATCCAGATATTCTCGAGCTGAAGGTAGCCGGGCGCGTTGCCGTCGCCTCGGCTCAGGATGCGCGCGCCGAAGACCCTCTGGTAGTAATCGAGCGATCGGCCGATGTCGGTGACGGTGAGGAAACAGGCGATGCTGATCCCGACCTTCGGGGGCATCTCGTAGCTCTTGCGATCGACCTGCACGCTCATTGAGGACTCCAATCCGGAACGAGTTACCGGCGCGGGGGCGCGGAGCGAGAGCCCCGACTAAGCGGCTCGCTTTTTCTGCGCGTTGAGTGCCGGTATCAGAAGCTTCAGGAGGGCTTCATCCGAGAACGGGTTCTGACCCGAGATCAGCTCGCGGTCCTGAAGGGCGCAGCTCTTCCAGGGAGCGAGCGCGGTTACGTTGCCGCCCGCGGTACTTAAGGCGAAGTCGGGGTAGAAGAGGACCTTGCCGCCGATCTCCTGCGGCTCGCGCTGCTGCTCTTCCGCGGTGGAAAAGATGGTCATCTTATATCCGGCATAGATCCAGCCTTTGGCCTTTGCGCTCGCGCCAGCGGTATCGCCGGCCGCCAGCGCGGCGACAAACTCGATGGAATTGGGGAGGGCCGAGAGGAGTGAGATCGGCCCATGGCAGAGTACGGCCGTGGGCTTGCCTGTTGCATGAAAGTGGCGCATCACGATGCCGGCGTTCGGATCGTCGAGCAGGTCGATCATGGGGCCGTGGCCGCCGGGGACGAAGACCGCGTCGTATTGATCGAGGCCGGATGCGACGACGTCCGCGATGCGGGATGGATCCCTGAGCCCCTTGAGGCCGTCGCGGAACAGCATATAGTCCGTAAGCTTGGCGGCGTCCCCGCCGAAGAAGTCGGCCACTTCGGAATGGACGTCCACCTGGGGGGTGTTGCCGGTGGGGTTGGCGAAGGTGATTTCGTAGCCCTCCTGCATGAGGGCGCGAACCGGGACGGTCAGCTCGTTGAGGTAGTAGCCAGCGGCGCTATAGAGCTCGCCGCCCTTCAAGGGCAAGCCGCGGCCGCTGGAGACGAGTACCAGGATTTTTCCTTTCGATGCCATTTTGTTCTCCTCTGTGGGATGTGAATTGAGACTGGGTAGGGAAGGGAGGTCGCGCCCGATGGGGATTACGGCGGCGGGAATCCGAACATCAACCAGGACTGGTTGGCGACCCAATGCGGGTAGAGTTCTGTCATCCGATCGAAGAGCTCCCGGTCGGAGGCAGCGGTCTTCTGCAGCCGGTCGAAGTCCTCGAGGTAGCGCCTGGTGTCGTGGATGGTGGAGGGAGAGTCGGGCGCGCCGGGCTTCTTGTGGCCGGCAACGACCATCGACGGGTTGAGCGCGGCCAACCGGTCGAGCGCAGCGATCCAATTCTTCCGGCTCTCGGGGGTGGTGTCGCCGACGTAGATGCGGCATTGGTTGTAGACGACGTCGCCTGCGACGATGAGACCGATCGATGGAACGTAGAGAGAGGTCGTATCGGCGCTATCGGTGTGGCCCTGCTCGATGATGCGGAGTTCGTGGCCCTCGAGAGTGAAGGTGTCGTGGGGATAGGGTTCGGGGGAAACCAATCTGGTGGGGACTTGCCCGGGAAAGAGGCGGCGGGCCAGGCGCTCGACGGTGGGAGTGAACGACATCTGCATGGCGTTGACGGTGTTGGGCGTTGCGATGGCGCGGGCGGCAGGGAAGCGGTCGAGCAGAATGCCGAGGCCGTAAAAGTGGTCGAAATGGGCGTGGGTGATGTAGATGGTTTCCAGGTTGCGGTGGTGCAGAGCGACCCAGTCGGCGAGCGCCTCGGCCTCGGCGATGGTCAGCATGGCGTCGACCAGCACCGCGTCGTGCTCGCCGAAGATGAGGGTCGAGGTGATGGGATCAAAGCCGAACGGCTCGCCGAAGGGCTTTGGGCGCTCGCCGACCATGGGCTTTCCCGGGGCGGTAAAGACATTCACGCCGAGCGTATTCGACGCGACAGGCGCGGTTGAATTCAGTCCATTGTGGGCGCCCATTGGATATCCCTCTCGCCGGCAAAGCGAATGACCGTTGAGGGCAAGGCTGGCAGAAGCGCGACGGCGAATCCATTGGACGAACGTATCGATCGATACCAAGGTCTCGGTTGGAGGGGGCGGCAAATTTCCTGCGGCGTCGCGGCGCCGGAGGTCTAATATGGAGGCGGAACTCGCATGAGAGAGGAGTTCACTGCTATGCGCGCGGGCCCGGGCCGTCTTTCTGCTTTGTTTGCGAACGATGTGGATTTGAAGGTTCTCTCCAGAGGCATTTTGGGTTGGGTGGCCCTGGGCGCGGCAGCGCTGGCGACGGGCGCAGGGGCGGGATGCGGCGGCGGTGCAACGTCCGGATCGGGCGGCGGCCCAGTGCCGGGGCAGAATACGCAGGTGACGGTGGTGGTCTCGAGCGCGGCCAATGACCAACTGGTGCATTTCGGTCTGAATCTGACGGGTCTATCGCTGACGAACAAGGCGGGGACGAGTGTGCCGGTGCTCTCGACGCCGCAAGAGGTGGAGTTTATGCACCTGAATGGCGGCGGGGAACCGCTGCTGACGGTGAGCGTGCCGCAGGATGTGTATACGTCGGCGACGGTGACGGTTGGCTCGGCCTCGTTCCGGTGCGTTGCCTATATGCCCTCCGATGACAGCGTCGATACGTCGACGTATGCGTATGGCTACACGCCCAGCAGTCAGGTCACGACGCAACTGCCGGTGCCGCTGACGGTGGACGGCGACACGATGGCGGTGTCGCTGCAAATGCTGGTGTCGCAGTCGGCCAGTTTTCCTTCAACTTGCTACTACACCGGAAGCGGAATCGCGTCGTTTTCGATTACGCCGACGTTTAATCTACTGCCGATGAATTTGCTGGCGCAGCCGACCAACGCAATGAATGGGAAGGTTACGGCACTGGAGGGGCTGGTCGCGAATGCGGGCGCCGGGACGGGCGGCTTTACGATGTCGCTGGATGGAACGGCCGCGAGCACGATTTGGAACGTGACCACTGACGGGAGCACGAGGTACCAGGGCATTGGGAGTGCCGCGGGGCTGGCGGCGGGCATGGCGGTGGACCTGGATGGAACGCTGCAGGCGGACGGCTCGGTACTGGCGACGCGGGTCGCGGTGGTTGATCCGGACGCGACGGACCTAGTGGTGAACCGAGGGCCGCTGATGAAGATCTGGTCGACGGTACCGGTTTTGTATCAGGCAAACCAGCAGGCGGAGGGATCGCAGGAGGGGCCACAGGCCGACCTCCTGGGAGTGGGTTCGTACAACTTCACGAATACGATCTTTTCGACGTGGGGCGGACTGACGAATGTGGCGAGTTTGCCGTTTGCGGCGAGCTTCGGTGTGGCCAACATGGTTCCGGGGCAGATGGTGGCGATTACGTCGCACGTAACCTCAGTCGCATCCTTCCCGGCCCTGGTGCCGGCGACGGTGGTGACGCTGATGCCGCAGACGATCGATGCCGGGGTCGAGGCGGTGGGGACGGCGGGCGGATTTACGACTTACACGGTGGGATTGGCTGCGTACGACCTGTCTCGGCAGTTCGCGGCGCAGGGCAATCAGACGACGCTGCTGACGGGATCCGTCGCAGGTGGTGGTCTATGTGGACCAGAACACCCAGGTGTTGAGCGCGCCGACCGTGGGAAGTGCTCTGCGGTTTACTGGCGTTGTCTTCAACGACAACGGAACCTTGCGCATGGATTGCACGCAGGTGTCGGGGGGCGTGGCCGAGTAGGGTAAGACGATTGGGCGGTGCCAGGAGGATAGTTCCTGGGTTTGGGTTTGGGTTTGGGTTTGGCGCTTGCGCGTTGTGGGCTGTCCCCATACACTACACGTGCTGTTGGCATGGAAAGCCCCCGTGATGAGATCGGCGAGTGTACGAGGTCGCGACCCCAGACTGGCGAAGCCTGCAATGTGCGGGCCGATTGGCGTGCTCGCCCGACGATTCCTACTGCGAAGTGTTGCAAGATCCGCGCTGGTTCTGCTGCTGGTGTCGCTGCAAGTGTTCCAGCATCGGCATGGGTGTTTCCGGAACACCGTGACATTGCGGCCCTGGCGATCGGGAAGCTGGATGCGGCCAGGCAGGCGCGCCTGCAGGCGCTCTGGACAGAGGCCCGGAGCGGATACGAGCAGCGGTTGTGTGCGCAGGGATCCGATCCGGCGCAGACGGGTTGTGTCGATTTCGCGGCGTGGACGGCGGTGTCGGGAGACCACTCCTGCTCGGCGCAGGAGATGCTGGGCACGGTGCTGACTCCACCGTGGGTGTTGGGGGTGGAGCAGGTGGCGCGCGGTTGAAGGCGCAACTGGCGGCCGCGGCGCAACAGAGCGACCGGACGAATGCGGTACGCAACTCCGATCTCGCACTGGAGCCACCGACCCGGAGTACGTGACGCGCGCGAGCTCGAACAACGCGCACTTCCTGCTGGCGCGGCCCGACATCAATTGGATCCCGAGGCCTACTGCGGCTGGCCCTCAGCCCGAAGGTCGAAGTGAATCTCTGGCAACCTACGCCTGGTACCACCTGCGGGCGCTGGACCGGGCGCGTTCCATCTCTCAGGGGCTGGTGCCGGCGGAAGCCACGCGGCGGCGGTGCGGGCGGCGCTTGCCGATAGGCGTTTGCGCTGCACTTTCTGGAAGACAGCTTTGCGGCGGGCCATGTCGCGGCAACTGGGGCGGGACCGCGCTGCGGCGGGGGACGCACGACTACTACAGTGAGCACGGCCTTGCGCTGACGACGTGGAACGGCGAGCATTTTGTGGGCCAGGGCGATGTGTTCATGAAGCCGGCGGACGCGGATCGGGCGGCCAATGCCGTCCGCGACAGCCTGGCCCAACTGATCGATTCTTTCGATGGCAAGATCGCAGCTGACCGGCACGAACGATGCCAACTACGGGGAGCCGAATTCCTTCAATGTTTGCAAGGAG
>CAWBFL010000025.1:0-17894 GCA_963787905.1 uncultured Acidobacteriaceae bacterium | reverse complement strand
AGCCGTAATAGCCTCCCGCGATAGGCGGATTCTTGACGGCGTTGAGGACGAATCCGAGCACTTTGGAAGCTTTGAGCTCGGCGACTGCGCGCTGGGCAATCTCATACTTGGTGACACCTCCGCGCGCCACCAACAGTACAGCGTCGCAGGAACGTGCAAGGTTGACGCCATCGGAGACGAGGTTCACCGGGGACGAATCGACGACAATCCAGTCAAAATGCGGCGCTGCGGCGGCGATCAGGCGATCGAAACGATGGTTTCCGGAAAGGTCGGCTGCCTTGTCGTGTTCCATGCCGGCGGCGATGAAGGTCAGGGAGGCGAGCCCGTGCGGCAGCGGATGGGGAGGGCTCATCAGGCTTTGGACGCTGCATAACGTCGAGGGATAGAGGCAGTGCCCGAAAGAAACTCGGTCAACCCCGGCCCCTGCGGGCAGCCCAGCAATTTGTGGAGCGTGGCGCGGCGCATGTCTCCGTCGATGAGCAGCACGCGGCCAGCCTTGTGGCGGGCGAACGAAATAGCCAGGTTGGCCGTGATGAAGCTCTTTCCCTTCTTGCGGAAGGCCGCTCGACATAGGATCGACTTGAGCGCATTGAGGTCGCGAAAAGTCCTGCATGCGCCGAGCGCAGGCTGCGGAACTGCTCCACCGCGCTGCCGCGGTCGTCCAGCGCCGGGAGTTGGGAGAGCGAGGGATGCCAGGTAATCTGCCTGACCTGGGCGAGCTCAGCATCGGTGATTTCGAAGCCCTCGCCGGCATCACCCAGGGCGGCGATCTTCAGGTCGGCGGATGTACCAACCGGGCCCCGGGCACCACTGGGCTTGGCCACCGGCGTCAACGTCGCCAGGGCGCGGCCGGTGTTGGAAAATGCCGGGATGTGGGTCGGGCCGGGCCCGTTTTCGAGCACTGCCTGGCTACCGCCCTGGTCGTCGGAAGATGCCTCGGATTCGACCGGTCCCAGTTTGGAGCGGTCCAGTTCTGCTTGGCGTAAAGCTTCGTATATTTTGCTCATCTCTCTTCCCTTTCTGGGTGCTTCTGCGATGGAAGCGTGGAGTTCGGTGAAAATCCGCTATGCGTGGCCGAGACCATAAAGGGCTGGGGGTCCAGGTCAAGATCGCAAGCGACCGCATGGATCAATGGCTCAGGTACCTGGTGCAGTTGTTCAACGTATGCGAGGATGAGGGCGTGCTCGCAGATCAGGTTGATGATGCGAGGGATTCCGCGGCTCGCCCGGTGGATAGCGGCGATGGCATCGTCGGGAAATATCCGTTCGAGGTGCCCGCAATCAGCAGGCGCTGGGCGATATAGTTGGCCGTTTGTTCGGCGGTGATGGCATCGGTGGGGCCCATAGCGCGATGCGCTGCCGTAATTGGCGGACGTCGGGGGCGCGCAGCTTTTCTTCGAGTTCGGGCTGGCCGGAAAGAACAATCTGCACCAGCTTCTCCGATGAGGTCTCAAGGTTGGTCAGGAGGCGTATCTCTTCCAGCAGCTCCCACTCAAGATTTTGCGCCTCGTCGACGATGATGACGCATGTCTCTTCGCGGCGGAAGCGCTCGATGAGCCAGCGGTTGAGTTGAATCAACATCCCCGACTTGGTGCGGTTCTGCGGCGCGATACCAAAATCGGAAAGGATGAACTCAAGGAAATCGAGCACGTCCAGGCGTGGGTTGAAAACGAAGGAGCTGAACACGCGGCTCTGGTCGAGCGACGCGAGCGCGCGACGCAGCAGTGTGGTCTTGCCGGTACCGACCTCGCCGGTCAGGACAATGAATCCCTTGTGCGCGGAGATGCCATACTCGAGCGTGGCCAGGGCCTCGCGCGTATGCGGCATCATGTAAAGGAACCGCGGGTCAGGACTGCCGGCGAAGGGATTCGTCTGAAGATTGAAGAAGCTCTTATACATGGTTATCCAGTGGAATCGGCGAGCATGTCCTTAGACGGTTTGCGGCTGAAGAGCTGCTTCAGACGGGCGAACTTTCCCGGCTTCATGTTGGCGATGTCGCCCGACCAGGCGACCACGGCGAGCGTAGGCAGTTGCGTGAAGTCCCAGATGTCGCGCTCGGTGCGCAGCGCGGTGTCCTTGTATTCCAGCAGAGCCACGATGAGCGTCCCTAGAACAATCCCAGCACCCACACCGGCCGCGGCAAAGTAACTTTGCTTGGGAAAAATCGGATCCGTGGGAAGATTCGCCGAGTCCAGCACACTGAAGGTCTCGCCTTCCTGTCGCTGCTCCATGCTGGTGGTCATCTGCGACTGGTTCATTTCGGCGAGAATCTTGTTGTAAAAGGTCTGCGCAGTGTCGTAGTCGCGAGTCAATTCTTTGTACTGTGCTTCCACCTGTGGGCTGGCCGAAATTCGGCCTTCGTAGCTGCGAATCTGCTGCTGGATCTGGTCTTGCTGTTTCCGCTTGGCCTCGATTTGCTGGTCGATGCCGTGCAGCTGCGCATTGAGTTGAACCACGCCGGCGGAATCGGGGCGCTTGACAGTGGGCGTCGAGGAAACGGAGGGGGGGGAGCAGCGGCTGCCCGTGACATTTCCTTCTGCAGATCTGAGATCTTGCGGTTGACGTCCTTCACATCGGGATACTCGGGGGAGTAGCGGGCCTCGAGGTCAGCCTTCTTGGCCAGTAGATCCTCGAGTTCCTTCTCCTGCGCCACGGAGGTCTGAACCGGAACCGTAGTCGGAGCCGCCGCGGCGGCCTGTGCCGCTTGCTGCTGACTCAGCAACGTCTCTCCCACCGACCGATTCTGCTCCAGATTCTGCAGTTGCTGAGTGGTCGCTTCAAGCTGCGAGTTCAGGCTGGTCATGATGCTCATGTTGTTATTTTGGTCTTTCCGGCAACATGCCGACATACTGGCGCTGGAAGGCTGCGACCTTGGAATCCAGGTCGTCCAGACGTGCGCTTGGCATCATCCAATTGTTCCTTGAGAAAGTCAGTTGTGCTCTCGGTTCGCGGCTCGGTGCGCGCAGATTTGTTCTTGGTAAACAGCGACGTAATCTCCGAGCAGACCTGTTGCGCGGTCTGGGGATCGTTGGCGGTAAAGGCGATTCTTGAATCCGGGTAGTCCATCTGGGAACGGGCGAGTATCCGACTGAACCGGCTCAATCTTGATAATTTTGGGATCGCGCATCAAATCGATCCGGGCATCCATCGAGGAGGTGCTGATTCGCGAAGAGATTGTATTTTTCAATGATGGGCTGAATGTTTCGACCGGCTGAGGACCTGCTCCGTAATGATGGCAAGACGGCTGTCGAGATCCTGCGTCGCCACCGGCTGGACAAAATCCGTCGGCACCTTCTGCTGGTCGATGAGAATGACTGTCTGGGAAACATACTGCGGCGTAATAAAGTAAGTGGCCACAACCGCCACGATCGGAAGGATGATCATGGGGATGGCAATGATCCACCAGCGGCGCTTCAGTATGGTGAGATAGTCTTCTACGTTTAGTACACGATGACCAAGCATAGATGCTCCTTATTGACGTCCTAAGTGGTACGAACTGGGCGAGAAGGTCACCCCGAATCCAACCACCTGCTCGATGCCGGTGAATACGTCCACGCCGGCGGCAGACTGGTTGGACGATTGATGTTCCAAAGTGTAGTTGGCGTAGGCCGATAGACTGCGCACGATGGCACGCGAAACCTGAACGTTGGCAACCTCTGTCTCAAACGAATAGGGGGCGACGGTTGACGATGGCAGGTTCGAGTTTTCGGCGTAGGTCCCGCCGGCTGAGCAACTCCAAACGCGGCCAAACGTCCGGCCGGCAGCGAGCGCCACACTGCTGGACAGTGCTCCGCCGACCACTCCAAAGCCGCTACTCGTACTGCGCACGTAGGAGAGCGAAATATGGGAAAACTGTCCGCTGTAAACCGCAGAGCCGCTGGCGTAAAGGCTTATCGCCTGCATACCGCCCGGGACTTCAATTCCGGTCCACTGCGGTCCGGCGGCGACGTTCAAGCTGATCTTGCGATTGAGCAGGTAGGAGTAGAACGCGCTGGCGGTCTGACTGGAAAACCCGGGTTCGACTACCCCGAGGCTGTAGTTGTAGCCCGGATAGGTAAATTTGGAATACGTGTAATTGCCGCCCAGTGTATTTCGCGCGCTCAGCTGATGGCTGATCCCTCCACCTCCGCTTAGAGAGTCGCCATCCAATCCTGAGCTGTTGTTGGAATCATCAAGAAAGCGCGTAATGCCGTAAGCGCCGAAAGCGTTGAATGAGGTCCTGCCCGTTATCGGGCGCTGAACACTTCCAGAGACGGTGTTGACGATGCGGTTCGAGTAGACCGTGAGCACACCCTGACCGCTGTCGGAGCCCACCGATACTCCCTGATCGCCAACTCCGGGCACACCTGACAAGCCCGTGGTTGGCGTGGCGGGCAGATAATTGACACTATCGGAGACAACGAAGTCCCATCTCTTAATGTTGATGACCTGAGACAACGCGAGATTCAGAAAGCTGTAGGACGGTTCACCCAACGTCGACCAGGAATGGCCACCGGAAAAAACCATGCTGAAAGGGTACCGTTTGCTGTTCGAGAGATAGCCGACATCGCCGCTGACATTGGTCCCCGAAGCCGCTCCCTGGTTTCCGTAATAGCCCCACGTGAGCACCTCAGATGCGCTGACCGCATAATTCAGCGTTCCCGCGGCACGGGGCAAAGCGAAGCCGGTGGAGATGGGAGCCGCCTCGGCAGCCGGGAGGGCCTGCCCCAATGCGGCGGTCGCAATTGTCACCGGCAGGAAAGCCAGAAACAAGAACCGCAAGCGGGCAGCCCGCTGGGCGGACTTGGCGAACACCTGAGAAATCAGCCGGCAAGCCGGCCTGGCCGCAGACCGCAAATCGAATTGAGATGTTTTCGTCATGGGACCACGATGGTGTCGCCGGGAAGCAGAGAAACACCCTGCATGTCCCCCTTCTTGACGGCCTTGGTGTAATCGAAGAATATCTTCTGCTGCTTAGCCGGATCGCCGCGCAAAATATAGATGTGCTTTCGGTTGGCGTAGGGGGTAAGGCCTCCAGCCGCTGCAATAGCCTGCAGAATCGTCATGCCGGGAGTGATGGGCAATGGGCCAACCCGCCCCACTTCTCCAATCAGGAAGACACGCTTGCTGTTAACTGCAATCACACTGACGTTGACGATCGGGTCGGTAACGAACTTGGTCAGACGTGAGGTGATATCCGCCGCGAGTTGCATTGGAGTAAGCCCTGCGGCTGGAATGTCGTTGATCAAAGGAAGTGAGATCTTCCCATCCGGCCGAACCGTCAGGGAGGCCGATAGCTGTTCCTCTTTCCACACTTCTATTTTCAGCGAGTCATCCGCGCCGATAATGTAGTTGGGAGACAGCGAGAGCGGCCCCGCTTCGGGCGGGACCGAGACCCGAGCAGGCGGCGCAGAGGCTGGCTCGGTTGGGTCGGCGCTGAGGATGGGCTTACCCGCCGACTGTTGCGCCAGACCAGTTCCAAGAGCGGGGAGCAAGCAACTCGAAATAAGAATGCAGCGAAAAAGGTTCATATTCCCATCGATTCTGGTGTGTTAGCCGGACTTGGCCATTTCTCTTGCGGCAGGCACCGGAGCTAGATTGCATGAAAGCCAAGTCTGCCCAGCCAACTATCCTTCACGAGAGCGCCAGTACATTTGGATACCTGTTCCTCCGACGCAGACTTAAGCAGACCAACATCGGTGGACACGTTCGACTACTTTGAAGACACAGTTGTATGATTTTACACCTGCCATGTACGGCAATTATTGCCAAAGAACACGTTTCGTCCGGTTACAACCAAGTAACGAAATGGGTACTTTTTTACTCATCTGTGACTAAGCTTATTCCACTAACCGCATTGCGGTTATTACACTTAAGTGTGCGGGTTCAATCCACTTAAGTCCGCTTGCCAGATGGCATCAGGGCTCGAAACGCGTGTCATAATCCTATAGGCTGTCAAATCGCAACTGGCCATCCAGGAAGTGCACTCCCAATGCCTGAGAGTACCGCGGTCCCGGCAATCTCTTCCGACACGAAGCTCGCCGCTAACTCGCCGGATCACGCCTCGCAGGAGGGTGCCCCCGGTCCTGGCGAACCTTCCAGCGCAGGCCCGGGCAAATCAATGCCCGCGGTGTGGTCCATTTCCTGGGGACGGTTGGTGGCCCTCGCTTTGCCCCTGGTTCTCCTCTATCACCACATAGCGGTCAAGCTGGTGACCGATTGGTACAACCTGCCGGACTTCTCGCACGGCTTTCTGATCCCATTCTTTGCCCTTTTCCTTCTTTGGGACAAGCGAGACGATATCCGCCGGACCCCAATTGAACCGAGTTGGGCCGGAGCTTTCCTGGTTGTGCTCGGCCTCTTTGAATTGCTGGTTGGGGTCTTCGGGGCAGATCTTTTCCTTCAGCGCACTTCCTTTGTCCTGCTGCTTGCCGGCTTGGTGTGGACCTTGCTGGGCAAGCGCATACTGGGGAAGACAAAGTTCGTGCTTTTCGTGCTCTTGCTCGCGATTCCGCTCCCGACAATCCTGTTCAATCAAATTACCTTTCCTTTGCAACTGCGGGCCTCGGCACTGGCCAGCCAGATCCTCCCCTTGCTCGGTGTCCCTGTGCTACAGGATGGCAACATTATTCAATTGCCGGCGATGCCGCTGGAAGTTGCCGAAGCCTGCAGCGGCATTCGTTCCTTGATGAGCCTCTTCACTGTCGCCGTGATCTACGGATATTTTCTCGAGCGGACCACCTGGCGGCGGGTGCTATTGGCAGTCTCCGCCCTGCCTATCGCAGTCGCGGCGAATGTTGCCCGGATCGTGGGCACCGGCCTGTGCGTGCAGTACTGGGACCCGGAAAAAGCGCTGGGATTCTTCCATGAGTTTTCTGGCTGGCTGATGTTTGTGGTCTCGCTCGGATGCCTCTATCTTGTGCATATCGCCATGCGCCTGGTGACACGGGAAGGCAGGCACTCCGCATGAGATCCCTTCGGCTTTGGTTTGTCGTTCTGGCGATGTTATTTACCTCCCTGGTCCTGCATGTGCGTGGGGATGTGGACCGCGTCCTGCCTAGCCGGCCGCTGAGTGAATTGCCGACCACGATCGGAATTCGCACGGCGACCGATATTCCGATGGATCAGGAGACGCTGGACGTTCTGGGCCAGGGGGACTTCCTCAACCGGGTCTACATGCTGCCTGCCAGCGCCCGGGCGGCACACCGGAACGATATCGCCCCGGTTGCGCTCTTTATTGGGTACTTTCCAACGCAGCGAACCGGGCAGTCCATTCATTCCCCGCAAAACTGCCTGCCCGGCGCCGGATGGACGTTTCAATCGCGCGGAATCACGGTGTTGACGGACGCCACCGGCAAGTCCTACCGGGTGGGCGAATATCTGATCACCAATGGAGCGGCGGCGCAGGAAGTCCTGTACTGGTACCAGATGCATGGACGCAGCATCGCCAGCGACTACAAGGCCAAGCTATATACGCTGGCCGACTCAATCCGTTATGGACGCACTGATGCGGCACTGGTTCGCATCACTACTCCGCTTGACCCGGGAGAAGACAGACTTGAGGCGCGCAAGCGCGCGGTGGATTTCGCCGAGCAGATCACCCCGCTGTTGCCGGCCTATATCCCCAACTAGGCAACATTGAATGGACGGCATGGAGAAGTTGTTACCATATACGCCACCGCCCGAATAGAACGATGGAACGATTTGTAGGACAGAAGATGAGGAGTTAGCCCATGTTCGAATATCGCCAAGCGCGGGCCGCAAAGAAGTCCGCAATGCTGGTTGTATCGTTTGCTCTCGTGTTCACCGTCGGCTGTCACCGCGATCCGAATGTGCGCAAGCACAAGTACCTGGAGAGCGGGAAACAATACGAGGAAAAAGGCAAGTATAAAGAGGCCGCAATCCAGTTCTCGAATGCGATCAAGGTGGATCCACATTACGCGGACGCGCATTTCGAACTTGCCAAGGCCTATTTGAAGATGTCGAACGTGACCCCGGCCTACTTTGAGTTGATGAAGACCGTGGACCTCGATCCAAACAATATCAAGGCGCATATTACCTTCGGGAACCTGCTTCTTGCCGGGCACGCCCTGGAGCGGGCTGCGGTCCAGGCCAATGCTGTAATTGCGATCAACCCAAACTATCCGGATGCATACGCTCTGCTTGCGGGGGTTGCGCAGGCCAAGGGCGATGCCGATGGCGCGATGAAGAATATTCAACACGCGATCGCGCTTGATCCAAACCGCGCGGAGTTCCACAGCGCCCTGGCGATGCTGGAGTCCAGGACCCCGGATGGCGAGGCCGGTGCGGAACAGGAGTTAACCAAGGCGGCAACGCTCGATCCAAAGAGTCCTATGGCGCACATCCTACTGGGAGGACTTCTGGACAAGAAGGGGGATCATCAGGGGGCGGAGCAGCAATTCATGGCCGCGGTAGCGGCTGCGCCGAGCAATCTGCAAGCGCGTGAATCCCTGGCCGCCCTCTACATCCGTAGTGGAGACAAGGCGAAAGCTGAGCAAACCCTGATCCAGGCGGTGAATGATTTGCCCGACGACGAAGGATCCTCCAAGATCCTTGCGGAATTTTACGGCAGAACGCAACAGCTTGACCGTGCGGTGACCGAGTTCCAGGATCTTAACTCGAAGTACCCGAAGAGCTTTGGCATCAAGTTGACGTACGCGCGCGTTCTTTTCGCAAAGAAGGATTATGCCAGTGCCACGTCGCTGGCGAACGAGTTGAGCAAGAGCGACTCCAGCAACCCCGAGGTGCAGATTCTGAACGCGGAGTTGCTGTTGAATACCGGCAAGACCGACGACGCCTTCAACCTGCTGAAAAAGGCGGTTAAGGACAACCCAAACGACCCTCAGACCCAGCTTCTGCTGGCGCGGGTGGCGGTAAATAAAGGAGACCTGGCAACCGCAGAGACCGGTTTTCGTCAGGTCGGCAAACTCAGCCCGGGAAGCCTTGAGGCTGCAGGCGGACTGGCAGATGTTGCGATCAAACGCGGAGACATAGGTATGTTGTCCGAGGTTGCGGACCAGACCATCAAGATGCATCCTGACTTCGCTCCCGCGTACATGTGGAGGGGCACGACCGAGGCGAGCCGAAAAGAGTATGACAAGGCGGAAGCAGATTTCCAGGCCGTGCTGAAGTCCAATCCCAATAACCCAGTCGTCTATGTTGAGTTGGCCCAGCTTCGTTATTTCCAGGGACACACTTCTGAAGGCGACGCAATGCTCGAGAAAGCTCTGGACAAGGATCCCAATTACGGTCGCGCGCTCGGAATGTTGGCCGGCTCCTATCTGGCGGCCAAGCAGCCGGCCAAGGCGATTGCACGCGTCCAGGCGCAACTCGCGAAGGAGCCAAACAACAGCGACTTCTATGGTGAGCTCGCCTACCTGCAAATGCGCAACAAGGACTTCAAGGACGCTCTGGACAATGCGCACAAGTCGATGCAGCTGGATCCTTCCAGCCTGCAGGCGACGCAAATCTATATCCAGACTGAGATTTTTCTGGGAGATGTCGACTCTGCCCTTGCTACCTGGCAGAGTTGGACAAACTCTCACCCGTCCGACTCATATGCCTGGCAGATGCTGGGCACGCTGGAGGAGGCGAAGGGTGACGATCAGAAGGCCATGGACGACTACAAGAAAACGCTCCAAATGGATCCAAACAATGCAGTTGCCGCAAACAACCTGGCTTACATGATGGTCGAGAATGGAGACAATGTGGATGTCGCGCTTTCGTTGGCGCAAACCGCGCGGCGAGTCAAGCCGGACGCGCCGCAGACGGCCGACACGCTGGCTTGGATCTACTTCAAAAAGGACGACTACAGTGCGGCTCGTGATCTTCTGGAATCAGCTCTGAAGACGGCCCCTGACGATGCGTCAATACACTACCATCTCGGGATGACCTACTCCAGACTGAGCGACAAGTCCGATGCACAACAGCAGTTCAAGAAGGCTGTCGCGCTTTCACCCGGCACCAAGACTGGAAGAGATGCAGCAGACGAGTTGGCGAAGCTGGGACAATGACCGGACTAAACAGTACTTCGCAATGTGGGCGAGTCTCACAGATCCGAATGATCGCGTCGTGACGTTCATTGCCGCTGGGACATGCGTCCGGATCCAGTACTTAAGCTCCGAGCAACCGCAGTACCAACCCGGCTAGGACCGCGCCAGTCAGCGGTCCAAGCACCGGAACCCACGCATATTGCCAATCAGAACCCGACTTTCCGGATATCGGTAGCAGGGCGTGCGCGATGCGGGGGCCCAGGTCTCTTGCCGGATTGATGGCATAGCCGGTGGTGCCGCCAAGCGAAAGACCAATGCCCCAAACCAAGCAACTCACCAGCCAGGGGCTCAGGCCGGCTGCCGTCCCGGTCGACAGGACAAGGTTGGAGGTCATGGCCCCGGCGACGACCACCAGCACGAAGGTCGCCACGCACTCGCTGAACAGGTTGGCAGGATAGTTGCGGATCGCAGGGCTGGTGCAGAAAACGCCCCGCTTGGCTTCGGAGTCCTCACTGACCTTCCAGTGCGGGAGGTAGAAGAGCCAGACCAACACGGCCCCGCAGAAACCTCCGGCTAGCTGAGCCACAACAAACGGCAGAAGCTTGGAGTAGTCGTGGTTTTCGATGGCAAACGCGAGAGTAATCGCTGGGTTGATATGCGCATCCCTGCTGCCAAACAGCAGTGCGGTGAAAATTCCGCAGAGCACGGCGAAGGCCCACCCGGCAGTAACGACCATCCAGCCGCCGTTTTCCGCCTTGCTGCGTTTCAGCAGCACGCCTGCGCAGACGCCGTTGCCAAGCAGGATCAGCATGAATGTGCCCATGAACTCGCCGAGCATAGGGGAACGCATATCGGTTGTCTCAATCCTCCTCAAATCCCAGCAATCGGCCCAGCATAACAACCTCCGAAGTTCTCGGCCTGACGATAGCATTCCTCGGCGGCGCGGAAATCAGTGGTCACGCCGGCTCCCTTCATGCTCGATCCCGGTTCCAGCCTCCGCTGCGCTTCACCGCATCCCGCCACTTCGCCTGCCGAGCTTGCATATCCGCACGTCCGGCCTTTGGCGCGAAGACGGTATCCGATCCGCGCAATGTTGCGATCTCGTCCGTGCTGTTCCAGAAGCCTGCCGCCAATCCGGCCAGGTAAGCCGCGCCCATTGCCGTGCTTTCGAGCACGGCCGGTCGTCTCACCGGCCGTTCCAGCAGATCCGCCTGAAACTGCATCAGAATGTCGTTGGCCGCGGCGCCGCCATCCACACGCAGTTCGCGGAGCGGGTGCAGCGTGTCCCGTTCCATGGCCTGCAAAACGTCCGCCACCTGGAAGGCGATGCTCTCCAGTGCTGCGCGAGCAATGTGTCCAATCTGCGTACTGCGCTGGATGCCGATAATCATGCCACTCGCGTACGGATCCCAGTGTGGAGCGCCGAGACCGGTGAATGCTGGGACAAACACGACGTTCTCTGCACTCTCGACCGATGCCGCCAGGCTCTCCACGTCAGGAGACGCCGAAAAGAAGCGCATGTTGTCCCGCAGCCATTGCACCACAGCACCACCCACGAAGATACTGCCTTCAAAGGCATACTCCAGCTTCCGGGCCGTGCTGCATACCAGCGTGGTGATCAAGCGCTGACTGGACAACGCAAAGGTACTGCCAATGTGCTCCAGCAGAAAGCACCCCGTGCCGTAGGTATTCTTCGCCTGCCCCGGTGCGACGCACAGTTGACCGAATAGCGCAGCCTGCTGGTCGCCCGCGATGCCGGCAATCTCGATATCCCCCAAGCCAAGGGAGGTGGTAACCCGGCCCACTGCTTCGCTGGACCAGCAAACCTCCGGCATCATGCTCTCCGGAATGTTGAACAGCTTCAGCAGGTCGGGATCCCAGCGATCTTGCACAATGTTGTAAAGCATCGTCCGGCTGGCATTCGTGCGATCGGTAATATGCCGCTTGCCGCTGGTCAAGTTCCAAACTAGCCAGGTGTCCACGGTGCCAAAGGCTAGCTTGCCTTGCTCGGCCTTTTGACGCGCACCCGGAACATTGTCCAGTATCCACGCGATCTTGGTGGCCGAGAAATAAGCATCGATCAGCAGCCCGGTCTTCTGCTGGATGACATCGTCCGCCCCTTCGCGCGAGAGTTTCCCGCACAGTGCGGCGCCGCGCCTATCCTGCCAAACGATCGCGTTGTAGATTGGCTTCCCCGAGTCACGCTCCCAGAGGATCGTGGTTTCGCGTTGATTGGCAATGCCTAAAGCGACCACGTCGCGCGGCAACAGGCTGGCCTTCGCCAGCACTTCGATCGCGGAGGTCAACTGAGACGTAAGAATGTCGAACGGGTCGTGCTCGACCCAGCCGGTTTCCGGATAGATCTGGGCGAATTCATGCTGCGCAATGCCCACGATGGAGCCGTCATGCGCAAACAGGATGGCACGCGAGCTGGTGGTGCCTTGGTCGAGAGCCAGAATATAGTTCATCGTTCACCGGGCTGCTCGCACGCCAGGAGTTCGCCGGCCGGGGTCTGGACTTCCACGCCAACCCACGGCCGATTCGTCCGCTTGGAGCTGCCCGTAGCAGGGTACCATCTTTGTCGCCGCGTCCGGGGCGAACTCCGGCGAGGATGAATTTCCATTCGCCGCGGTCACTGACAGCTCGCCCGGCGACTCTGGAGAGTGTTGAAGTTTGACTCTATTCCTCGGTACCGTCAGGGGACCCGCGCTTTTGACCGAAGCGCTGTAACTGGCCAGACTCAAACGAGCCCCATTCCGTGCCCTCACTTCAAGCCGCGAATATTTGAAGGGAACCTTCTCAGTCTGCAAGAATGCAGCGACCGTCCTCAGCGCAAAGGCACGACGAGGACGGTCTGCTCACGCCGTTTCACCTGTGTCCGTAATCCGTGAAAACGTAATCCTTCGACTTCACTGCCGAGTGACACGCGAACCCGCACTTGGCATCGTTCCCCTGGGGCGGTTTGTCCGTCAGGTTGCCGAGCCGGAAATTTCCAGACGCGGGGTCATACTCGAAAACACCATAACCCCATCCGCCGCTATCCGCGAACCGCTTGCTGTCCTTCAGCATGAGGTCAACGTCATGCTGGGGTCCAGGCACCGTTGGCGCACCCGGCTCACCGGAGTTCACTTGCGCGTTCCAATGGACCTTCGCCATCATGGCACCATCCGGAAAAGGCTTGCCATTACCTGGAATGCCCGCCTTAAATGCGTTGATCATGGCAGGATTCCCGAGGATCGCAGCGAGATGATTGCCGTTATGGCTGATGGAAATAACCGGCCAGCTCTCGTATCCCCTGAACTCTGAGAATGCCAGACCATTCGGCACTTTGAGGGCGTATTTGTCCTGCGTGGAAATGACAGCCCGGTGGCGGGGCTGCGGAGGCAGCGCCGAGGCGGGAGACGTTGTGAATGTACCGCGTGAGTTTCCAGGTGTCGTCTTCGGAAATGCTTCCCTTCCAGGCAGGCATGCCTGTCAGGCGAACTCCGTTTTGTATGATCCAAAACAATTCCGCGTCACTCCAGTGCTGCACGTGGGCTGAGCTCAGGTCCATGGCAGGTGGGTTCATGCTGCGCCCAAGGTTGCTGTCCCCGCGCCCATCCGCGCCGTGGCATTGGGCGCATGACCCAAGAAACACTTCCTGGCCTTGGCCCACGACCTCATCCGTATCGGGCAGCGGGTTCTGCATCTTCCCCGCCTCCAATGGAATGGTGACGTCTTTAGCCGCATCAGCCAGATCGGTTTCCCCCTGGGAAGGATGTTTGTCCGCCGTACAACCCGGGAGCAATGCGCCCAGCATTGCGCCGACCACGCCAACCCTCAACATGCGCCTTAGTGCTGCGCTGCGATTGCCTTCGTCCCACCCAACAATCCACGGCAGCCGCACAGATTTCCTCGTAACTTCAGGCATGGTGTGCTCTCCTTCACAAAACAAGCCTTCTTAGCCCGCTCGAACATGCGTTTGGAACAATCCCAATTAGGCCGGAGGGGAGGCAGTGGAACAATTGGACATTAGTATCGACCGATACCTTCGTATTACGTTTGCGGAAGGAGTGTCGCGGACGGAGTGGAACCTGCCAAGACGCCTTGTTTCGGGAACCACCACCATTGATTTGTTAGATAAAAGGATCGAACTCAAAGCCGTCCAGCCCAAGAGCCGGGGCACATCGCGCTCCAATGGGGTCGTATTCAAGCTTCTTGGCCTCTGCCCCTTTTCACGGGCAGCTCCCTGCAATTCGCCTCCAAAGTAACCTCATCTGCTCACCTCGCATGTAGAGCTGAGATCAATAACTGTAGCCGGCGAAGAAACGCTTGAGATGTTTATCTGCCGAGACGAGTCGATCGCAAGCCGGGCCTCGCCCTGGTCAGGGATTAGCAATTGATTTTTTCTGTCGCGCCGTTCACCAGCGACGTCAGCAATTCGTCCACGCCCAAGCACCGTACAAGATTCGCGCTCTGCCCTGCCCACAGCGCAAGAAGTTCAGCTCTACCGGCCTTTTGCGCGGGCAAAGCAAGACTCCGCATGAGAGTTCGCTGAAGCGGGTAAGGCAGGATCTGTGTACCGGGCTGATTCATGGTTCGCAGTAGATCATTGTGAATGCCGCGAGCGAGCCTGCCCGTAAATCCACGCGTGAGCGAGGTATGTGCAGCTTTGCCGCTGAGGATAGCTTCCCGGTGAAGCGGGTGCGCGCCAGACTCCTCGCAAGCAAGGAATACAGTGCCCATCTGCACTCCTTCGGCACCCAAAGAAAACGCTGCCGCAATGCCGCGGGCATCGGCGATACCACCGGCCGCGATTACGGGTATCTTTACCACGTCGACTGTTTGCGGAACGAGTGCGATGGTTCCGGTCAGAGAGTCTTCCGATGAGCGCAGAAACGAGCCTCTGTGACCACCGGCCTCGAAACCCGAGGCAACAACCAGATCCGCCCCGGCTTGTTCGATTGCAATCGCCTCCTCTGGAGTGGTTGCGGTGCCGATGGTGACCATGTTCTGCTTCCGAGCCTCGTCAAGAAACTCACTGGGAGGTATGCCGAAGATGAACGAAAACACGGGCACCTTGGCGTCGAGAAGAATGCGTGCCTGATCCTCGAATCGAATGGATCGGAACGACGCGAATTCCGGATGCGTTCCTCCAACCGCGTCGATATGTGGCCGCAGGTGGGAGAGAGCGCGTTGAAAGGTTGACGCGTCGGCTGTGGCGGCTGCGGGGTCTTCCATCGAGACCCACAGGTTCATGGCAAACGGTCTCCCAGTGAGCGAGCGAATCTCGGCGATCACATCCTTGATTTGGCTGGGCTCAAGACCATGAGCGCCAAAGGATCCAAGTCCACCGAAATTCGATACCGCCGCCGTAAGCCGCTGTGAGGAGAAGCCGCCGAGCGGTCCCTGAATAATCGGGTACTCAACGCCAAGTGCTGATGCGACGCGCGTCTGGTTCCATGTCTTCGACATAACCACCTCACGGCAACATGAGGCGGGACGTTCCCGCCACTTTCACCCTTCGACTTCGAGCACGACTTCAAGCTCTACCGGCATTCCTAACGGAAGGCTGGCGACGCCGAGGACCACGCGAACGGGTAGCATGTCGGCTCCGAATACATCGCGCAGCAACTCCGACGCCGCATCAGCCACCTTTGGCTGCGCGAAAAAGTCTCCTTCAGTTGCCAGATACACCGCGAGCTTCACCACCCCGGTCACCTTGTCGAGTGAACCGAGGTAGTTTCTCACTGTTGAGAGTACGTTCAACGCAGCGATCCGAGTGGCCTCGCGGCCCTGTTCCGCATCGAGCTCCTTCCCTAGCCGGCCAACAAACTTTGGTTCGCGGCCGACTACAGGAAGCATCCCGCTAAGGTAGAGCAGGTTGCCCGTCTGGACGCTCTCAACATAAGCGCCAAGCGGAGTGGGCGCCGGTGGGAGCTCGATCCCTAACTCCCGCAGCCGGCGCTCCGCGCTTGCCGGTTGTGTATTCAGAGGGCTCACCATTTGCCGGTGTGCGATCCGCCGTCCACATGCAGCACCTCGCCAGTCACAGCGCGAGCTTCGGTGAGGTACACCGTAGCGTCCACGATCTCCTCCACGCTCGAAATTGTTCCCATTGGCGACAGGCTCTTGAGGAAGTCCTTCGGATCGGTTGCGTGCATCGGTGTATCGACCATGCCAGGCGCAACCGCGTTGAAGCGAATGTGCTCCTTCGCGTACTCGCTTGCCAGACTGCGGGTTACCGCCTCGAGACCGCCCTTGGTGATCATGGGTACGGAGGCAGTGACGCCAGCGATTGGATTCACCACCAGCGACGTTGTGATGGTCACAACGCTGCCGCCTGACTTCTGGGAGAGCATCTGCTTCACTGTGCCTTGCGTGACAAAAAGGAAGCCTTCGAGATTGACCAAAGACAACGCCTTGAAATCTTCGGCGGTGTACTCCGTAAACGGTTTGGCGAAGAAGATGCCGGCGTTGTTCACCAGCCCGTCGATCGAACCAAACCTCGAGATAGCAGTCTCGACGATCTTCGCGGCTACCGCACTCTCACCGATGTTGCCGTCGACCAGCGCGAGCCGGTCCGACGCCTTGAACGCTCCCGATTTGCTGATATTGCGTGAGTTCGCGACCACATTATATCCGCGATCGAGGAAAGCCTGCGCTATGCCCGCACCAATACCCTGCGAAGCGCCGGTTACGATAACTGTCTTCTGCTTGCTTGCCATTTTCAGCCTCCTGGCTGCGACGGCTTCTGCCGCCGTACACAGCATGAGACTCTCGCAACGTCGATAACGATGCGTCGCGAATTTCTATCGCCCGATAGGACACCTCGATCACTCAGGAGAACCTCATCTGTCCCCGGATTGCGGGCAGCTCTCCTTCAAGCAGTTCAATAAATGATCTCAGGGCTACTGAAGGCTCCTTTTTCTGCCAAGCTGCGACGAAGTCGATCCGAACGTCGTCAGGCTGAAGGCGGAAGAAGGAGATATTGTCGGCGCGCAAGTTCCTGGCTGTGGCAGGAATGATGGCAACTCCTTCGCCGGCTTCCACTGTGGCGAGCACCGAGTTCATGTTGTTCAGTTCATGGTGCAGGCGCGGCGAGAAGCCGTTGTCATTGCAGACGCGGACGATTGTGTCGAATACCTCGGGCGAACTCGAACGCTGGAAAACTACGAAGCGCTCGCCGGCGAGGTCTGCGATGCGAACCCGCTTGGACTTCACTTTGCGTTCTTTGGGAAGGGCCGCAACCAACGGTTCCCGAAAAAGCAGCCGAGACTCATACAACGAACTTCGATCCGCAGAAGGAGGGCGAGTGAAGCCAATGTCGATCTCCCCGCGATCGAACGCCATGTCTTGTCCGAGCGGTACATCTTCGACAAGACGCAATGCTACCCCGGGATGACGGGCTTTGTATTTCCGCAGGAGATCGGGAAGAAAGGAACAACTGGAGAATCCCATGAACCCGATGCCGAGCCTTCCAATCTCCCCTTTGGCTGCCCGCTGTGCTGTCGCAATAGACCTCGCTGCCTGTGCCAGGGTCTTGATCGCTTCTTCGTAGAACACCTCGCCTTCGGGGGTGAGCCGTGCGGCTCTTCCTTCTCGCGAGAAGAGCTTGATGCCCAGTTCGCTCTCCAGGTCAGACACAGCCTGACTGATCGAAGGTTGAGCGACGTAGAGGTGCCGTGAGGCTTCCCGATAGCCTTTCCACTGCACCACCGCGGCAAAGTAGCGAAGATGTCTTAGTTCCATCCGATAGCGCCTCCCTATCGGTCGATTAGAACATACGGCCATACCCTATACGCCAGTGACCCGCCCGTAAAGACCTCGCGCTGTCGCCTCGGCTGAATGTCGGCTCTCGATGAGGTGGTCGTCCGTCGACGACAGCAGGGTTGGAGAGATCTGATGGCAAAGGCCGAAGGTG
>CAWBFL010000024.1:0-12411 GCA_963787905.1 uncultured Acidobacteriaceae bacterium | reverse complement strand
CGCAACCTGCAGGTGTTGAACTTCGGCGATGTGCTGCGGATGGGGCACGTGCTCAACCGCTGGATCACGCGGCCGATGGTGCCCTTCCCGGAGGAACTGACCGACGCAGAGAAGAAGAATTACCGCCCATTCCTCTTCCAGGCGAAAGGCGAGGACCAGGCAAGCGATCTGATCGACATTCAGGCGATGCGCATGTACGAGGGATGGGGAGCGAGATTACTCTTCCAGCGCACCATCGAAGTTACGTTGCCGCGTGCACACAGGGCCATGACTCTCATTGCGGCTATCCAGAGTGCAGCAAGCGACGAAGCCGCGCGCAGGCAGTGGGAGCTGATGGGAAACGGGTGCAGGCGGTCATCGCCTGCTGCAGTCGGCCGACGATATGGTCGAGTACCAGGCGCAGCTCGATCGCGTAAAAGGTCTGGGAGAGAAACCCGAGGCGAATCCGGTGCTGGGTGTGCAGTCCGGCTGGGACCGCACCGACCTGATGGAGACGGCCCGCAAGGAGATCGACACCATGGTCAGTCTGAATCGCCTGCTTGAAAGCACGAGCGAGCCGATTCTGGACCTGGCGCCGACACCTGGTGAAGAGACCATCATGCGCCTTGGCCCCAACGTCACTGGGCAGATCCAACACAAGATTGACGTGATGAATGCGCATTGGCGCGACTATGATCGCTTGTTTACCGCGCCGAATCCCTGAGGCCGTCGTCGTGTGCTGGCAGGGCTGGAATTAGTTAGGGTGATTCGAATGAGAATTCGGTTGGCGAGCGCGGCGGTGGCATGCGCGGTGGCATGGGCGATTGGTTCAATCACTCCGCTCCGAGCGGATGGACAGGATACACGACAGGTCACCGAGCCGAGAATCCCGCCATCGTGCGCAGTTCTGAATGCCCGGCTTGCGTCGCACGGATCAGCGCTTCCGGACCTCGATGAGAGCAAGCTCGATACCAGTCGAATCCAGCAAGCAATGGACCACTGCCAGCAGGGAAAAGCCGTTGAGCTGAAGGGCGACGGTGAACGCGACGCGTTTCTGTCGGGCCCGCTGGAATTGAGGAGCGGAGTTACGCTGCTGGTGGACAAAGGGGTCACGTTGTTCGGCTCGCGCAACCCACGGGATTACGATGTGCAGCCGGGGTTGTGCGGGACCATTACGGAGAAGAAGTATCCGTACACGCAGGGAATTTCCGGGCATGGCTGCAAGCCGCTGATCGGTGGGAAGGACGTGTCGGGAGCCGGCGTGATGGGCGACGGCATCATCGACGGGCGGCGCGGAGCCAGGCTGCTGGGGCAGGAGATCACCTGGGAGGACCTGGCCGAGCAATCAATCAAGGGCTGGCCGTCGGAGTACCAGAGCTGGGCGCGCGGGGTGGGCAAGGTTCCCGATGCGATCACGGCGCCGCCGAAGGTTGTCGGCCTGCAAAACAATCCGCGGATGATTGGCCTGGTTGGTTGCGACAACTTTATTTTGTATCGGATTCAGTTGCGGAATTCGCCGAACTTCGCGGTGTCCTACGCCGGCGGCAACGGCTTCACAGTCTGGGGCATCACGATCTACCAGGCAAAGGATGCTCTGAACGGCGACGGCATCAATCTGGGACAGCCATGGCCCGAGGTTGCGAGGCCGACCAGCAACGTGACCATTACCCACTCGTATATCTATGCAGGCGACGACAACCTCGCGATCAAATCGCGCACGGGCTCGCACACTTCGAACGTCAGCGTAGTGCACAACCATTTCTATGCCGGACACGGGATCGGAACCGGTAGTTCCACGTCGGGCGGCATCAGCAATGTCCGCATTTCCGACCTGACGCTTGACGGCACCAGCACGGGAATCCACATGAAGTCGAACGACAAGCTCGGCGGGCTGGTGCGCGATGTGGAGTTTGACGATATATGTATTCGCGACAGCGGCAATCCGATTTCAATCGGAACCCATTCGGGCTCGAATGGGCACCACGAAGTGGATGCCACCGACAGCGACAAGCCACCGCGGTACACGGATATTCGCCTGAGCAACATCCTGATGGAGGGGCCCGGACGGATTTCAATCGATGGTCTCGATGCGGAGCACCGCCTGGATATTGAACTGCACAACGTCATCGCCGACCAGCCTGAGGCGATCCGCGCAACGGCAGATCACGCAGCGATCCAGCTCGATGGGACGAATCTATCGGTTACGGGGACCGACGTGACCGTCTCCGGCGCGCCGGCCAAGGGGACGCCGATCAGCTGTGTCGGGCGGTTTGTGCCGTTTCCAGTTCCGATCAGCGGAAAGTAACCAACCTTGCAGCCAAATTTGGAGCCACGGCGAATCACGGGTGGTTGTTGACATGACCGCGTGAATATTTATACAATTGTATTGTATTTTTATGCAGGTGCCGGTCCTTCGTGGCGCGTGCAGATCATCTGGCGCAGCCCGGCGGCAGATGATCATTATCTCAGATTGACGAGCTTTTGGTTCCAGGTTTCGATCTGGATCATTTGACGACGGAATTCCGATGAAACAGCAGCGACACACCGCAATTCGCGACGTCCTCAACCACGCCTCGGTGCCGAGCCAGGATGAGTTGCGCCGCAGGCTTGCGCGGCGGGGATTCCACGTGACCCAGGCCACGTTGTCGCGCGACATTCATGAGCTTCGGCTTTCGAAGGGTCCGGCTGGCTATGCGCTGCCGGGCAGTCTGCCGGACGACGATGAGGACAGCCTGCCCGGCATTCGCGAGGTAATGGGCAGCTTCGGCATCGAGGTCCGCCAGGCTATGAATCAATTGGTAGTGATTACCACGACCAGCGCCGCGCAGCCGGTGGCGGCGGGTATCGACTATGAGGACTGGCCGGAGGTGGTGGGCACCATCGCCGGCGATGACACGGTGTTGGTGATCTGCCCGGACGAGCATCAGGCACGACGGCTCAAAGTGCGCCTGGAAGAATACATTCGCTGAATTTATCGCGTCGTGAGGACCGCGTCCGGCCGCAAGAGATTGACTGAAGGAAGCAGTGGGTTGATATGCAGATAGTGGGAACAGAAATCGAAGAGCCGTCGCAGTCTCGGGTGCAGCAGCCGCTTGCCACCGTGCGCACTGCCGTGGCCGGGGTTGGCGGATATGCCGGCGGCGAGCTGGCGCGTCTGCTGCTCGCGCACCCGCGACTGGCAGAGACCAAACCGCTCTTACTCGGCAGGGTCGCGGACGAGGCGCCGACGGGACGCGTGCCGTTGGAGCAGGTTCAGCCGCAACTCGCGCTTGGGGAAGGAAAGCAGCAACCGGAGATTGTTGCATTCAGCTGGGAGCTGATCCGCGAAGCCGGCACGGAGATTGTCTTTCTCGCGCTGCCGCACGAGAACTCGCGCCAGTGGGCGCCGGAGTGGCTGGAGCACGGCGTGCGCGTCATCGACCTGAGCGGAGCGTGGCGGCTGGAGGATGCCACTCACCGGGCCGTGTACAAGTTGCACGATGCCGATCCTGTGCTCGGCGAAAAGTTGCAGTCGGAAGCCGTTTACGGCTGCCCGGAATTGCATCGGGAGAAGATTGCCGAGGCGCGGCTGTTGCGAACCCGGGCTGTTACGCGACCTCGATCATTCTTGCGCTGGCGCCGCTGCTGCGTGCGGGACTGGTCGATCTCGACCACGGAATTGTCTGTGATGCGAAGTCCGGCGTAAGCGGGGCAGGGAAGGCCGCGACCGCGAAGACACATTTTATGTATGCGGCGGATAATCTGTCGGCGTACGCAGTCTTCGGTCACCGGCACACGGGCGAGATGCTGGAGCAGCTAGGCCTGACGTCCGACCAGATTCAGTTCACGCCGCATCTGTTGCCGATACCGCGTGGCATTCTGTCGACGATCTATGTGCGGCTGGCGGAGCGTGCCGAGCCGGAGCAGATTGAAGCGTGCCTGCGCGCGTTCTATGCGACGAGTCCTTTTGCGGGTGCACGCGACGCCCCACCTCCGCAGATTCAGCACGTGGTTCGTACCAATTACTGCGACCTGGGTTTCGAGTTGGGCAAGGACGGCAAGCGGCTGGTGCTGGTGTCGTGCCTCGACAATCTGCTGAAAGGCGCATCGGGTCAGGCGGTGCAAAACATGAATGTGATGTGCGGCTGGGACGAAGCGGAGGGCCTGAAGTGAGATACGTAGTTAAGCTCGGAGGCGCCTCCATTGAGGACAAGGCCCTGTTGCAGGCGTGCGGCAAGGCGATCACCGAACTGGTGCGCGACGGCAATCAGGTGGCGCTGGTGCATGGCGGCGGCAAGCAACTGACGGCAACGCTGGCGCAGATGGGCAAGACCAGCGAATTTGTCTCTGGCCTGCGCGTGACCGATGCGGAGACCCGCGACGCCGCGCTGATGGTGCTGGCCGGGCGCGTGAACAAGTCACTGGTCGCAGCGCTGCGCACCCACGGGCAGTCCGCGATGGGGCTGGCCGGCGGCGATGGCAATGTGTTTCGCGCACGCAAGAAGAAGACCATCCCAGACCTGGGATTTGTCGGCGAAATTGCCGCCACCGACCCGCTGTGGCTGGAGGCGATCTGGAAGATGGACGCGGTGCCGGTGATCTCGTCGATCGCGCTGGGCTTTGATGGCGAGTATTACAACATCAACGCCGACGAGATGGCTGCGGCCTGCGCGATCTGCACCAGGGCCGACGCGCTGGTGTTCCTCACCGATGTCCCCGGGGTGAAAGGCGCCGACGGCGAGGTCATGCGCTGGCTTTCGCTGAAGCAGATTCCGGAGCTAGAGAAGCAGATGGTGGTCTCGGGCGGCATGTTGCCGAAGTTGAACGCATGCCGCGATGCCCTGACGCACGGTGTGAAGCGCGTTCGTATCCTGCCCGCGGAGGCGGCGCATTTACTACCCGACCTGTGCACGTCCAAGGTCAACGATGGAACGGAGGTCATGGTCGCATGAATGGTCAGATGAAACTCGCTTCGATCCAGGCGGCGGAGAAGAAGTTGCTGCTGCAAACCTACGAACGCAACCCGGCCCTTTTTGTGGAGGGCAAGGGCGTCTACCTGCGCGACGAGCAGGGCAACGACTACCTCGATCTGCTGAGCGGAATCGGCGTGTCCGCGCTGGGCTACGCGCATCCCGCGGTTGAGGCGGCAATTGTGGCCCAGAGCAAGCGACTGCTGCATACGTCGAACTTGTTCTACCACGAGCACACGGCCGAACTGGCACTGCGGCTGACCGAAATCAGCGGGCTGGATCGCGTGTTTTTCTGCAACTCCGGCACCGAAGCGTGGGAGGCTGCGCTCAAACTCGCGCGCGCCCATGCAGGCTTGTTGCGTGCGCAAGGAAAGCAGATTGGCACGGATTTTCTCGCCGTGGAACAGAGTTTCCATGGGCGGACGATCGGTGCAGTCTCGACGACGCATAAAGAAAAGTACCGCGAGCCATTCGCGCCGGTCATGCCGAGCGTAGATTTCGTGCGCTTCGATAGCGTCACCGATCTACGCGCCAAGTTTTCCAACGAGGTCTGCGGCATCTGCATCGAGGCGGTGCAGGGCGAGGGAGGAGTTCGTCCGGTAAGCCAGGAGTTTTTCGCGGCTGCGCGCGAATTGTGCGACTCCACCGGAGCGCTGCTGCTGGTCGACGAAATCCAATCGGGCATGGGCCGCACCGGCGAGTGGTTTGCCTACCAGCACTATGGGTTTCAGCCGGACATTACCACGGTGGCGAAACCGATCGCGAACGGCCTGCCCATGGGGGCGATGCTATGCACGGATGATGCTGCGCGAGCGTTCACGCCCGGCATGCACGGTACCACGTTCGGCGGCGGGCCGCTGGCCTGCGCGGTAGCGATCGCCGTGATCGACACCATGAAGCACGGCGATATCCTTGCGCACATTCGTGACGTTGGAGGTTACTTTAAGCAGAAGCTCGAGTGGCTGCGCGGGCGCCACGATTGCATCACCGACGTGCGCGGCATGGGTTTGATGCTGGGACTGGAAATCGATTCGGCCGATCTGGCCACGAAGGCGGCTTCCGCGATGATGGCCCGGCACATTATTATTAATCGAACCAGCGAGACCGTACTCCGATTCCTTCCTCCTTACATTCTGGAGCGCCAGCATGTGGATACGGCAATTGCGGCGCTCGATGGAATCCTGACCAACCTGACTTCGACCAGTGCAGCATTGGCCGGCCACGCGCCGGCAGGAGAACATTCGCATGGGTAGCAAAACCGTCATGATGAACCCGAAGCCGGACGCCGGCCCCGAGTCCGCACGCCCTGCCAAGGCCGGGTCGCTTGGCATTCAGTCCGACGTGGCCTTCTCCGAGGCGGCCAAGCGCTTGTGCGGACGGGACCTCTGTTCCGTCGGCGATCTGGGTGTCGATGAAGTGGCTGCGATCATGGAGCTCTCGCATGCAGTCAAGAGCAATCCCGAAGATTTTCGCCACGCGCTCGACGGTCGCCAGATGGTGCTGTTCTTTGAGAAGGCGTCGCTGCGCACGCGCCTGACCTTCGAGGCGGCAATCAATACACTGGGCGGCAACGCCATCTTTGTCGACCAGACGCAGTCCCCGTTGGGCGAGCGCGAGTCCATCCCCGACATGGCGCACAACGTCGAACGCTGGATGAGCGTGATGGTATTGCGCACTTATTCGCACGACACCATCACCGAGATGGCCGAGCGCTCGCGCATTCCGGTGATCAATGCGCTCTCCGACCTGGAGCATCCGTGCCAGGCCATTGCCGATTTCTTCACGCTCGAGGAGCGGTTCGGTTCGGCCCAGGGCCTGCGTTTCACCTACGTTGGCGATGGCAACAATGTGTGTCACTCGCTGATGCTGGTGGCCGCGCAGCTCGGGGTGCACTGCACGATTGCCAATCCCAAGGGATTCGCGCCCAAGCTCGATATCATTCACAAGGCGATCGAGATCAGCGAGCAGACCGGCGGAAGCATCACCTTGATGCACGATCCGGTGAAAGCGGTGACCGGGGCCGATGCGGTCTATACGGACGTGTGCACCAGCATGGGCTTCGAGCATGAAGCCACCCGGCGCGCGCCCATCTTTAAGCCCTACCAGGTGAACGAGGCGCTGATGGCACACGCGCAGCAGGATGCCGTGTTTATGCATTGCCTGCCCGCGCACCGCAACGCCGAGGTGACCGATGCCGTGCTGGATGGACCGCAGTCGCTGGTCTTCGACCAGGCAGAGAACCGCATGCACGCGCAGAAGGCGCTGCTGCTGATGCTGCTGGGCGGCGCGAAGCGGATTTCGAACGCACGCGACCGCGGCATCCAGGCGCGCAAACGTACCTAACCGCTCAAGAGCGAAGAGATTGGGGTCCGCATCGACATGTCCGTAATTCTTGAATCCCTGCCCGTCGGCGAGAAAGTGGGTATAGCCTTCTCCGGCGGGCTGGACACCAGCGCCGCGCTGCATTGGATGAAGCAGAAGGGCGCGCTGCCCTATGCCTATACCGCCAATCTCGGCCAGCCGGACGAGGCCGATTATGACGAGATCCCGCGCAAGGCGCTCGAGTATGGCGCGGAGAAGGCGCGGCTGATCGACTGCCGCGGGCCGCTGGTGCGCGAGGGCATCGCCGCGCTGCAGGCGGGCGCGTTCCACATCACCACCGCTGGGGTCACCTACTTCAACACCACCCCCATCGGCCGCGCCGTCACCGGCACCATGCTGGTGACGGCGATGAAGGAAGACGACGTCAACATCTGGGGCGACGGCTCAACCTTCAAAGGCAATGACATCGAGCGCTTCTATCGTTACGGCCTGCTGGTCAATCCGGACCTCAAGGTCTACAAGCCATGGCTCGATGCAACCTTTATCGACGAGTTGGGCGGCCGTGCCGAAATGTCGGCCTTCATGCAGAAGTCCGGATTCGCCTACAAGATGTCGGCGGAGAAGGCGTACTCGACCGACTCCAACATCCTCGGCGCAACCCACGAGGCGAAGGACCTCGAGTTGCTGTCGAGCAGCGTGAAGATCGTTGTCCCGATTATGGGCGCAGCCTTCTGGCGCGACGACGTCGAGATCAAGCGGGAAGAGATTGCCGTGCGCTTCGAGGAAGGTTTCCCCGTTGCGCTGAACGGAATAGAGTATCGAGATCCCGTGGCCCTGATGCTCGAAGCCAACCGCATCGGCGGTCGCCACGGGCTCGGCATGAGCGACCAGATCGAGAACCGAATCATCGAAGCCAAGAGCCGGGGCATCTACGAGTCGCCCGGCCTGGCGCTGTTGTTTATCGCGTACGAGCGCCTGATTACCGGCATTCACAACGAGGACACCATCGAGCAGTACCGCGAGAATGGCCGCAAGCTGGGACGGCTGCTCTACCAGGGGCGCTGGTTCGATTCGCAGGCCATCATGTTGCGCGAAGCCTCGCAGCGCTGGGTTGCCAGACCCATCACCGGCGAGGTCACGCTGGAGTTGCGTCGCGGCAACGACTATTCGATCCTGAACACCGAGTCGCCGAACCTGACCTTCAAGCCCGAACGCCTGAGCATGGAGAAGACCGAGTCCAGCTTCAGCCCGCGCGACCGCATCGGTCAGCTCACCATGCGCAACCTCGACATTACGGATACGCGCGCGAAGCTGATGACTTACGCGCAGAGTGGCCTGATCACCCTGAGCAAAGGTTCTGAGATGCCGCAACTGAGCAGCGGGAGCGACCAAGTCGATCTCAAGACAAGGAAGGGATGACCAACCAGCATCAATCCGCAAAGATGTGGTCCGGCCGTTTTCGCGAGCCGCTCGATCGAACCTTCGAGCAGTGGCAGCGGTCGTTTCCGTTCGACGTGCGGCTGCTTCCGCAGGAGGTGGAGGCGTCGAAGGCCCACGCGCGCATGATTGCGGCGGCGGGCATCCTGACCGAGGCCGAACTGGAAAAGATGATCGACGGCCTGGACGCGGTGGGCGACATCTCCAGCGACGGGGTCCCCGATGACCCGAATGTTGTCAGTCCCCGGCAGCTTGGAGCGGAACTTGGCACGACACCGGGATCGATTCGCCGCTGGCTGCGCAAGCAGCCGGAGTTTCAAAGCCATCACGTAAAGTGGGCGCGGATCATGCTGGCGATCGACGATCCACTGCTGCCCAGGCTGAAGACGCATTTTGCGGTTCAAGAGAATCTCAATCTGGAGGAAGATGCGGGCGATGGGTTCGGCGTTGGAACTTATGCCGAGCTGGTCGCCTCTGCGCCGCACGCGGAAGACATTCACCACTTCGTCGAGGTGCAGCTGACCAAACTGATTGGCGACCTCGCCCTGAAGCTGCACACCGGTCGCAGCCGCAACGAACAGATTGCGACCGACATGCGGTTGTATGTCCGCGAGGCGATTGACCGGACGGTGAAAGGCCTGCAGCGATGGGCGCGCGCATTGGTCGGGCTCGCCGAGCAGGCGGGCGAAGCGGTGATGCCTTCGTATACTCACCTGCAGCGGGCTGAGCCGGTACTGGTGGCGCATTGGCTGCTGGCCTACGTCAGCATGGTCGAGCGCGACATCACGCGTCTGACGGACGCGCGCAAGCGGATGAACCTGTGTCCGCTGGGCTCGGGTGCGGTCGCCGGCGCGACGCTGGCCCTCGACCGCACCATCGCCGCGCGCGCGCTGGAGTTCGATGCGCCCACCGCCAACAGCATGGATGCGACCAGCGATCGCGACTTCCTGCTGGAGTTCACTCAGGTGCTGGCGACGCTTGGCATTCACATCTCGCGATTTGCCGAGGAACTGACGCTTTATTCGACCGCTGAATTTGGATTCCTCGATTTGCCGGAGGCGTTCTCGACCGGATCGAGCGCGATGCCGCAGAAGAAGAATCCCGACTTCACCGAGCTGATCCGCGGGAAGGCGGCGCGGCTGGCCGGTGCGGCGACAACCCTGATGGTGCTGATCAAGGGCCTGCCGCTCGCCTACAACAAGGACCTGCAGGAGGGCCAGGAGCCGGTTTTCGACGCGGCGGACACGATCGCTGGAATTCTCAGCGTATTGCCTGAGTTCACGCGCTCGCTGAAGTTCAACTTCGAACGCATGAGGGCAGCCGCGGCGACGGGCTATCTGAATGCCATGGCTGCGGCCACTTATCTCTCGAACAAGGGCGTGCCGTTCCGCAAGGCGCACGAGATTGTCGGCAACGCGGTGCGGCTGGGTTTGGAAACCAATCGCGAATTGAATCATCTTAAAGTTAGCGGAACTGCGCGCGCTTTCGAGCGTTTTTGCAGACGACTTTTTCGCTGCGATTACGCTGGAAGCGACGCTGGATTGCCATGATGTCGCCGGAGGTACCGCACGCACCCGCGTGGCTGCAGCAGTTGCTGCCACGAAGCAGAATCTGGGGGAGAATAATTAGATGAGCAGCACAGCTTCTCTGCTTGCCGCCGCCGAATCCGCTGCCGCCACGCGACCGCGTGTTGGCGGCGCCGCGGTGCGGCAGGCGCGGCTGCAGGACGCGGTCAACATCTTCGAGCTGGTCAATTCGCTCTCCGGCGACGGTACGCTGCTGCGGCGGAGCTACGCCGAAATCTGCGAGAATGTGCGCGACTTTGCCGTAGCGGAATCGGAAAGCGGGATTTTTCTCGGTTGCGGCGCGCTGCATCTTTACGGGCCGCATCTGGCCGAAGTGCGATCGATCGTGGTTAAGCCCGAAGCCAAGGGGCAGGGAGCCGGCGGCCGGTTGCTGCAGGCGCTGCTCGACGAGGGCGAGGCCCAGGGCGTGGTTTCGGTGTGCCTGTTTACGCGGATTCCGGAGTTCTTCTTCCGCTTCGGCTTCCGGATTGCCGAACGCACCACCCTGCCGGACAAGATTTACCGGGACTGCCAGACCTGCCCACGCCTCTATGCCTGCGACGAAGTGGCGATGGTGCGCGGCCCGCTGCCAAGAATGGCTGTGCTGGGACCGACCCGGATTGCCCAGCCCGAGCTGGTCAAGCTCCAGGTTGGCCACATCGCCCATGCAGTGGAAGAGCCGGCCGGCCAGACAGCCAACGGCACTGGCGAAACATCTTTCAAATCAGTGACGGAGCGTTAGCTGGCGGCATGCTGCGGGAGCAGAGCCAGGCGGGGGCCGCTGCAGCAAAGATTCATTTCGCCCGTCTAACACCAGTGTATCTTTAAGAAGATGAACACGCAGGAGGGGCCATTGGATCGCACCTACCGGTCAGTTTCGTTTCAATCATTTGCCGCAATCGCACTGGCGGCTGGTTTCGCGCTGCCGCTGCTCGGCCAAACCGGCGTCAACCCGCCCCAGGTCGCGAGCAGGGTACTGGAAAATGCAGCGAATCGGCAGCAGCAGGACGCCAGCCAGGTCACCACGATCCGCACCTATAGCAACCTGGTCGTGATCGACGTAGTGGTGGATGATTCGCAGGGAAACCCGATCCATGGATTGAAAGCGTCCGAATTCTCCCTGATGGAGAACAACAAGCCGCAGATCATCAAGCACTTCGAGGAGCACAGCGAGGTGCCGGCGTCGGACATCAAGATTGCTCCCGCGGACAAGCTTCCCGCTGGTCTGTTTACCAACAAAACGCCGGCGCCGGTCAATGGCCCGGTGAACGTGCTGCTGCTCGACTATCTGAATACGCCGTTGAATGCACAGCCCTACGCGCGCAAGCAGCTGATCGACTTCCTGAATCACGCCGCGCCGGGGACGCGCATTGCCATCTTCGCCCTGACCACCAGGCTGGTGATGTTGCAGGGGTTCACGTCGGATATGGAGGTACTGAAGGCGACATTGACGTCGAAGAAGGGGGCGCCGCAGGCATCGGACATTTTGTCGGATCCGATCAACGGAGGGCCGATCACCGACACGACGCTGTCGGATGCCATGGCGAACGACCCCGCAGCGGTAGCAGGGATGCTGTCGCAGGAGACGATCGATTCGGTCAACCGCTTTCAGGCGCTGGCGACTTCGTTTCAGCAGGACATGATTGCGAAGTACACGCTGGGCGCGTTCGATATGCTGGCCCGGTATCTGATTGGCATTCCCGGGCGAAAGAATGTGATCTGGTTTTCCGGCGGATTTCCGTTGGACGTTTTGCCCAACGTGAATGAGGCCGACCCCAATGATTCGGTCGTCATCAATGAGGGTATGGATTTCTGAGCGTCAAGCTGCATTTGACGCAATCAAATCAGCTTTGGCTGCAATGCTCTATACGCTACCACTTCGATTAAACAAAGCCAGTGATTGTCTGGAAACTGATGCGTCTCCGTTCGGAGTCGGAGCTGTCTTACTTCAGAAGCAATCAGACGGCAAGGAGCAAATGATCACCTGTGCATCTCCGAACACTGTCGTCAGCAGAGCGAAACTACAGTCAGCTTGAGAAGGAAGCGCTGAGTATTATCTTTGGATTTAAACGCTTTCAACAATATTTGGCAAGCCGCGAGGTTCGCCTATACACCGACCACAAGCCTCTTACTTTCATCTTCACGCCGACCCGCTGGAG